>JANYAS010000023.1 GCA_025361205.1 Holophagaceae bacterium
CCGTCTCCGTGAGGAAGATCGAGGTGATGAGGTTCTTTCGGTGCATGGCGTCGCCGTAGACCGCCCACTTGGGGATGCCGGGCTTGATCATGGTTTCCGGCAGCTGCACCTTTCCCGTCATCTGGCCCAGGTAGCCGTCGCCCAGCAGCACCACGGGGTTGCGGTATTTGAAGGTGAGCTCGAAGGCCAGGATGGTGAGGTCGAGCATTTCCTGGGGTGTGGAGGGCGCCAGCACGATGGCCTGGGTGTTGCCATGACCCAGCCCGTGGCAGGCCAGCTTGATGTCGGATTGCTCGGGGGCAATGTTGCCGAGACCGGGGCCGCCGCGCATGACGTCGACGAAGACGCCCGGCAGTTCCGCGCCGATCATGTAGGACACGCCTTCCAGCATCAAACTGAAGCCCGGCGACGAGGTGAAGGTCATGGTGGGCAGGCCCGCGCCGGCGGTGCCGTACATCATGTTCACGGCGGCCACTTCGCTGACGGCCTGGAGGAAGGTGCCATCGAGCTTGGGCAGGAACTTCGCCATGAGCTCGGCGCCTTCGGTGGAGGGGGTGATGGGGTAGCCGTAGACGTGGCGGCAGCCTGCGAGGATGGCGCCCACGGCCGAGGCGTAGGTGCCCTTGATGACCAGGGGCTCCGTGCGGGGCAGGGGCAGCGTCTCATTGGGGATGTCCACGGGCACAGGCGCTTCGCTGGGCTTCACGCCGAAGAGCTTGGCCGGATCCTCCAGCTCGAACTCCTGCACCTCGCCCTCGTGGGCGGGTCGCAGACCGTAGGGCTCGGGGCAGGCATCCATGCACATGCCGCAGGCGTTGCAGTCGGTCAGATCCAGCTCCACCGGCACCAGTCCGGTCATGGGGTTGATCTGATCGCTGAGCGTGATGCAGTCCTTGGCGCAGGCATCCAGGCAACGGCCGCAGCCCTTGCAATAGTCCGGCAGAAGGAAGGGTTTCGGTCGTTCTTTGAGGGCCATGGGGCCTCCATGCAGGGACACAGGTCCTACCTGGGGTGAAGTGTCGACCTGGCCCTCTGTGCCTGGGGTCACAAGCGGCGAATGGCGCAGACCACCGCCGACCAATCAGGTGGGAATGGACACTGGGGGCGGCGGTCTGTCATCAAAGGCCACCGCGAAAGACGCGAAAGGTCCCGCGGGCACGCGAAAGGGAAGAGGTGCTGGTGACCCTTATGCACCTGCTCGAAGGAAGTTGCCTGGGTTTTCGCGCGCTTCAGCGAACCTCGCGGTTCCAGGCTGTCAGCGATCGCCCCAGTGCAGCTTCTGCTGCAGCAAGGTGAAGAAATCCAGGCCGGGCCGCTGGAGCAGGGTGATCCGCGTATCCGCCTGGCTGAGCCGCACCTGATCCCCGGGCAGCACCCGGTGGCCCACCTGTCCGTCCAGGGTGAGGTGCGCATCCTCGGCGTCCACCAGGGTGATGGCGATGGGATCGGAGGCCGGCACCACCAGCGGGCGAAGCGTGAGGGTATGGGGGCAGATGGGGGCGATGACGAAGGCTTCGAGGCTGGGATGCATGATCGGGCCGCCCGCAGACAGGGCGTAGGCCGTCGAACCCGTGGGCGTGGCCACGATGAGGCCATCCGCCTTCATGGGGCCGGCATCCTGGGCCCCGATGGTCAGGTGCATGTCCATGATGCGGGCCATGGCGCCCTTGGCCAGCACCGCGTCATTCAGCACGGTCTGACGGGCCAGCAGATTCCCCTGGCGCCAGAGTTCCGCCTCCAGGGTGGGTCGCACATCCCGCACGAGGGTTCCCGCCAGGAAAGCCTCGACAGCCGATTGGGCGCCGGAGGCGGGGTGGGCCGTGAGGAAGCCCAGGGAACCGAGGTTAATGCCCAGGATTGGTGTGCCCCGCAGGCCCACGCGCCGGGCCGCGTAGAGCAGGGTGCCGTCACCGCCCAGCCCCAGGCAGAGCGCGGCCGGAGGTGCCGCAGACCCCAGAGTGAGATCCACCTCCAATCGCTCGGGATCAAGGCCGGCCTGATCCCAGGCTTCTTCCAGGCTGGGTTCTCCCGTGATGGTCCAGCCGCGCGCCAGGAAAGCGGGTATCACCTCCCGCAGGGTGCTACCCAGGTGCGGGGATTTGACCTTGGCCACGAGGATCAGTCGTTGGGACATGGCCTTACTCTAACCGTCTACCGGTATCCTTGGACCATGGCTTCCTCCTCTTCGCCCTCCCGACATTGGTTCCGACGCGTGCTCTGGACCTTCGTGGCGCTCGTCGCAGCCGGGGCCGCCACCCTGGCGGTGTCCTGGTCCATCATGTCCCGCGATGCCGACAGCTTCCTCACCCTGTTCGCCCTGCGCGTGCCGAAGACCATCACCAAGGTGCTCGACCTGAACGGCAACGTCATCGGCATCTTTGCCGAGGAACACCGGGTGGTGATCCCCTATGGCGACATCCCCAAAGCCTTCATCAACGCGCTGGTGGCCACGGAAGATACGGAATTTTGGGACCACAGCGGTGTCTCGGTCCGGGGTCTGGCCCGGTCCGGCTGGAACTTCGTGAGCAGCTTCGGCCGCCGCCGCGAGGGGGCCTCCACGCTCACCATGCAGCTCATCCGCACCGTCACGGCCAAGCGTCAGAAGCGCTTGGATCGCAAGTTGAAGGAGATCATCCTCGCCCGCAAGCTGGAGAAGGCCTACTCGAAGAAGCAGATCATGGAGATGTACGCCAACGAGGTCTATTTCGGCGGCGGCCGCTATGGCATCGAGGCCGCGGCCGAGTTCTATTTCGGCAAGAGCGCCCCGCAGCTGGCGCCGGAGGAATGCGCCATGCTGGCGGGTCTGGTCCAGAATCCGAACTGGTACAACCCCTACAACCCGGATCCCAAGTCCCGGGCCGCGGCGAAATCACGGCGCAATCATGTGCTGATCCGCATGGCCAAGGAGGACTACCTGAAGCCCCAGGAGGCCAGCCTCCTCATTGAAAAGCCCATCCGCCTGGCCCGCGAGAACGCCCGGGAAGAAGCCGTGGCGCCCTACGTGGTGGAGGAGGTGCGGAAATACCTGTACGAGAAATATGGCCGGGAGCAGGTGCTGAATGGCGGCCTGGAGGTCACCACTACCGTGGACAGCTACTGGCAGGAAGCCGCCAATGACGCGGTGCGCGCAGGGCTCAAGGCGGTGGATCGCCGCCGGGGTTTCCGCAAAGAAGCGGTGCAGTTCGTGACGGACCCGGAGACGACTCAGCTGAACGGCTGGAAGCGCTACTTTGAAACCGGCGACAGCGTGCGGGGTGTGATCCTCGGCTGGAAGGGCGGCAAGGCCCAGGTTCGCATCGGCAAGACCCAGTTGGATATTCCCGAAAGCGCCTTCGCCTGGGCTGGCAAAGATATCCAGAAGTTGCTGCCCCGCGGTGCGGCCCCGCTGTTCACCGTGAAGACTTCCGATGACGGCACGCCGAAGACCCTCGAACTCGATCAGGATCCCCAGGTGGAAGGGGCCTTGATGGCGGTGGATCCCAAATCAGGCGAGATCCGCGCCATGGTGGGCGGCTACGACTTCAACCGCTCCAAGTTCAACCGTGCCACCCAGGCCCTGCGCCAGGTGGGTTCCACCATGAAGGCCTACGTCTATGGCGCCGCTTTCACCGGTGGGAAGACGCCCGCCACCATGGTTCAGGATGTGCCCACGCGGTTCCTCGATACCGTGGACTACCTCACGGTCACGCATCCGGATGGCACTTCGGATTTCAAGCCGCTGCGGGCCGGTGTGAAGCCCTACGAGCCGAAAAACTATGAGCGGGATTTCTGGGGGCCCATTCCCATCTGGGAGGCCCTGCGCGATTCCCGCAACGTTCCCGCCGTGCGCACGCTCGAAGAGACTGGCGTCATGAACGTCATCGACTTCGCCCGGAAATGCGGCCTCACGGGCAGCATCCCGCCGTACCCCAGCATGGCCCTGGGTTCCGCGGACCTGACCCTGAAGGAGATGGTGCGGGGCTATTCGACCATCGCCAATGGCGGACTGCAGGCGCCCACGCCCTTCTTCATCAAGAAGGTGGCGGACCGCAACGGCCGCGTGCTGGAAAGCCATGGCGGCCTCGCCACCGAGCAGGTGCTGGATGCCCAGAGCACCTACCAGGTGATCCAGTGCCTCCAGGGCGTGGCCACCAGCGGCACCGGCGCGCGCAGCAACGAACTGGAGTGGCCCGTGGCGGGCAAGACCGGCACCACGGACGACCACACGGACGGCTGGTTCATCGGCTTCTCCACCCGCATCGTCTGCGGCGTGTGGGTGGGGCTCGACGAGAAGAAGACCATCTTCAAGGGCGCGGATGGCGCCAAGGTGGCCCTGCCCATCTGGATCGATTTCATGAAGGCGGCCCTGCCCACCACGGAGCGGGAAGAGTTCAAGGCGCCAGAAGGCATGGAATGGGCTAACATCGACCGCTACACCGGTCTGCTGGCCACTTCCGCCACCACGGATCGGGTGCTGCACCTGGCCTTCAAGCCCGGTACTGTGCCCAAGTCCGGCAGTGATGCCGAAGCCATCCGCCTGGTGAAGGAAGGCCGCGACAAGGCCCATGACCAGCCCGCGGAGAACCGCGTGTGGGGCCGGCCCAAGGTGGTGGAGGAAGCCAAGCCGGCGGATCTGAATGCCTCGGATCCGAACGCCTGAAAAAGGAAGGGCGCCCATCGGCGCCCTTCCTTTTTAGGGCAGCAAAGAGAAGGTTACTTCTTCTTCCAGGCCTTTGCGGGCGCGGGTTTCCAGGGACGCGGGGCGTCCTTGGTGGCGGGCTTGGCGGGGCGATCTTCCCAGGCCTTCTTGGCCGGGGCGGGGGCATCGGTGCGGGGCTTCGGCTTGGCGTAGGGCCGGGGCTTGTCCTCGAAATCGCTGCGGGGCTTGAAACTCCCATCGGGGCGGGTTTTGGAGAAGGCGGAATCCGGTCGGGGAGAATCACCCCGGGCGGCGTTGCGCTCAGCATAGGTGCGCTGGGGGCGGGGGCCGCCCTCCTTGCGTTCCCGCGCGAGATCGAAGCGGGATTTCACCTTCTTCTCGGGCTCGTTGGGCAGCTCGAAGCCCGAGGCCTGGTCGGCCTGGACGAGGCCCAGCAGGCCGGCCACGAGGCGCACGGGATCGGCGTCCTTCAGCAGCTGGGTGGCCTGGTTGAGCAGGGCGGCGCTGGCGGAACCTTGGATGCCATCCAGCAGCTTGGTGGCCTGGGCTTCGCGGATCTCCGCGGGGGTGGGCACGGCGCGCCAGTCCAGGGTGAGGCCGCCGCGGCGGCTCCAGGCCAGCAGGATGCGGCTTTCCTTGAAGCCCACCAGGGCCAGGCTGGTGCCCTTGGCACCGGCGCGGCCCGTGCGGCCGCTGCGGTGGATGTAGCTCTCGAGCTGGGTGGGGATGCCCATGTGCACGACCAAGGGCAGGCCCTCGATGTCGAGACCACGCGCCGCCACATCCGTGGCGACCAGGTAGCGCAGCTTGCCCTCCTTGAACTGGCTGAGGATGCGGGTGCGGGTGGCCTGGGCCAGATCGCCGTGCAGGAAGGCCGCCTGGAGGCCGGAGACGGTCAATTCCTCGGCGACCTCCTCGGTTTGGGCCTTGGTCTTGGTGAAGATCAGGGCGGCGCTGGGCTGGTCGCGCAGCAACAGGTTCACCAGGGCGCGCACGTGCTGATGATCAGGCGCCAGCACGGGCGTGTGGCGATGTCGGCATGCACGGCGTGCTCACCGGCCTCGGCGAGGGAGATCTGGACCGGGTCTTTGAGGAACCGCTTGGCCAGCTTGGCGATGGGGGCGGGCAGGGTGGCCGAGAAGAGAAAGGTTTGCGGTCCCGCGGGCACCTTGGCGAGGATGGTTTCCACATCCTCAAGGAAGCCCATGTTCAGCATCTCGTCGCACTCGTCAAGGACGATCATGGTCACGTGGCTCAGATCGAGGGTGCCGCGGTTCATGTGGTCCATCACGCGGCCCGGCGTGCCCACGACGACGGGCGCGCCCATCTGCAGGGACCGGAGCTGGGGCTGGTAGGCCACGCCACCCACGAGGTTGGCGATGGGCAGCTTGGGCACGAGGGTGTGCAGCTCGGCACCCACCTGTTGGGCCAGCTCCCGCGTGGGCGCCAGGATGAGAGCCTGGGTGTGGCGATCCTCCGACAGGCGTTGCAGCAGGGGCAGGCCGTAGGCCAAGGTCTTGCCGGATCCGGTGCGGCTCTGCACCAGCAGGTCGCGGCCCTCAATGCCTGCTCGGATGGTCTGCGCCTGCACGGGCATGGGGGTCTCGAAACCACGCTTGGCCAGAGCGGCCAGCAGGGCTTCGCTGCAGCCGAGGGCTGCGAAGGTAATCTCACTCACGATGTCTCCCGGGGCTTTCCCTGCGCGAGTGTGCCGAAGGGCAGGCACTGTTGGCGAAAAGCGCCAGCCGGGAGGGGCCCAAACGGTTACTATCTCTTGAAATGCCTTGAAAAACAAGGAGAAATACCGAATTGCACCCGTAGCGTTAACATCGGTGGATGACGACCCTCCTGCTTATTCGCCACGGCATCGCCGAGGACCCACTCCCCGGCCAGAAGGATTCGGATCGTGCCTTGACCGAAGACGGCTGGACGAAAACCCGCGCAGCCATGCAGGGCCTGGTGGCCCACGGATATCAGCCCAGCCGGGGCTTCAACAGCCCCTACCGGCGCGCGGCGGAAACCATGACCTGCCTCCAGGAGGCCGCGGGCGCCTTCCCGATGGAGACCCGCGTCGACCTCATGCCGGATGGCCGGCCTGACCAGGTCGATCTCTGGCTGCGCGGTCTCATGGCCGAAGCGAGGCGTGGTGATGTGCTGGCCCTCATCAGTCACCAGCCCTTCCTCAGCAGCCTGGCCTTCCATCTCACCAGCCGCCATGTGGACATGAAGAAGGCCAGCTGCACCGTCATCCGGTGGGAGGAGGGCACCTGGCACTTCGAGCGCCACCTCTCCCCCGCGGAACTGCGGGGCTAGGGTGCGGCCCCAGCCCACCTTCGCCACGCTGCCGTCGGGTCTGAAGCTGCACTTCCGGGTGCAGGGGAATCCAGCTGGACCATGGCTGGTGCTGCTGAACGGCCTGCTCTCGGACACCACCATGTGGGCCGGAGTTTTGCCCGGTTTGGCGGACCGTTATCGCATCCTCACCTTCGACAGCCGGGGGCAGGGGAAGTCCGATGCACCGCTGGAGGGACCCTACCTGACCGCCCAGCTGGCCGCCGATGCCTGGGTGTTGTTCCCTATTCTCCAGATCGACCGCCCGTGGCTGCTGGGGCTCTCCAATGGGAGCGCCATGAGCCTGGAACTGCTCACCACCCATCCGGGGGCTTTCGCGGGTGCCGTGCTCACCAGCGCCATGCCCCACATGGACTTCGCCATGGGTCTCAAGGCCGAGCACTGGGCCCGCTGCCTGGAGGTGGGCGGGCCGCTCA
>JANYAS010000036.1 GCA_025361205.1 Holophagaceae bacterium
GCATCGGAGTTCATCGGTGGTTAAAGAATCTGTTCCTCCGGTGGTGCTCAGCGACGCGGAGATTCTGGAGCGCCTGGTGGCCCTGAATAAGGAACGCGCTGCCGAGGAAGCCCGGGGCCTCGTCCGCTGGCTTCGCCCTGAGTACCAGGCGCCCGAGTCGGTGCCCCTCGCCCCCCAGCCTATGCTCGAAGAACCAGAGCGACCTTTGGCCTCCGAAGCCAACGCTCTCTCCCAGGAGCCCCGCCCCTGGCCCAAGGACCTCAAGGAGCAACTGGCCGCCCTCCGGGCGGTCATGCTCGCCACCGGCACCCTCTGGTCCCTGGAGGCCGTCGCCCAGGCCTTCAAGAGCCGGGGCCGCTACCGCGAGGGCATCGCCGCGCACCTGGACCTCCTCACCGATCTCGGCATGCTCAGCCGTGTAGACACCGCCGATGGCCCCCGCTGGCATCGGCCACAGGCCATGGGGGCTTAGCGAGAGTAAGGGTCTCATGCCACTCCCTAGGCAAGACAGCCATTGGCGAGGCCATTGCCTGCCACGCACAACAGGAAGAGTCAGAGGGCCACGCCTGAAGGTCAGTGGTTATGAGCCTTTTGGGGGTGGACCGAGCCACTGGGAATGGCCCCGGAAGTGGGTGACCGAGAAGGCCGCCCCGAAAGTCAAGGCCAAAGCCAAAGCCTGATGCAATGAATCGGGGCGCGGTGCCCGTCGCCGCGCCCCATTCCATAGGGAGTTGCTATGGGCAACCTCGGCATGACTGAAATCCTGCTGCTCGGCGTGGCCGTGCTCCTGTTCTTCGGCCCCTCGAAGCTACCCCAGCTTGGCAAGTCGCTGGGCCAGGGCATCCAGGAGTTCAAGAAGGCGTCCAAGGCGATCACAGAAGAACTGCCCTGACCCTAGTCCACCCCTACCACCGATCCTTGGATGGATGAGGTGAGCAACCTGCCCGATTCGTGGACGACCTCCGCCCTCCGGGATCCCCCTGAGGGCGGAGGTCGTTCTGGGCGTCCATGTTCCAAAAAAGCTACACGGACCCCCAAATTTGCTATTGATTCTATATTTTAGAAAATTAAGAATGAAGTCCTCATGAGCGCAGCCAATCCCACCCTTCAGAACGTCACCCGGCAGTTGAAGGCACTGGCCCACCAAGGGCGACTGTCCGTCGTTCGAACGGTGGTCCAGGGACCCATAGAGGGAACTCCAGCCGGGCAGATCCAGGCCCAACTAAGCATGGCGGCGTCCACCCTGAGCCATCACCTGGCTGCACTCACCGAGGCCGGACTGCTCACCGCCGCCCGACAGGGTACGACCATCCGGTACGCCGCCCGCTTTGACCAGCTGAAGGCCCTCACCGAGTACCTCTGGCAGGGCTGCTGCGGCGGTGGCTGCAAGGGCCCCAATTGTCTGTAAATCCTGGAGCAACCATGGAACCGTCCACTCACCCCACCCACCTCAAGGTCCAGGACGCCTATGGCAAGATCGCCCGGATCGGCGGCGGCGGCTGCGGCCCCCAGTCTTCGTGCTGCGGCGGTGGAACCGCTGCCAAGGTAGCCCAGGGCGTTGGCTATTCGGACGTCGAATTGGCCACCCTGCCTGAAGGCGCCAACCTGGGCCTGTCCTGTGGGAATCCGACCGCCCTGGCCGAGTTGAAGCCTGGCGAGATCGTCCTGGATCTCGGCAGCGGCGCGGGCCTGGATGTCTTCCTGGCGGCCCAGCGGGTGGGTCCTGAAGGCAGGGCCATCGGTGTGGATATGACCCGCGACATGCTCGCCAAGGCCCGTCACAACGCCGCCGAGTTCCGCCGTCGCACGGGCCTGGACAATGTGACCTTCCATCACGGCCAGATCGAGGCCATTCCCCTTCCGGATGCCTCCGTGGATGTGGTGCTGTCGAACTGTGTGCTGAACCTGAGCCCGGACCAGCCCGCCGTGTGGAAGGAAATCGCCCGCGTGCTCAAGCCGGGTGGTCGCGTCTCCATTTCTGACATGGTGTTGCTGAAGCCGCTGCCGGAGCCGATCCGCGAAAGCGTGGAGGCCTTGGTGGGGTGCATCGCGGGAGCCGCCCTCATGGACGATCTCCGAACCATGATTCAGGCCTCGGGACTTGTGGACCTGACGCTCACGGACAAGGGTGAATCGGTCGAAGCCATGCTTCCGGCAGGCGACCCGATGACGGATCACCTCCTGAGCCTCCTGCCTGCGGGGACCAGACCTTCTGACTACATCACCAGCCTAATCATCGCCGCTCGCAAGCCAGTCTGATCGGAGTCACTCATGACCGCTGAAAAGCGTCTCTCCTTTCTGGACCGCTATCTGACCCTATGGATTTTCCTGTCCATGGGCCTGGGTGTGCTGCTGGGCTTCGCGGTCCCTGGCTTCAACCGGGCCATCAACGCCTGGAACGTGGGCACCACCAGCCTGCCCCTGGCCGTGGGCCTCATCGTGATGATGTATCCTCCCCTCGCCAAAGTGAAGTACGAGGAACTGCACTTGGTCTTCCAGAACAAGAAAGTCCTTGGGCTTTCCCTCATTCAGAACTGGGTCATCGGCCCGCTGCTCATGTTCGGGCTGGCGGTTCTATATTCTGCGGGACAAGCCTGAATACATGATCGGCCTGATCATGATCGGGTTGGCCCGCTGCATCGCCATGGTCATCGTGTGGAACGATCTGGCCAAGGGCGACACGGAATACTGCGCCGGGCTGGTGGCCTTCAACTCGATCTTCCAGGTGCTGTTCTTCAGCGTGTATGCCTGGCTATTTATCACCATCCTGCCGGCCAAACTCGGCCTCCAGGGTGCTGTAGTGAACATCACCCTTGGCCAGATCGCCATGAGCGTTTTCATCTACCTGGGCGTTCCCTTTATCGCGGGGTCTCCCGCCCCCCGATTTCCTTGGACACCAAATTGGGGAAGAATCCCCATAGGAAGGTGCCAATGAAGAAGCATGGGAAGGCTCCCGCGGCTGCTGCGGGGTGAGGACCTGGATGTGCTCTCGCGAGAGCTTGGGGTCACCGCCCACAAGATCGCGGCGTGGAAGGAGGGTTTCCTGAGGGCGGGACAGGCGGGACTCAAGTCACGCCAACCGGACGTTCAGGACGAGGAGATCCGGCAGCTCAAGGAGGCGCTGGGGGACACCACGATGCGCCTCAAGATCCACCAGTCCTTTCTGAGGTTGCGGGGGATCGATGGGCCTTTCGGGAAGGGGAACTTGAAGTGATCCGCGCCGATGCGGGTTCCCCGGATCATTTCTGCGGCGTGGCGCCAGTGTTCAAGGAGTTGGGGCTGCCGAGGAGCAGCCACTACGCCAGAGCGGCTCGGGCGGCTGCGCCCGTGCCGCTCCAGAAGCGCGGCCCCAAGGTCCTCATTCCAGATGAGGCCATGGTTGAGGCCATCAGACAGGTGCTCTCCGGGAGTCCTTTTCTCGGGGAGGGTTATCGCAAGGTGCACGCCCGGCTGCGTTTCGCAGGCATCCGCGTGGGCAAGCCACGGGTGATGCGCCTCATGCGCGAGCATGGCCTTCAGGCGCCCGCTAAGGGCCGTCGCAGCCTGGGCCCACGCATCCATGACGGCATCATCACCACGGAGCGCCCCGACGAGATGTGGGGCACAGATGCCACCAGCACGTTCACACTCGACGAAGGCCAGGTCGCCGTGTTTGGTGTGGTGGACCACTGCACGGGTGAACTGCTGGGCATCCACGCCGCCAAGCAAGCCACGCGCTTCGAAGCCCTGGAGCCCGTGCGACAGGCCGTAAGGAGCAGCTTCGGCGGCTTCCAGGCCGCCATCGTCAGTGGCCTAAAGCTTCGCCACGACAACGGCAGCCAGTACATCGCCGATGCCTTCCAGAAGGAGCTTCGCTGGCTTGGGATCGAAAGCAGTCCGTCCTTCGTCCGCGCCCCCGAAGGCAACGGGGTCATCGAGCGGTTCTGGCGCACACTCAAAGAACAACTGCTCTGGATCCGATCCTTCCGTACCATCGAGGAGCTGCGCCTAGCCCTGCACGATTTCAAGGACCTCTACAACCACCAATGGCTCGTCAAACGCCACGGCCACCGCACCCCAGCCCAAGTCCGTCAGGATCTCACTGGCAAGAGCGTCGCCGCGTGAATACACTCAACAAACTGTCCAGGAAATCGGGGGCGGTACCCTCGTGAAGGTCACGGAGTACCCGGACATCGTGTCGCGGGGCGTGATGTCGACCCCTGGCCTGGTGATCGACGGAGTGGTCAAGAGTCAGGGTCATGTGCCCACCGTGGCGGCCATCCAGGACCTGATGCGGTAGGATCATCTCCTTCCACCGGAGATCCCCATGCGCATCGGCATCTTGGGCTATGGCCGCTTCGGGAGGGCGCTGTCCACGCTCCTTCAGGAGGCGGGTCACGCCTATGGGGCCTGGGACCCGGTGGCTGACATACCCGCGGTACGCCGGGCCACCAGCCTCCGGGACCTGGTGGACGCCCACGAGGCCCTAGTGCTCGCGGTGCCCATCCCGGCCCTGGAGGACGCCCTGAAGGGCCTGCGTCCCCACCTGCGGCCCGACCACCTGGTCTTCGACGTGGGCAGCGTGAAGGCCGGTCCCTGTGCCTTGTTGGATCATTACCTGGGTGCGGCGATCCCCCACGCGGGGACCCACCCGCTCTTCGGTCCCGTGAGCCTGGCCCGGGCCGAGCGCCCCCTGCGGGTGGTACTGTGCGCGTCGCCCCGCCATCCCAGCGCCGCCGACTGGGTGGAGGGTTTGTTCCACAGCCTGGGCTGCGAGGTGCTGCGCCAGAGTCCCGAGGATCACGACCGGGTGATGGCCACCACCCACGCCCTTACCTTCTTCCTCGCCAAAGGCCTGCTGGCGGTGGGCGCCGGGGCCGAGTTGCCCTTCACGCCACCCTCCTTTCACGCCATTGCCCGCACCCTTGATTCGGTGCGGGAGGACGCTGGCCACCTGTTTGCGGCCCTGCAGAACCAGAACCCCTTCGCCGCACCCGCCCGGGAAGGCCTGCTGGAAGCCCTGACAGCCATTCACGCGAGCCTCGCCGACGCGGCCGTCAGCGGGGCGGATGAGCAGCTCTCCATCCCCGACCTGGGTGCCCGCTCGCCAGCCCTGCAGGAGGCCCGGGATCATATCGACGGCCTCGACCAGGAACTGGTGGCCCTGCTGGCCCGGCGCACGGAGCTGGTCCTGCGGGCCGGGCGCGCCAAGGCGGAGCTGGGCCTCCCCGTCCACGACCCCGAGCGCGAGGCCACGCAGCTCCAGGCCCGCCGCGCCTGGGCGCAGGAGGCCCACATGGATCCGCAGGGAGTGGAAGACGTGTTCCGGGCGGTGCTTCGCGCCTCGCGGGTCGCCCAGGGGCAGTGAGCGTTCAAGCCAGCAACATCCGGGACGAGCCATGCAACCGACCGAAAACCTCAACATCGAAGCCTTCGATACCATGCTCACGCCGGAGGAAATCCATGCCCGGCTGCCGCTGTCCGAATCGGCGGCGAAAACGGTCATTGAAGGACGGCGCACGCTGGACCGCATCCTCGATCGCCAGGACAGCCGCCTCTTCGTGGTAGTCGGCCCCTGCTCGATCCACGACGCGGAGGCCGGGCTCGACTACGCCCGGCGTCTGAAGCGGCTGGCCGATGAGGTGGCCGACACCCTGGTCCTGGTCATGCGCGTCTATTTCGAGAAGCCGCGCACCTCCACGGGCTGGAAGGGCTTCATCAACGATCCGCGCATGGATGACACCTTCCACATCGAGGAGGGCCTCCAGAAAGCCCGTGCCTTCCTCCTGCGGGTCAACGAGATTGGCCTGCCTGCGGCCACCGAGGCGCTCGATCCCATCGCGCCCCAGTACATCGGCGACCTCATTGCGTGGACGGCCATCGGGGCGCGTACTTCGGAATCCCAGACCCATCGTGAGATGTCTTCGGGCCTGTCCACTCCGGTCGGTTTCAAGAACGGCACCGATGGTTCGGTGGACACGGCCATCAACGCCATCCTTTCGGCCGCCAGCCCCCATAGCTTCCTGGGTCTCAACAATCAGGGCCGGTCCGCGGTGGTGCGCACCCGCGGCAACGGCTATGGCCACCTCGTGCTGCGCGGTGGCGGGGGTCGTCCCAATTACGACACGGTCAGCATCGCCATGGCCGAGCAGGCGTTGGCCAAGGCCAAGCTGGCACCGAACATCGTCGTCGATTGTTCCCACGCCAACAGCTACAAGCAACCAGAGCTGCAACCCCTGGTCCTGAAGGATTGCGTGAATCAGATCACCTGCGGCAATGGGTCCATCGTGGGCCTGATGATCGAAAGCTTCATCGAAGCCGGCAACCAGCCCATTCCGGCGGATCTTTCGCAGCTGAAGTACGGCTGCTCGGTCACCGACGCCTGCATCGACTGGCCGACCACGGAGAGAACCCTCCGGGCGGCCCGAGAGGCCCTGCGGGGGCCCCTGGCCCGTCGCTAGGGCGGGAGCTGACTCGGGTCCGAGGGCTTGAACCAGCTGACCACCACCCGTCCGGCGGGCTGTACGGCCGGAGTCGTTTCCTGGGTGATGCACAATTCCAGTGGCCAGCCCTCGGCCAGCCAGTCCGCGTCCAGGACCTGCAGGCCCTGCCCCTCACGATCGGGTCGCTGGAGCTCCTGGTGCCGCCACCCCCGGGGAGTCCTGACCCAGAGCACATACCCTTCGCCATCGGGTGGGGCCGGGAAGCGCGTCAGGGTAAGCACCGCGAGATTCGCACCCGGGGCACTGCGGAAGGTGGCATGGAGGCCGGTCTCCGCCGGGGCGGCGGCACTTCCGGGAACCAGGCGCAGGGCCTTCGTCTGACTGTCCGCCAGCAGGTGAACCGCCCGTTCGGTCTGGGTGTCCCGGCCCGCGTGGCGGAAGTACAGCCAGGACCCGGTACCGGTCAGAGCCACGACCAGGAGGGCCACCAGGCTGCCCAGATGCCGCTCCAGAAGCCGAAGCCCGCTGCGAATCCGGGTCTTGGCGGTGCCGAGGGGCACCTTCAATGCCTTGGCCACTTCTTCATGGGTGAGTTCGGCAAAGAAGGCCAATCGCAGGGCGGCCCGCTGGGGTGTGGGCAGGGCTGCCAGGGCTTCTGAAATGGCGTCCCGTTGGTATTCCTTCCACAGGGTTTCGTCCGGGAGGGGCTCTTCCGCCGTCAGGGCGGCCTGATCGAGCAGCTGGTCGCCCGCCACCTGCGGTCGCCGGGAACGGGAGCGGAGCTCGTCCAGCATCCGGTGGTGCCCGATGCTCAGCAGCCACGTGCGGAAGGAACCCCGCGAGGGGTCGAAGTCGGCGGCTCGGCGCCACACGGCCAGGAAGGTGTCCTGCACGATCTCTTCGGCTGCGGAGCGGTCCACGGTCCGGCAGGCCAGATGGAAGACCAGGGGCGCATAGCGTCGATGGAGCTGCTGAAGGGCCTCCTCCCGGCCTTCGCGAACCATTTGGATGAGGCAAACGTCCTCGTCCCCAAAGGGAACGGAGGAGTCATGGCGTAGCTCGGAGGACATGGTGCCTCCATCCTGGTCCCGTGGACGCCCCCTGACCAGTCCCTGTAGATCCGGCGACTCCCTCAAAGGCGGGTCTCGGGAGACACCGTGCGGGAGACGTCCACCTGGAGCAGGCCTTTGGGTTCGACCTCGGTCACTTCCAGGTGCCGCAGGGGAAGCTTCGCGGGCCCCTCGGTGACCTCCCCTTGGAGGTTGTAGGCGCTGTCGTGGCAGGGGCAGCCGAAACCCTCGGCTCCCTCGGACAGGACGAGGCAACCGCGGTGGGTGCAGACGGCCGTGAGCGCGAAGATCCCGCGGGCGTCCGCGATGAGGTAAAAGGCACCCGCTTTCCGATAGTCCAGCACCCTGCCTGGGGTCAGCCCGGCGCGGGTCGCTTCCGTGCGTTTCAGCGGCTGGGGATCCGGCCCCTTTTCCGGCGGGACTGGGGCCTGGGCATGCCCGGGCAAAGCGGCTGCCGCCAGCAGGGTGCAGCAGGTCGCACAGAAGGTCCGCCGGGATGGCGTGGTCATCGAATCCTTCTCATGGGGTGGCAGCGCGGTCATGCGGGTGTCCCTGCGCTTTTCAGGGATTCGGCCAGCGGTTTTTCGGCCAGGGCGAACAGTCCTTGACCCTCACCGGCCTTTAGCTGGGCGGGCTGGGTGTGGATCTGGCGGAAGCCGAGGCCCCGGTACGGATGGGCGGGATCCCAGGGAACCGGAGCCCGTTTGGGGGTGGAGCCCGGGGCCGGCAGGGGGAAGATGAGGGAGGTGGCCGAGTGGTGCTGGATGTGGCCCGTGGCGTGGTGATGCTCCTGGTGGATGTGGCCGTAGAACACCGTGACGAATCGATGGTCCTTCAGCAGATCGAGGGCCTTTTGCCCGTCGGTGGTGGTCCAATCCCAGTCCGGGTAGAGCTCGAAGAGGGGCCGGTGGGTGAAGATCACGAGGGGTTCGTTCTTGGGTGTCCGGCCCAGCTCGCCCGCGAACCACCGCAGTTGCTCCTCGCCCAGGATGGAGCCCTCCTGGGACACGTTGTCCAGGACGATGAAGTGGATGCCTTTGTGGGCGAAGGTATAGCGGGACGGCCCGAAAGCCTCTTTGAAGGCCTCGCCGTGATCACCGGAAGCATCGTGCTCCCCGGGCAGGTAGCGGATCTGCTTGGCCCGCAGGCGGCCCACCTGTTGTTTGAATTCCGCCATGCGCTTGCGGCGGAGCAGGGGGTCATCGGTGATGTGGGTGAGGTCCCCGGTGAAGATGATGAAATCCGGCTGTGGCTCCAGGGCATTCACGGCATCGATGGCCTTGCCCAGGGTGCCCGTGGCATCCGGGTTGGCCTTGGGGCCCTCGAAGCCCCAGTGGGTATCCGTCAGCTGCACGAAGAAGAAGTCGGTGGCCCGGGTTGCACCCGCCGGTCCGAGCGCTTCCGCAAAGCCTGGAAGTCCCGTGGCAAACACCACGCCCCCCAACCCCATCAGTTTCAGAAAGGTGATCCGATCCATGGCCTGTGACATATTCCCCCCCCTTCGACCGGGCCGAGGAGCCGGGTGAGCCGGCCGCTGGGCATGGTCAAGGAGGGATACGCCGGGATCCGGTGACTGGATGTAGGGGAGCAACCCAAAGGGAAAGAAGGGCCCCCAAAGGGGCCCAACCTTGAGCACGCGTTGAGAGACCTGAAGGCCCGCGCGCCTATTTCCCGAAGCGCTTGCTGACTTCGCTCCACTTGATGTTCTCGACAAACGCATCGAGGTACTTCGCGCGGGCGATGCCGTAATCGACCATGGAGGCTCCGCCTCCGCGAGCCTGAAGGGCGAGTGGGAGCACAGCGCGGGGCGCTGTGCATCAGGCGGAGGCGTGCGACCGGTAACAAAAGGCGGGCCCCGGAAGGGGCCCATCCATGAGCACGCGTTGAGAGACCTGAAGGCCCGTGCGCCTATTTCCCGAAGCGTTTGCTGACTTCGCTCCACTTGATGTTCTCGACAAACGCATCGAGGTACTTCGCGCGGGCGATGCCGTAATCGACCATGAACGCGTGCTCCCAGCTGTCCAGCACCAGGAGCAGCTCCTGCTCGATGGGCAGGCCCAGGTGGTGCTCGGCCACGAAGTAGGTGTGCAGCTTGCCGTCGCGACGATTGCGGGTGAGCAGGGCCCAGCCGGGGCCGCCCATGGCCGTGGCCTTCAGGTCGGCGATGACCTTGGCCTGGCCGCCCACGGCGTCCAGGGCGGCCTTGAGGCCGGCGCTCACGTCACTGTCCGCGCCCAGGTTCTCGAAGTAGAGTTCGTGCAGGAAGGAACCGTTGAAGGCCACGGCTTCGCGGCGCTTCAGCTCGCTGAACTCGTTGAAGGAGTAGTTGGGCTTGGTGTTGTCCGCCACCGCCAGCTTCTCCTCGATCTCGTTCAGCTTGGTGACGTAGCCCTTGTAGAGGGTGAAGTGCTGGTCCAGCTGGGCGTCACTGAGCCCTTTCAGGGCCCCGCCCTTCAGGTGGTCATAGGATTTGGCGGTGTAGGCCATAGGTGTCTCCTTGAACGCGCGGGTCGCGGAAAAGTAGTTTACCAAAAACGTCGGAAATTGGGAAAAGGAGGCTAGCCCAGCATCTCGCGCAGGAACCAGGCCTCCTTCTGGTGGGCCTGCACGAACCGGGTAAGCAGGTCGGCGGTGCCGGGGTCGCCGGCGCCGGTGGCCAGTTCGATGCCCTCGTGCATGAGGGCGATGACGGCCTCCTCGTTGGCCAGGGCCTCCTGCAACATGGCTTCGGGATCCAGGTGGGCCGAGGGATTGGAGATGGCGGCCTTGGTCTGGGCTTCGATCTGAGCCGGGGCATGGATGGGGATGCCGCCCACCATGCGGGTCCGTTCCGCCAGCTCGTCCACGGTACCGTCGGCGGCGTTGTAGAGATCCTCGAAGCGCAGGTGGTAGTCGCGGAAGTGGGGGCCGGTGACGGTCCAGTGGTAGCGCTTGGCATTCAGTGCCAGCACGATGGCGGTGGCCAGCTCGGCATTCAGGTGTTCGATGACGGAACGGTTCATGGGTACTCCTCAGAAATGCCAGGAGCCCCAGGCGGCAGGCGCTGGCCAGCGGCCTTGGAGCTCGGCGTTGTTGGAGACAAGGGCGGCGATGGCGCAGCCGTCCGGAAGCAGGTAGCGCAGGGCCAGCACCGAGGGCAGGCGATCGTCGGGCCCGGCGGCGCCGCGATCCACGGTCGGTTCCACCACGCTGCCGTCGGACAGCTCCAGGCGAAGCTGTTCGGGGAAGTGGTGCAGCGTGGCCAGGCGCGCGTCCCGAACGGCATCCGGGAAGCCCAGGAACAGGGTGGCGACGATGCTCTGGCCGCCCGGCTCGAGTCGGGGGGCCAGGGCGGAAAAGGAATCACGAGCCTCGGCCAGGTCTTTGGCGGACGCGGATTCCAGGGTCATGCCTTCGGCCCACAATGTCTCTACGACCTGGTCCTGCACACTCTCCATCGTCTCGGGCTGGAAGGTGATGCCTTCAGCCAGTTCCAGGCGCAAGGCCGCCTGCCGGGCCAGGAAGGGCTGGCGCGCCAGGAATCGGCTGTACTCGGTGGCGGGATCGAAGGCCAAGAGCATGGAGCACCTCAGATGTGCTTGGCGATATCGGCGTCGGGGGCGGCGATGGCGCCGGATTGGAGCCGCGTCAGCGCATCCTGGAAGCGGCCGGCATGGAAGCGCTCCACCTTGGCCAGGGTTTCAAACCAGGCCGCAATTTCAAGCTGGCCTTCTTCCTTGGCCACCCGGGCGAACTCGGGATACATGTCCGTGTATTCATAGGTCTCCCCAGCCACGGCGGACTTCAGGTTGGTGAGTGAATCGCCCAGGGGCAGGCCCGTGGCGGGATCGCTGGCCTTGGCTGCCAGGAACATCAGGTGCTTGAGGGCATGGCCGGTCTCGCCATCGGCGCTGTGCTTGAAGAGCGCGGCCACCTCGGGCAACCCCTCCTTTTCCGCCACCTGGGCCATCCAGGTGTAGCGGCGGTTCGCTTGGCTTTCGCCAGCAAAGGCGGCCTTGAGGTTCTGGTGGGTCTTGGACTCGGGAAAGGACATAGGGTCTCCTGTGGGGCCGTAATCGGCGGTCTAAAGGTAGAGCCATCCCCATGCCAAAGCAATAAGTCAAACCATTATATGGGTTCTGGATATCGACAAACGTTTTGCCCCCGTCGATCCCGACCAGGCGAGACTCAACTTCGCGATATGTCGAGAGTTGATCCCTTCAGGAGACCCGGGAGAGGCCCGCCCGAATTTGGCTGGCGTCCAGGGTCAGGGCCCGGCCGAACCCGCTCACGAGGCGTCCGGACGTGGCCCGGATTCGAAAAAAGGAGAAATCCCCCAGTCCGAGGGTGAGCTCCGCTTGCGGGAAGCGTGCCAGGTAGGCGCCAGCCGCCGAGGCGTGAACCTCGGAATCCAGAGGGATCTCTTCGGCCACGCCCTGCAGGGTCAGGCGGGGCAGGGCCAGGGGATCCTGGTCCTCCGTCAGCGGGGCCATGAGTAGCAGGCTGACCCGGGCATCCGCCAGCAGGTCGCGGGTGTGCTGGGCCAGGCGGCTCACGTGGAGGAGGAATCCCGACCCATCCGGCCCGGGCACCAACGGTACCATGGAGACGAAGGGTGCCCCATCCCGCAGGGTCCCCAGCGCGGCCACTGGAATAGCCAGCAGGGCGTGGAGCATCGCTTCAGCGGTCGGGTCCATAGGGAACTCCAGGTGGAGCTGGGTTCAGCTGCCCTCGGTTTCGCCTTCGCCGGAGGTCGCTTCCGTACCTTCGGTGTCCTCGCCCTCAGTCTCCGGAATATCGTTGCCCAGGGCGTCCTTTTTCAGCGCCTTCTTTTGCAATTTTTCTTCCTTCTTCTTGATCCGGGCCAAGTCCTTCTGCCGCTTCTCGAAGTTGTAGTTGGGCTTCCTGGCCATGGCTTATCCGATCATCACGAAGGTTGGATCCACTCCTGCCTTTCCTGCAGTCTACCGCCATAGAGCGCCTAGCATAACCCGACGATGCCGCGATGAAGCCAGCCGGGATGCACCGCAGGTATCCGTTCGTCTCGCGTATCGCCGGAGGCGATACCGAGAAGGAAGGACCCGCAGGGCAACGTGGTTCGTTGCTCACCATTCGCGAAGCGGATAGGGCCGCATCGGCAAAGCCGCTGCGGGGGCGCAGCCCCGAGAGCCAGAGGCCCGAGCCAAGGGACTTGACACTGCGGGGTGCCCGGCTGGCTTCATCCGGCTCTACCCTCTGCGGAGCAAAGCTCCACAGGAGCAGGCCTAAGTGGGGCCTGCGATAGGGTACGGGGGCGAGGGGTGGCGGGGAGGCTCCGGCTCCGCGAGCCTGCAAGCGGGAGCCACGCGCAGCGTGGCGCCAGACGGAGGGCGATGCCGCATCACCTCCAGCTATTGTGGCGCAGGGCGCCCCTCGCGCGGCATCGTGGGGTTATGCTAGGCGCTCTTTGCGCCGGAGGGCCTGGATCAGGTCGTCCAGCCGCTGCAGGAACATCGAACGGTCCCTGGCCGAAAAAGGCGGGGGTCCGCCCCCCAACTCGCCCATGGCGCGCAGGTGGGTCATCAGCTCCCGTCCGGCCAGGGCATCGCCGATGGATTCGGGCGAGTACACCCGGCCTTTGGCGTCCAGGACCCGTGCCCCCTTCTCCAGGCAGCGGGCCGCCAGGGGGATGTCTCCGGTCACCGCAATATCTCTGTCTGTGATGCGCTCCACGATCAGATCGTCTGCCCCGTCGAACAGCCCCTTCGCCACCACCACCAGCTCAAACAGGGGGTTTCGCGGGATTCGCAGCGGGGAGTTGGAGACCAGCACCACCCTCAGCGCGCACCGGGTCGCCACGCGGAAGATCTCATCCTTAACCGGGCAGGCGTCGGCGTCCACGAAGATCCGGGGAGAAACGGGAGTGTCGTTCATGGGATCAGCGCTTTTCGCGCCAGATGAGCCCAATGCCCACCGCCATGGCCGCCAAACTCGCCCACACCGGGATGCGCAGAGTCTCCTTCTCCTTCACCGTGAACTCCATGGGGCCGAACTGGGCCTCGTGGTTGGCTTTGGTGTAGCTGAACTCCGGCCAGGCCAGGGCAGCGGCCCCGAGGATGATGAGGGCCAGGCCTGCGAGCGGCTTGAAGGTCATGGAAGCTCCGATGAAGCATTCTCTTCCAGCACGGCTTGACTCTGGACGTGGACCCATCCCTCGCCGTGGACGGACTTCGAGAAAAGAGGGCGGTGGGTTCCTCTGGGGGATCAGGGGAGTGGGGGGACCTGGAGGACGGCCTCTTCCTTCTTTCGATCGTCCGACATTTCCACGGCGATGGCCGCAGCCTCATGGGCCGACATGCCTTCTGTGCGGCGCTGATAATCCTGTTCCAGTCGGTCGTCTTCTTTTTGCAACTCCACATCCTCGACGAGTGGCGTCTCGCCTGGCAGCTCCACGCGCAATTCCTCGACGAGCATCAGGATCGCCGCCGCAACCGGGAGTGCGAGCAGCGCTCCCACAATTCCCAGCAGCGTGGCACCCACGATGAGCGAAAAAAGCACCACGGAGGACGGAAGGCGCAGCGCTCGACCGTAGACTACGGGCACGAGCACGCGGCTTTCAAACTCCTCGTAGGCGAGCATCATCACAAGAACGATCAGGGTGATGGCCGGGCCGCTGGCGAGCGCCCCCAGGACCGCGGGGCCCATCGTCAGAAAAATGCCGATATAGGGCAGCACATCCGCGGCACCGCCGAAGAGCGCGATCGCCAATGCATTCGGCACGCCACACGCCACCAGCAGAATGAACATGAAGACAGCCATGAGCGTGCACGTGATGACCTGTCCGCGGATATAGGCACCGACGATCAATTCCAGGTTCAACATGACGCGGGAAAGCCGGATGTGCTGCGTGCGGGGTACGATCGAGAAGAGGCCCCCGCGCAAGCGGTCCCGGTCGATCATCATGTAAAGCGCCAGGAAGATGGCGCCTACGCTGTAGGCGAAGACTTCAATCACGCGGGTCGACAAGGCGAAGGCCTGCGCCGCGAAGGATTTCATCAGCGACTCGTAGTGCACGGTGCGCAGGGCTTCCGCGAGGGGGGCCGTCAGATGGGAATGGGCGAGATGGGCCACAAGGCGCGCCCGCAGCACCGGCTCACGGTCAATGAGGCTGGTCACCTGGGCCAGAAATTTGGGGAGTGTCAGGGTGAGAAGGAGCAGGGTGCCGGCCAAGAGGGCGCTGAACACGATCACGATGCTCCAGACCCGTCGGATCCGGCGCGCTTCGAGCCACTCCACCGCCGGGTTGAGCGTGCCGACAATGATGAGCGCCGTAACGAGCACCAACACGGCCGGAAAGAGCCGGATCAGCACCCACGATCCGGCGACCACGAGAATAAGGGTGATCAGAGTAGAGGGCGAGAGCTCAAAGCGCACGACCAGTCTTCGCCGCCTTGAGAGGGGTTTTTGGATCCGCAACCTGACCTCCCTTCCCGAAAACCAACGATCGTGAGAATGAAATCAAAAAATTCAGGGTATTCGAAGGCTCGGGTTTCTTGGGTGCTTTAGGCTTTCCCGGCCTAGGATCCAGGGGACGCCTACCCCGAGCCTATCATTTCTGCCCATGTCCAGTGGCCAGTGGGTAGTTGGAAGGGGGTCCCGCAGGCGCCGAGTCCCTCGACGGTCATTGCGCTGGTCCCTTGCGCCAAAGCGTATTCTAGGCTGGCTTGGGCACCCTTTTCGGGCCCCTAGACTTCCTTGGATCGAGGCCCCATCTGCAACATGAACCTTCATCTACAGCGTGGACAAAGATATGACCGAAGCAAACTATCCAAGTGTGGTGGCCATCGGAGCCTCCGCTGGGGGCTTGGCGGCCTTTCAGCAGCTGATCGAGAACCTGCCGACGGATACCGGCATGGCCTTCGTCCTGCTCTCCCATATTTTGCGCGGATCTAACAGCCTGCTTCCCGAGATTCTTTCCCGCTCGACGACCATGCCCGTCATCCAAGTCACGGAGCAGCATCAGCAAATCCAGCCGGATCACATCTACATCCTGCCTCCGGACAAGTTCATGGAAATCGAAGGCGACTCCCTGTTGCTGATTCCCCGCCCGGATAAACCGGTGAACAATGCCATCGATCATTTCTTGTTTTCCCTGGCCAGGGACCAAGCACGCGGGTCCATCGGCATCATTCTTTCGGGAGAAGGAAAGGATGGTGCAGCAGGGCTCAAGATACTGAAAGAATCAGGAGGCACGACGATGGCCCAGGAACCCGCGACCGCGGCCTCGCAAGCTATGCCTATCAATGCGATCGAAATCGATCATGTGGATCACATCCTGTCACCGAAGGAGATCGCCGTTAAGTTGGGCTCCCTCGCGTGGCAGAAGTCCAACATCGCTATCAATCCATTCAAAGTCATTTGCCTCGATCAACAGGCTTAGCAAGATCCGCAGACTGCCGGGCCACGGAGGAAACGCTGGCTTGCTGCCCTTTTGCCCTTCAGCAGTTCCTGGAAGGCCGCCGATTTCAGCGCCTCCAGCCGTTTCGACTGCCGCTTCCCCGCGGCCCCTTCACGATCCCCCCTCCCTCCGGGCTTGGAAGGCATCCAAGTGCCGGTCGGCCTCTTCGATGCTCTCAGCGCTCTCAGCCTCGTATCCAGCGGCTTTGCTGATGCGTTCAATCTGCATGTGACTGAGGGGGATCTTCACCACACGAATGATGTGGCCAACACCTTTGAGTTTCAGGGCGGACTTGGCCCGAAGGAGGTCCTTGAACCCCTCCTTGTTGGAGGCATGGAGGGCGGAGATGTCGTTGATCACGTCGAACCCGCGGGCAAGCTTGCCGGCCTCGGCCATGATCGCTTTCAGGACGTCCTGGCGCTCGGGACCTTCCATGTATCCGCCCAGGGTGATGTACAGCCGGTTCTTGGCGGGATCGGAGGTGACACCGAACATGGTGGGAGCCTCAGCTGCGGAAAGGAGCCGGGGGATTTTCCACCCACGCTCCACCCAGTAGGGTGGTCCGCACCGGTACGCCCGGGGTCTTCACGCCGCGGTGGCTCATGCAGGTATGGATGGCCACAAGCTGGACGCCCCAGGCCGCGGGGCGCAGGTGGGTTTTCAAGGCCTCGGCGATCTGCTGGGCCATGCGCTCCTGCACCTGCAGGCGCCAGGCGTAGGCCTGCACCACGCGCACGAGCTTGCTGAGGCCCACGGTGCCGCCCGCTCCGGGCAGGTAACCGACGGTGGCGTGCCCTTCGAAGGTGGCCAGATGATGCTCGCAGGTGCTCACGAAGGGGATGCGTTCGAGGATGACGGGCACGGGGGCCAGGTCGCCGGGCAGGGGCCTCAGCTCAGCCGCCAGATCGATCCCGTAGCCCGCCAGGCGCTCCTTCCAGAAGTCCGCCACGCGCGCGGGCGTGTCCCTCAGTTCAGGTGCATCCGGATCCTGACCCAGGCTGGCCAGCAGCTCCCGCACGGCCCGAGCCGTCCTCGCCTCATCCATGGGCCCTCCCGGGCCCAGTGTATAGCGCTTCAGGCGCGTCCCAAACCTTCCAAGATCGCCCGGGCCAGCTCCGTCAACGACGAATCCCGCGCCCCCATCACCAGGATCAGGTCACCCGCCTTCGCCTCCATGGCCAGCCGCTCTACCAGCCCGTCCCGGGAGGGGGCGAGTTCGGCGGCGACACCTCGGGCGGCCATGTCGCCGATCACGTCGGCACTGCTGATGTCCCGGGCGGCGGTGCCCCCGGCGTAGAAGACATCGAGGAACCACAGCCGATCCCGGGGTGCCAGTTCCGCGACGAAGGCCGCCACGAAATCCGCCCGGAGGAACTTCAGGGGGCCGAAGCCGTGGGGCTGGAAGACCGCCAGCACGCGCTCCGCCCGCAGGTGGGCCGTGCGGAGGGACGCCGCTATTTTGGCGGGATTGTGGCCGAAGTCGTCCACCACGGTGACGCCACGGCGCGTCCCCACCACCTGGAAACGCCGGGACACGCCGTGGAAGGCGGCCAGGGAGACGGCCATGGCGGCCAGCGGTACATCCAAGGCCTCGCAGGCGGCGAGGGCTGCCAGGGCGTTCTCCACGTTGTGCCGCCCCGGCACGGGCAGGTGGAAGGGCAGGCCCCGAACGGTGAAAGTGGAACCCTGGGGATCCAGTTGCAGGGCCTCAGCACGGAGGCCTGCGTCAGCTCCGAAGCCGAACACCCTCGCCCCCGCCGCGAACTCGCGTAGGTTTTCTGCTTCACCCACCACGACCGACTCGCGCACCTGGGCGCGGAAGACGCGGAACATCTCCGCCACGGCGTCCATCTCTTTGTGATCCCGCTGGAGGTTCAGCAGCACGCCCACGGCCGCCTGGTAGCGCACCACCGAGCCGTCGCTTTCGTCGGCCTCGATCACCAGCAGGTCCGAGGCGCCGGCCCAGGCGTTGCCCCAGAGTCCCTCGCGTTGCAGGGCCACCAGCTCGCCGCCGGTGATGATGGATGGGTTGCGCCCCGCCCCCTGCAGGAGCTCGAAGATCATGGCCGCCGTGGTGGACTTGCCGCTGGTGCCCGTGACCGCCACCGTGCGATACCGCGCCACCAGGTGGGCCAGCAGCTCGGAGCGGTGCAGCACGGGCACGCCCAGGCGGCGCGCCGCCGCCACGTCCGGCACCTCGTCTTCCACCGCCGTGGATACCACCAGGGCGGAGCAGTCGCCCTCCAGACCGGTTCCATCCTGGGGATGGATGGCCACCCCAAGGGCTTCCAGTCGGGCGCGGTCCTCGCCGCGCTGGCCGCGGTCGAAGCTGCGGTCACTGCCGCTGGCGAGGCCGCCCTTCATGGCCACGAACTGGGCCAGGGCGCTCATGCCGCTGCCCGCCACGCCCGCGAAGTGGAGCCGGCCCAGGCCCAGGCCACTCGCCATTTCCTCAGCAATGAGCACCAGATCGCCCTCGGCCACCTGGTCGAAAAGGGCCAGGACATCCGCGTTGGCAAGCCGGACACAGCCGTGGGAAACCGGCGCACCCAGCTGCCCTTCCTGGTTGGTGCCATGCAGGTAGATAAAACGTTCCAACGAATCGCGCCCCGGGCCCCGGTTCCAGCCGGCCTCCATGCCGTCCAAGGTGAGTACCCGCGTGAGGATCAGGTCCTCGTCGTGGGGCTCGCCACGCCAGACCTCGCCCGTGGCCACTCGGCCACGAAACACGGCGCCGAGTTCCGCCCCGGCGCCGATGCGGGCATGGATGCGGTGCCAGCCCGTGGGCGTGCAATACGAGCCCTCCTCGCAGCCCAGTCCGTTCTTGGCGGTAGAAAGGACGGATTCGAGAACCAGGCGCCCATCCTCCAAGAGACCGAGGCGTTGGCGGGTCGTGTCCACGACCAGGACCCTGGCCCTGTGGTCCAACACTGGCGACCCTGCGCGGGCAAGGCTGGCCAGGATCAGGGCCCTGTACCGGGCAGCGAGGACGGGATCGGGCATGGAGGAAGTCTGGGTGAAAAACGCATGAAGTTGAACCGCAGATGTCGCCGATGGGCGCAGAAAAAGCGCCAGGGCCCCAGATTCCCAAAGACCTCTTGTCCAGGAGGGCCAGGCAGACGATTGGCCACAAAGAACACGAAGGGCACAAAGAGGGATCAATCAGGATGTGGTTTTCATCTGCGCCCATGTGCGACATCTGCGGTTACATGTCTTGCCTGCCCTTCGACGGATGATTCACGGCCCACGATCTGCCCGTTGAGCGCTCGTTCGGGCGGCCCCGGTGTCACAATGAGCTTTCCCCACTCAAGGACCGCATGAAGAACCAGCCGTTTCTCCAGCGACTCTCCTACAGCCTCCAGGGGATCCGCACCGCCTGGAAGCTGGAGGCCAGTTTCCGCTTCCAAAGCCTGATGGCCGTGGGCGTGGTTGCCGTGCTGATCGGGCTGCGGCCGCCGGCCATCTGGTGGGCCCTGCTGCTGATGAACTGTGGGCTGGTGCTCGCCGCCGAGCTCATCAACACGGCCCTGGAGCAGACCCTCGACCACCTGCATCCGGAGATCCATCCGGCCATCAAGGTGGCGAAGGACTGCGCCGCAGGCGCGGTACTCATCTTCAGCGCGAGCGCCGTGGGATCCTTCCTGGCCTTTCTCTGGTCGATGTTCGTCAGAACGCCATCGCCAGGCTGATGCCGTAGCCACCTGGCTGGAGGATGGGCGCGAAGGACACGGTGACCTTCGAGCGGGCGTCGGACCGCACGTTCTGGTGGTGGGCGACCACGGTCTTCCCCACGAAGGTTCCGATGAGTCCCCCCGCCACCACATCGGAGAGGAAGTGCTGGCGCTGCTCCACGCGGGCCAGGCCCACGAGACCTGCGAGCCCGTAGGAGAGGGCTGACACCCAGGGCTGATCGGCATGTTCGGAGATGACCGAGGCCAGGGCAAAGGCCTGGGTGGTGTGACTGGAGGGGAAGGACTGTCCGCCATGAAAGGGATGAAACGTATGCGTGCCCGTGCCTTCATCGGGCCGGTCCCGGCCCACCACCGCTTTCAGAGGCAGGACGAGCAGGAGCTGGGCGATCCCCATGGTCGCCATGATGTCAATTCCCGTGGCTCGCACCTCGGGGTCCTTGAAGGCGACGCCGGCGAGGTAGGTGCCCCCAGCGATCAACACGCTGGGCGGGCCGCCCAGGTTTTGGATGGCCTTGGCCTTACTATCCCAGGAGCCGTTGGCATGCCTCGCCATAGACTGTTCCACGGAGTGGTCCAGCACCAGAGCCGTGCCGAGCACCGCCACGACGCTCGCCCCCGCCGTAACCCAGTCCGATCGGTCCCAGTGCCTGGGGGCGTTGAGGACATACCCTGCATCATTGATCAGCAACCGAGGCAGGTTGGAAAACCGATCCGGATCGGCGGGGGAACCCATCGGCAAAGCCGGGGCAGATACCTCTGCTGGCGGCGGCTCCGCGATCTTGGAGCTGGGATCTGGGCCCCCCGCAAACAACCATCCGGTAGTCAAAAGCAGAGAGCAGAAGGGTCGCGATCGCATGTATGAGGATACTCGGGAGGCCTGTTTCACGCCCCCACGATGCGTCCGGCGAGGGCGCTGGCGGCGACGGTGGCGGGACTGGCCAGCCACATCTGGCCCGGGCCGCTGCGGCCCGGAAAGTTCCGGTTGATGGCGCTGATGGTCACCTGGTCGGGCTGGCTGGAGACACCGGGCCCTGCGTTGATGCAGGCCCCGCAGGAACTGCCCAGCACCACGGCCCCCACGGCCTCGAAGGCGGCGATCCAGCCGTGTTCGGTGGCGAAGCGTCGGACGTCCTCGCTGCCGCACTGCACGAAGAACTGAACCCGCTCGGGTACCCGGCGCCCTTCCTGCGCGGCCGCCTGCACCACCTGGAAGGCCCGCCGCAGGTCCTCGCGCTTGCCGCCGGTGCAACTGCCCAGGTAGGCGATATCGATGGGGATGTCCTCCGCCAGGTCCGTCAGGGCCAGGCCGTTGCCGGGGTCCCCGGGCCGGGCCAGCATGGGGCCGAGGGCTTCGCAATCCACGTCCAGCGTGTGGGAGTAGGCCGCGTCGTCATCGCTGTGCATCCAGGGTTCGAGCACCAGGTCCATGCTCCGGCGCAGTTTCACGAAACGGACCGTCTCTTCGTCCGGCGCCACCAGCCCCGTGAACCCGCCGATCTCGGCGGCCATGTTGGTGAGGGTCGCGCGTTCGTCGGTGTCCAGGTCCAGCAGACCCTTGCCTTGGTACTCGATGATATGGCCGAGAGCCCCGCCATCCCGAATGAAAGGCATGGCCAGGAGGTGCAGGACCAGATCCTTGGCGGATACGCCGGCCCGCATCCGGCCCTCCAGCCGCACCCGCAGCGTGGGCGGCACGGTGACGCGCACATCGCCGGTCACCCAGGCGCAGGCGATGTCCGTGGTGCCTACGCCGAAGGCCAGGCAGCCCAGGGCCCCCGCGTGGGGTGTATGCGAATCGGTGCCCACCACCACCTGGCCCGGGCAGGCGTAGCGCTCGGCCATGATGGCGTGGCAGATGCCCTCGCTGCCGGAACCGTCGGGCAGTTCCCCGTGAAGCCGGATGCCGTGCTTGGTGCAGAAGGCCTCCTGGGCGGGCTGCAGGCGCTCGGCCACCGTGAGTAGGCCCTTGGCGCGGTGCTCGGGCTTCATGCTGTGGTGGAGAAAGGTGAGGTGATCCCGGAAGGCGAGGATGCGCTCGGGATCACGCAGGGGGGTATCGGGTCCCAAGGCCTTCTCCAGGAAGCTCGCGGCCATGGGCGTCACGTACTCGTGGCTGAAGCGCCAGTCGGCCTTCACGAAGAGGCCATCGCCGGGCTTCACGGTGGCAAGGCCCGTCTGTTCCGTTGCCGCGTCCACCACCGCCTGGCGGGCCAGCAGCTTCTCCGCGTAGGTCATGGGCCGCGACGCGTGGTCAGGCAAAGGCGGTGTCACCTCGCCCTTCAATCGCGCGGCGTTGTAGGCGAAGAGGCCGCCCCGGCGCACGATCTCGGCGGTGACAGGGTCCAGGCCGACCGTGAACTCGGCCAGCGGGATGGCCTCGCCGTTCCGGATGCGTGAGATCAATCCGAAATCCGTGCTGGTGAGAAGCCCCAGGTTCTGACAGTTCTGGCGGTAGATGCGTTCGAAGCTTTCGGCAATCACCAGGCGAATGCCCGCGCACCATTCGGCGTAGGGACTGGCCTCGCGGCTGCTGCCCTTGCCGCGCCGCTTGCCGGCCACGCTCACGGCAAACCCACCGGCCCGCACCGAACCCTCCTTCACGGGAAAGGCATCGCCGCACTTCAGGCCCAGGTAGGGGAAGTCGCCCAGTTTTTCGTCGAAGTGGTAGCAGATGAAAGCGGGCGTGATCTCATCCGTGCTGATCTGATCGCGGAGGGGGCTGGCTGCGTTCAGGTCCAGATCCTCGCCGTTCAGCTGGCCGAGGATCCGTGCCGGATCCTCGGTTAGGAAAAGGACTCGGCCTTGGAAACGCATGGGGTCGGACAGCATCCTTCCAGCCTACTGGTTTCTCCCGAGCGCAAGAAGGCCCCCAGCTGGGGGCCTTCTTGCGTCGGAAGGGCGTTTAGGTTTAGTCCTTCTCTTCCTCGGCCTTGAGCTTGGCTTCCTGCTCGTCGAGGTGCTTCATGAGGCGTTCGGCCAGTTCATCGTCCTCCAGGGGCGTGAACATTTCGTCTTTCACTTCGAAGATCTCCAGGCTCAGGCCCGCCTCGGGATCCGCGGTGCCTTCCTCCTGGGCTTGCAGCTCGGCCAAGGGCGCCAGGATGGCGAAGTTGCGGCCCTCGAACTCCAGTTCCTCAAGGATGGCGAATTCTTCCTTCTCGCCATTCTCGTCTTCGAGCTCAACCACTTCGATTTCGAAGGAATCGTCCTGCTCGTGGTTGCAGTCCGGTCCGTGTTCGTGACCCTCGTGAGCCATGGGCTCCTCCTTGCGCAAGGAACCAGAATACGGCCGGATGCCTGCCAGGCCAAGGGAATAGGCTGGACCGGCCGGAGCGCGAAAAATCAGGGAAAGCGCAGGTATCTGAGTTCAGGTGTACCAACAACTGGGCGAAATAGTCACCCCTACTGCAACCTGGCTTCACCGAGCCCCGTGACAATGGCGATGACGGCGTGGCGAGCGCCCGGTGCCTCGAGACGCACCCGGTCGCCCATGCCGGCGCGGCTGCGGGCGATGGTGTCGACGCTGATAGTCAGGGCCTCGTGGGTGGACGTCAGGCGCACCTTGTCGCCGGACTGGACCAGGGGGGTGGCCTCAAGGTCGGCCCGGGTGAGGATCTTGCCGGACACCACGGAACGCAAGAGCCGCTGGCCCTGGGGGACCTCCGTCAGGGCCCCCTCCGGGGGCACACCATCAAAGGGGCTGGGCTCCACCTGGTCGGCGGACAGTTCAGTCTTCCGGGCCAGGTCGCCCTTGGCCCGCAGCACCGTGCCCACCCAGTTGCCTTCCAGGTCCACCCGGACCATGCCCACCCGCTCGCCGTCCACCTTGAGGGCCAGCACCACAAAGAAGCGCCCCAGGGGCTCCCGCTTGCTCAGGTGGGAAGGCTCGTAGGTGACCACCCCCCCGGGCCGAGTCGGGGGCACCCGCGGGGGCTGGGCCACCTTGAAGTGGTGCTCGCCACCCAGTTTCGCGGCCTCGGTTTGGGCGAAGGCCAGGGCCGCGTCGGCCAGTCGTTCGGTGGGTGAGGCGGCCATCGCCGGGGCGACCGAAGCTGGCGCCTGGGCCATGAGGGCGGGGACGGCGAGCAGCAGGACGCATCCGCGCATCTCAGGACCGCTTGAGGTTGTTCACGAGGCCCAGCATGGTGTCCACGGTCTGGATGGTCTTCGAGTTGGCCTCATAGGCGCGCTGGCCAATGATCATGTTCACCATTTCCTCGGCCACATCCACGTTGGAGACCTCCAGGGAGCCCTGGTTGATGGTGCCCAGGCCATCCAGGCCTGGCGTGCCGTCGATGGCGTCGCCACTGGCCAGGGTGGGCTGCAGCAGGTTGCGGCCCAGTTGGTTCAGGCCCGTGGGGTTGATGAAGTGCGACAGAGTAATCTGGCCCACCTGCTGGGGCTGGGTCTGACCCGTCTGGGTGACGCTGACGGTGCCGTCCGGGGCGATGGTCACGCTCAGGGCGTCCTGGGGGATGGTGATCTGGGGATCCAGCATGTAGCCCGCCGAGTTCACCAGGGCACCGTTCTGGTCCGCGGTGAACCCGCCGTCGCGGGTGTAGGCCAGCGTGCTGTCCGGCTGGGTGACCTTGAAGAAGCCATCGCCCTCGATGGCCATGTCGAAGCGGTTGCCCGTCTGCCGCATGTTGCCCGTGGTGTAGGAGTGCATGAGGCTCTGCAGCTTGGCGCCGTGACCCATCTGGATGCCCGCCGGGATGGAGGTGCTGGTGCTGGAGCTGGTGCCCGCCAGATTCACGGTCTGGTAGAGCAGATCCTGGAACTCGGCCCGGGCCTTCTTGTAGCCCGTGGTGTTCACGTTCGCCAAGTTGTTGGAGATGGTGTCCATGTTGTATTGCTGGACATTCATGCCGGCCGCGGCCGACCACATTGCACGCATCATAAGAACCTCCGGGAAGCCAATTCGTTGAAGAGACTAGCGACTGATGGCGACATCGTTGATGGAGCGGGCATCCAGGTCATTCGTGAGGGTGGAGGCCACTTTCATGCTCATTTCGAAAAGCCGGTTCAAGCGGATCATCTCGACCATGGTGGAGGCGGTGTCCACGGAGCTCTGCTCCAGGTGCCCCTGGGTGACGGTGGCCTTGATCGGGGCATCCGTGGCGCCGGTGGGATCGAAACGCAGGGCGCCGGTGCGCTTGAGGGCGCCGGGTTTCTCGTAAGCCTTCAAGTCCAACTGGCCCAGCACCTGTTCCTTTTGGGAAACGGTGCCATCGGCACTGATGTTCACGTTCCCGTTCTTGGGATCCACGATAATGGCCTGGCCGTTTTTGCCGAGTACGGAACTGCCATCCATGGCCTGGAGTTCCCCACCCGGACCCATCTGCAAGCGGCCGTCCCGGGTGACCCGGTCCCCGGCCGGGGTGCGGAGGGCCAGGAACGCGTTGCCCTCGATGGCCACATCCAACGGTCGGCCCGTGGCGCGCAGGCTGCCCTGTTCGGTGATCACGCCGGTTTCGGCGAAGACCACCCCGTCGTTCAGGTAGCCGCTGAGGGGCAGCTTCCGGGCGCTCCCCGCGGCCTTGTTGAAGACGGCAAAGAAGGGCTGGTCGGGCCGGTAGCCCACCGTGGCGGCGTTCGCCAGGTTGTTCGCCACCACCTCAAGCTGGAAGGAGCGGGCCTGCAGGCTGCCGGCGGCGACATAATATCCAGGATCCATTGGGCACCTCTCGCCCAGCCAGCGGCCGGGACAGAGGACCTACCGCCAAAGGGATGCCAAGTTGATCAAAGATAGCTTCGGGCTCCCACCAAGGCCTTCCGGTAGTAGCGGTCCGCCAGGTCGTCCTGGCGGATGCCCCGTCCCGCGCTGGGGGCATGGATAAAGGCGCCCTGACCCAGGTAGATCCCCACATGGCTCACCTGGCCGGAGCCGGCCGTGGCGAAGAAGAGGAGATCGCCCGCCCGCGCCCGGTCCAGGTCTACGGGGTTGCCCGCTTCGAACTGGGCCTGGGACGAACGGGGCAACCGCAGCCCGTTCAGCCGGTAGACGGCTCCGGTGAGGCCGCTGCAATCGAAGCCCCGCTCCGTGGTACCGCCGAAGAGGTAGGGCACGCCCAGGTAGTCCCGGGCCGACTCCACCAGGGTGGCCCGCAGGCCGCCCTCGTCGAAGGGACGGAGCCGGGCGGGACCGGCGGCCGCCGGAGCGGACCCGTCCGGCGCCACCACCCAGAAGGCCCCGAGCACGCCCACCGCCTTTAGTGCCTCGCCCCGGGCCCGCGCCTTTTCCCGCGAGCTGAAATCGCCGAAGCGCACGCGGTAGAGCCCGTCGCCAGAGGCGTAGTAGGCGGCTTCCAAGCCCTGAACCTGCAACGTCACCGAGAATCGGGCGGCGTTCTCGACCTTCGCAAAGGCCCCCGCCTGCAGCGTGTAGCCCAGGCGGGGGAGGGGCCGGGCCTCCGCCTGCTTCAACCCAGGCTTCAAGGCCGGTCGCTCCCCCGTTGGACGAGGGGGACGGGTGCAGGCGGCGAGGAGCAGCAAGGTGGCACCCAGAACCCTCGCCAGCCCCTGTCCAAGCATTTGTATGGCCCCTCGCATCCGAAACCTTGCAGGCATCCTAGCAGGGGGCGGAACCCAGGAGCACGGCCCGGAGTCCGGGGCTTGAAGGACTGGCCAGGGGTCAACCGTTTGATGGTTCTACTCTGGATTAGGCTTCCAAAATGCCGATATTGTGTCTCGGGATGATTCCCATGGAGGTGCCCCATGCGAACGCTTCAAAGTCTGACCTTGGCTTGCCTGATGGTGAGCCCCCTGGTGGCCCAAGTGAGCAACTCGCCGAAAGGCGAAGTCATCGTCGGTTGCACGGAGACGAAGATGTACCACAAGGCCAATTGCAAATGGGTGAAGGAGATAGAAAAGGCCGGGACCCGAGTGGACTTCAAGTCCGTGGCCGAGGCCAAGCAGGCGGGCATGAAGCCCTGCGGGGACTGCAAGCCCTAATCTACGGGGCCTGCCCTATCTAGGCCAGCAGGTCCAATCGACTGGGTCCCTCGGCGATCGGGGGGACCGGGTAGGTTCTCAGGGCCTGCTGAACGGGGCCTTGGGGCTGGGCAAAAGCCTCGGGGCCGGGGCCGCCGGCACGGGGTTGAAGGTTCTCTAGGCGGGGCACGGCGGCGGCGTCCCGGATGAGGCCCGCCCCCAGGTTCGCCGGCTCGCTGGCCGGGGCGGCCTGGGCCAGGACCCCGGCCCCGAAGCGCAGGGCCGTCTGAAGGGCAAACTCCTGGCTTGTACTCGTCTGGAAGGCATCCTGGAGGGCCGGCAGGTCCCCGGGAACGGCCGGTGTGGCGGCGGTCGTGGGTGCGGTGGTACCCGAGGCCAGAATCGCCGCCGGTGCAGTCGTGGCGTTGGGGGTGGCGGTGGTGGCCGCAGCCGCCTGGGGGGCGTTGAGTGCTGCCAGGAGAGAGGCGGTGGCGGTCTGGGCCAGACCGAGGCTGCCCCCGACCGGCTCGGCCACGGGGAAGCTGGCGGCCGTCTGCAAACTCTGGCGGAACAGCTCCTGCGCCAAGCCCTGGACCCCGCCCTGGACCCCGTCCTGGGGCGACGCAAGGCCAGCAGAAGGCTGCACCGTCGGGGGGGCGGGGGGCGGTGGCGGCTTCAGGGCGCTTAGGTGGGCCGAACCGATGGCGCTGACTCGGAGGAGATCCATGACCCTTCCAGTATAGGCTCTTTCCGGCGCGAGGTTTGGCGTCGGCCCTGTGGGATCATGGGGAGTTCCGGAGGGGCCATGAGCGAAAAGGTCAGTTACGCGTCCAGCGGGGTGGACATCAACCGCCAGGACGAGGCACTGAAGCGCATCAAGCCCCTCGTCAAGGCCACCAAGACCTCCGGCGTCCGCAGCGACATCGGCCTCTTCGGCGGCCTCTTCGACGCGCGTTTCCCCGAGGTAAAGCCCATTCTGGTGAGCAGCATGGATGGCGTGGGCACCAAGATCAAGGTGGCCCGGCGAGCGGGCATCTGGGACACGGTGGGGCAGGACCTGGTGAACCACTGCATCAACGACATCCTCGTGCAGGGGGCCCGACCGCTCTTCTTCCTGGACTACATCGCCGCCCAGTGCCTGGAACCCGACGTCATCGAGCAGATCGTGAAGGGCATGGCCACGGCCTGCCAGGCCTCGGGATCGGCGCTCATCGGGGGCGAGCTGGCGGAGATGCCCGGCGTCTATGCCGAGGGCGAAGTGGACGTGGCCGGCACCATCGTGGGCGTGGTGGACGAGGCGGACCTGCTGCCGCGGCTCGAGGCGATGGTCGAAGGGGACGTCCTCATCGGACTGTCCAGCTCCGGCTTGCACACCAACGGCTATTCGCTGGCCCGCAAGGTCTGCTTCGAACTGGAAAAGCTCGACGTGAACGACCTGCTGCCAGGCACCACCCAGACCGTGGCCCAGGCCCTGCTGGCCATCCATCGCAGCTACCTGACGCCCGTCATGCCCCTGGTGAAGGCGGGCCAGCTCGTGGCCATGGCCCACATCACCGGCGGCGGCCTGACCGACAACATCCCCCGCGTGCTGCCCCAAACCCTGGACGCCGAGATCGATACCGCCAGCTGGCAGATTCCGGCCCTCTTCCGGTTCCTCATGGATAAGGGCGGCCTGGGCATCGACGATGCCCGCCAGGCTCTGAACCTGGGTGTGGGCATGGTGCTGGTGGTGCCGGCCGGCCACGTGGAAAACGTCCTGACCGAACTCCACGCCGCCGAAGAGCCCGCCTGGGTGATGGGACGGCTGGTGAAAGGTACCGGCATTGTGAGTTACCGGTAGGGTCACTCCCGCCTGCAGCAGGATTGACTGTTAACCGCAGATGTCGCAGATAGCGCAGATGAACCTGAAAGGGGTGTTGAATCCCGCTGGAAGCAAACCGGGCTCCAGAGCCTGTCCCAAAACCCCCGCGTGCCGCGACGATGCCAGGCGGGATGCTCATCAATGAAGGGCCCGCAGGGCGATGTGGTTCATCGTTCAAGGGCGCTGACGCCGAGGAGCGCCCGCCTGGCATCGTCCCTCCCGCCTCACGCACGGTGCCCCGCACCGTGCTCCCACTCGCCTCCGGCTCGCGGAGTCGGGAACCCTTGGGCTGGGGCGGCGGGGGGCATCCCGCTCCGTCAGGCTCGAATCACGTAGACCCACTATGTTCATCTCGCCTTTCTGGCGGGACACCCCCCGGCGCTCCCAGCGCGGCGCACGGGGGTTTTGGGAC
>JANYAS010000042.1 GCA_025361205.1 Holophagaceae bacterium
GCTCCCGGCTACTCGACGGTGACGCGGATGTGATCGCCCTTGTCCGTGGTGATCTCCAGGAGCAGGTCGCCCGGTTTAGCGTCGGACAGCAGCTTCTCGAGTTGTTCGGGCTTCATGCCCTTCTTGGTCTCGCCATTGATCTTGATATCGCTCTCGCCGGCCATGTCGAGGATGCCCTTGGCCAGGCTGATGGGCATGCGCACGTGGATTTCCGTGGGACCGTCCACGGACTTGTCCTTGAGCCTGGCGTGGTGGTTGAACGACTTGGAGATGATGTCCACCTTGATGAACCGTGCGTTCTGCGCGGCGAGGGGCAGTGCGAGGCTGGCTGCGAGGGCCAGCGGGAGCATGACGGCGCGCATGGGCGGCCTCCTGGGAAGGGTGGGGTTCGGCACTCGCCGGATCGTATGAGATTACGGAGCATCGGTCCGGCGGATTAGGCCGGGTATCCTGAAGGCTGGAACGAAACCCGCTCTGCCTCCATCCAACCCCTTGCGGTCCGCCCGCCCTCCCCCGGAGTCCCAGCATGAAGCCCCTCGCAGCCCTCCTTATCCTTGCCATGCCGCTGTTCGCCCAGGGCCCCGTCAAGTGGGAGCACGACTACCAGTCCGCCCTCAAGCGCGCCAAGGCCGAGCACAAGGTCATCTTCATGGATCTCTGGACCGAGTGGTGCGGCCCCTGTCAGCACCTGCAGAAGAATGTCTTTCCCAGCGCCGAGGGCACCGCCGCCCTCGCCCATGTGATCCCCTTCTCATCCCTGGTGCAGAAACGGGATGGTACTCCCGTGGCGGAGGGTACGAAGCTAGCCGAAAAGTTCCAGCTCAATGCCTATCCGACAATGGTGATCCTCGACGCTGATGGCAAGGAACTACGCCGTCAGGTGGGCGCCTTCCGAACGGGCGGCGAGTTCGCGACGTGGCTGAACGCAAAAAAGTAGGCTGGGGGCCATAGGCTGTAGGCCGTAGGAAAGATCCTTGTTGCAGCCCTTCGGGGCCACGTTCATGTCTGCCTTTGGGCCGATCAGTTCTGGAGCGACCTGCTTTCCCACGGCCCACGGCCTACAGGTCCCTCACGCCGCCCGCCGTCTTCGGCGGCTTGGGGAGGCGCTGTTTGAGGCCCTCCAGTTCGTCCTGCTGGGCGCCCAGGCTGGGACGCGGCGGCGGCGGGGGGGGGGGTGGCTGCTTCGGATTGGGCGGGGGCGGGGGCGTGGCGTCCTTCACCAGGGTCTGCAGGTTGTGGATGGCCTCCCGCTGGCCGGGCTGCTCCAACAGCACGCGCTCCAGCAAGGCCTGGGCCTCCTCGGGGCGCCGGGCCTCCAAATGGGCCCGGGCCGCCAGCAGCAGGGCGGGGGCGCGCCAGGCCGGGAGGGGCCGCGGGGAACCCAGTCCCACCAGGGGCGACAGGGCCTTCAGGGCTTCTTCGGGCAAGCCGGTGCGCAGGTCGATCTGGGCGGCCAGGAGCAAGTGGGCGGGCTTGGCATCGGCAGGACGCCAGCGCCGGGCACCGGGCAGATCGCCGCCCTCGATGGCCCGTTGGGCGAACCAGGCCCGCACTGAGGCCGGGGCCCAGGCGTGGAAGTCGCGCCCTTCGGCCCGGAGACCGGGTGCGGCGAGGGCCAGCGCGACCAGCAGGAGGGGGCGCCAGCGCGCCATGGGTTTCCCGGCGAAGGCGAGCCACAGGGCCAGTCCCACCAGGGCCAGCCAGGCGCCCACTTCGGGATGGGCGGGTTGGAGGGAGCGCCGCGCGGGCAGGGGCAGCTGACCGGCGGCCAGGGCCTGAAGGCCCGCCGCGGCTGCTTCACCGTCCTGGAAGACCTGGCCGCCGGTGGCCTGGGCAAGCCGGGCCAGAAACTCAGGCTGCGCGGTGCTGATGGCCGGTTCGGGGGTGGGCGTCGCGACATTGGCCCCGGCTCGGGCGGGTACGGCATGCGGCTGACCGTCCCCGAAGGCCATCACGAAGACGGGCAGGCGGGCCTTCTTCAGGGGCGCCACGGCCCGCTGCAGGGCCTCTTCCGGGGCCTCCCAGGTCTCCTCGCCATCGCTGAGGAGGAGGATCACGGCGGGCGCGTCACGGTCCGCCTGGGCCGCCACCTGGGGCAGGCCTCGGCCCAGACTCGTGCCCGGGGAACCCACCTCGCCTGGTGCCACCGCCACCAGGGCCTCCCGTAGCAGGGTGCGATCCTCCCCGGGGGGCTGCAGGGGGATGGTGTCGCCGGTGAGCAGATCCAGGCCCCACTGGATGCCCGGCTGGGGGCGGGACCAAATGCGGTCCAGCGCCGTCACCGCGGCCTCCCAGCGGGTGCGGCCCTCCGCGTCAGACACCGTCATGGAACGGCTGGCGTCCAGGACCACATGCACGGTCAGGCGCGGGAATTCCGGCAGGCCCCAGCGGGGTTCCGCCAGGCCCAGGCCGAGGCCCGCCAGCATCAGCGCCATGCCCAGCCCCTGCCAGAGCGGACGCTGCCCCACCACCTGGACGCCCAGCCCCGGCCGCAGCTGCGCTCCCAGGGCCAAGGCCAGGACGATCAGGATCAGGCCTCCCGCGGGAAGCAGGATCCAGGGATGGGAGAAAGGCAGGTTCATCGTTCAGCGCTTCCTGGTGCGTCCGAAGTTCAGAATGGCGGCCTTGGCCCGGGGCGCCAGGTTCTCCGGTGGCTTGGGCACGAAGCGGAGGAAGGAGCGATCCACCCGGGCGATCTCGTTGCGGAACACCTGGTAGACCGCACCCATGGATTTGGAGAGCGAGGCTGCGAGCATGCTCCTGTCCTCATGGGGAATCGAGGCCCAGTGGAAAAGGGTGCCCCAGATCAGGGACTGGTAGTCAGACCACTGCTGATGGAGCCGCTCCTGGCGCTTGGAGGTGGCAAGTTCATCCGGATGGGAGAGCACACCCAGATCCATCGCCAAAACGGACCCGATGAGGAACAGGATGTCCTGGTGCAGCCAAAGGGCTTCGGCGTGGTCATCGGCTGCGTCGAACAGGAGGGGCGGCAAGGGCGGTACCGGTTGATGGTTCGACCAGGCGTGCAGCGCCGTGCAAAGCCGCGTCAATTCGCGCGCCTGGGCTGGGGTCCAGTCCGGCAGATCCTCCAGGCCCGATTCGAACAGGATGAAGGCGCATTCCCGGCCATCCATGGCCGGGGACCAGGCCCACTCTGGATCGAGGGCCCGTTTAAGCTCCGCGTAATACAGCACCATGGGCAAGGCTGTGCCCAGCGGTCGCGGACAGCCTCTTGCATCCAAGGCCTTCTGAAGGTCCGGGGCCAGGGACTCCGGCAACGCGGTTCCCCGCGGTCCTTCCGGCAAGGGATAGGCCTCAGCCAGAAAGGGCGTGTAGTCAGGAATAGACCATCCCAGGGGGGCATCGCCAGCCGCCTGGGCCGCCCGATCCATGGCGTTATGCATGCGACGGAGAAGGCTCGCCAGTTCCTCGATGTAATCCCGTGCCGAGGCACCATGGCCCGTGAAGGCTTTGCCCATCATGAGGCGGAACTGGGCCAGGAGGCCGACCCCTTCCAATAGCAGAAGGCCGACGCCCTCCCTGGCATCCAGATGGTCTTCCACCCTGGGATCCAGCGGGAAGCGGGCGAAGCGCCAGCCCGCCAGATCCAGGTGATGCCAAAGCTTATCGAGGATCGCTGGGGTGAGCGCCGGGCGGGCCGGGTAGGCGGGCAACCTTGGTAGCACCGCCCGTTGGGAGGACAGCAGGGGTCCGAGCACGGCCAATTCGGGCCTGGCCTCCGCTTCGGTCAAGGGGGCGTCGTAGAGTTTCCAGTCGTAGAAGAGGGCGCCGAGCCACACTTCCATGGGGAAGCCCCGGTTCGCCAGGCCGGGCTGGGCACCGGGTTCCTCGAAGGCCGCCGCCATGCCTGCCGAGGCCGCCCAGGCCAGGGTTGTCACCGGGCGGACGGCATCGCGGTGGTCCAGCAGGCGGGACGCGGCATTCTCGACGGCCGGGGGGAGGGCCGATGCTACGGCACTTCTTGTGGGTCTACAGGTCGTTGGTGCAGTCATCAGGCCTCCCAGGCCGCGTCCACGGCGGCGATCTGGCCGCGCAGGGCCGCGCTCATGGTCCCGACAGCAGGCCTTCCACCGCCTGGATCAGGGGTTGGAGGTCCTGGATGACCAGCAGGCGGTCGAGGGGTTCTTCCTCACCCTCCTCGAAGGCTTCATACCGGAACTGCACGCTGAAAGCGCTGTAGGCCACAAGGCTGCGGAACGGGGCCACATCCGCTCCCAGCGACTCCAGGGTTAACACCAGGCGGCCGAGGTCATGGGTGTGGGGATATTCGGCCCCCAGGGCGGCGCTCCAGGCCTTGAGGGCTTTTTCGATGGTCTGCTGCGCATGGAAGCCCACGATTTCATCGGCGAAGGCGACCGGATCCGCCATGCTCTGAAGGGCCCGCCAGTCCTTGAGAGCCATAGCGAAGAGCCGCCGGGCCTCAGGAGGCGCGTTCATAGAGGATCCGTCCTTCCCGGAGCGCCCGGGCGATGATGTGGTTTCGGGCGCCGCGCCAGGTCTCGACTTCGTCCGGGGTGTACAACAGTAGATCCTTGGAGACGGGCACGTTTTCCAGGGCGCAGTAGAGGCGCCCCAGGCGGTGACGGCGCCCTTCTGCTGGATCCGCCTCGCCCACGATCAGGAAATCCCAATCGGAATCCTCCGTGGCCTCGCCCCGGGCGCGGGAGCCGAACAGGACGATCAGCTGCGGATGCACCTCGCGGATGATCGTCTCGCGGATCTGCTGGAGGAGCGATTCCTGGGCTGGTGTCATGGGGATGGTTTCCGGGCCCATCATACCGGGATCGGGCGCGGGCTGCGGTTGGGTAGGGGCAGTCATCACGCCTCCCAGGCCGCGTCCACGGCGGCGTCTAGTTCGGTTTCAAGGGCGGCGATCTGGCCGCGCAGTTCCAGGATGGGTTCGCGGGCCTCGCGCCAGGCGCGTTTCAGGAAGTCGCGATCGCCGAGCGTGGGTTCCTTCAGCTGCTTGTTGCGCCGCTTCAGTGCCTCCGCCAGGGCCGTAGCCTCGTCGAGATTCCAGAAGGTCTCCAGTTTCTCGCCCGCTGTGATGAGCTGCCAGGGCGCATCCTGGCGCAGGAAGCGGAGGAAGGTACGGCGGTGATCCTCCGAAGAGGAAGCGAGGCGCGTGATTTCGCAAGCGATTCCCGTTATGGCCGTCTTTGCATCGACGTCCGGATCAGGCAAAAGGATCTTCTCCAAAAGATGCTCGTAGAGGAGAAGACGCCCACCTTCGGCCGGGGATCCAAGGGAAGCACCGATCTGGCAGATTTGTGACCAGCTGGATGCCGAATTGAGGGCCCCCATTACCCAATTTTCATGGCGTTGGACTGCATAGGCA
>JANYAS010000074.1 GCA_025361205.1 Holophagaceae bacterium
TTGTTCACGAGGTCCAGCTTCCCGAGCGGAACACCCACCACATCCCAGCGGGACACAAAGACCCGCGTGGCGTCGAGGGCGCTCTGGTCACGGTCCAGTTCCACATGGCTGCGCTCGCCGATGAGGGCCTCCACCTGGGTCAGGTCATCCGGCGAGCCCACCACCGTCACCAGGTCCTCCTGCTTCAGCCGGAAGTCCGGCCCCGGCAGCAACAGCTCGGCCTTGCGCAGCACCCGGCCAAAGACCACGTGAAAGCGCCCGGCGGCGCGGATTTCCCGCTTGGTCATGGCTTCGGCCTCGGGCTTCGTCACCCGGACGGTCCACACCTCCAGCTTCTGGTGGCCGGTCTGGTAGTCCTTCAGCCCGTCCGCCTCCTTTCGCAGGTTCACGCGGAAGACCTTCGAACTGAAAAAGATCACCAGCATGGGCACCAGCACGCCGATGGGATAGGCGATGGCCGAGGCCACTGTGGGCTGGGCCAGTTCCACGGGCCCCACTCCGGCCATGGTCTTCACCCGCTCGATCACGCCCGCCAGGGCCGGCATATTGGTGAAGCTCCCCGTGAGCAAGCCCGCGGCGTAGCGGGCATTGAAACCCATGGCTCGGGCCAGCAGCACCACGAACCCCGTGGAGGCCACCATCACCAGGAAGACCACGGCGTTCTTCTTCATGCCCTCGCGGCTGAAGGCAGCCCAGAAACTGTGAGAGATGGACAGGCCCATGGCGTAGACGAACACGGCCAGACCCAGCTCGTAGACTAGCTTCATGTCCTTGGAGATGTCTTTCTTGAGCGCGGGATCCAGGCCCGGCGCCATGACGAATGCACCCAGGGCGATGCCCGCGAAGAGAATGCTGGCGATGCCGAAGGAGGCGCCAGCAATGCGGATCTTGCTGATGGGGTAGCCCAGGGCCACCACAGCGAACAGCATCAGCAGGGGATTGTGCGCGAAGAAGAAGAGGACCTGCTCGATCATGCTCACTCCGCTGGGAATCTGATGGAGATCATGTCAACCGCTTGAGGACCGCCGCCAGGGCCGCCACGTCGTCGGGCTGCGTGTCGGGAAGCATCGAAAAACGAAGCACCGAACGCGCATCTTCCAAACTATACCCCAAGGTAGTGATTGCATGGCTGGGCTTCACCGAGCCGCTGTGGCAGGCGCTGCCGGTACTCACGGCAAAACCCGCCAGATCCAGGGAGGCGCTCAAGCCTTCCCCATTCCGGCCCCGGAACAGCACACAGCTTGTGTTGGGCAGGCGGAGAGATCCCTGGCCGATGACCTCGAGGTCGCGGTTCCAGGACAGGATTTCCGCCTCGAAGGCATCCCGGATCGGCGCAAGGGCACCATTGGCGGCTTGACGCTCCGTCAAGTGCCGCAGGGCCGCCGCCAAACCCAGGATGGCGGGAAGATCTTCGGTTCCGCCCCGGCGGCGGCGCTCCTGGGGGCCTTCCATCAACGCTTCCCAGGGAAGACCGGGGCGCATCCACAGCAGGGCCACGCCCCGGGGGCCGCCCACCTTGTGCCCACTGAACACCGCGGCATCGCAATCCGATAAGTCCACAGGCACCTTGCCCCAGGCCTGGGCGCAATCCTTGATGGGCACCGCATCCAGCACCGACGGCATGTCGTAGAGAATGCCGGTCTCATTGTTGGCGGCCATCTGGATCACCGTCGCACTGCCAGCGGGCAGTTCCGGCAGCCAGGTCACCCGGGACCAGTCCCGCAGCGGATTCAGGCAGGCGCTGTGCTCACCCGGAAACACCGCCGCCGGGCGATCGCCCAGGGCTGGCTGGAGGCCCCGAAGCAACAGGTGCAGGGCCTCCGTGGCGCTGGCGCAGAAGACCAGCTCGCTCGGCGGCACGCCCAGGGAGCCCGCGATCTCCCGCCGGGCCTCTTCGAGGCGATAGCGCGCCCGCTGGCCCTCCCGATGGGTGCTGGTGGGATTCGCCCAGTCCTCCACCATGGCCCGCTGCACAGCCTCCGCGGCCTCCGGATGGGGCGGGGTCGTGGCGTTGGCATCAAAGTAGAGGCGTGGCATGGGTTCAGTCTACCGACCCGAGACCCGGCCCGGCCCGGCTACCCTAGGGCCATGGCCAATACCCTGGAAGGCAAGCTCGTCGTCGCCATCTCCTCCCGCGCCCTCTTCGACTTCGAGGAGGAGAACCGCTTCTTCGAGGCCTCCAACGACCGGGCCTACATGGACCTCCAGCTGTCGCGGCTGGATGTGCCGGCCCGGCCAGGCGTGGCCTATGCGCTGGTGAAGAAGCTGCTCGCCTTCAACACCCAGGAGGAGAATCGCGTCGCCGTGGTGATCCTCTCCCGCAACGATCCCGTCAGCGGTCTGCGGGTCTTCCGCAGCGCCCAGGAGTCGAACCTCCAACTGGAACGCGGCGTCTTCACCCGGGGCCGGAACCCCTATCCCTACCTCACGTCGCTGGGGGCGAACCTGTTCCTCTCCGCCAAGGAGGAGGATGTTCGGGCGGCCCTCAACGCGGGCTTCGCCGCCGCCCGGGTCTATCCCGACAGCGCCCTGGCCGCGGACCGGCACCCCGACGAGATCCGCATCGCCTTCGATGGCGATGCCGTGTTGTTCAGCGACGAGGCCGAACGTGTCTATGCCGAAAGCGGCCTGGCCGCCTTCCAGGCCCATGAGATCAAGCATGCCGCGGTGCCCCTGCCCCCGGGCCCTTTCAAGCCCCTGCTGGAAGCCCTGCGCCCGCTTCAGGACATGGCCGCAGGCGCCCCCATGCGCATTCGCACCGCACTCGTCACCGCGCGCAGCGCCCCGGCCCACGAGCGCGCCATCCGCACCCTCATGGCCTGGAACATCCAGGTGGACGAGGCCATGTTCCTGGGCGGTCTCGAGAAGGCCGACTTCTTGCGCGAGTTCGAGCCCGATTT
>JANYAS010000121.1 GCA_025361205.1 Holophagaceae bacterium
CCAACATCACCTACCTGGTGGGGAGTCGCCACGAGAGCTACGGCGAGACCGGCATGGCCCACCTGCTGGAACATCTGGTCTTCAAACCCAGCCAGCACTTCAGCGGCAAGGATGGCCAACCGAATATCGTGCAGACCCTGAACAAGGTGGGTGCCCGCTTCAACGGCACCACCTGGCTGGACCGCACCAACTACTTCGTCACCTTCCCGGCCACGGACGACAACCTGAAGCTGATCCTGGACATGGAGGCGGACCGCATGGTCCACGCCAACATCGACCAGAACGATCTCTGGAACGCCGCTGAGAACAAGGGCGAGATGACCGTGGTGCGGAACGAGATGGAAGGCGGCGAAAACAACCCCCTCCGCATCACCATGGAGCGCACCACGGCCACCGCCTACGAGTGGCACAACTACGGCAAGAGCACCATCGGCGCCCGCAGCGATGTGGAGCATGTAGACATCGAGCGGCTGCGCGCCTTCTACCACAAGTACTACCAGCCCGATAATGCCGTATTCCTGGTGGCGGGCAAGTTCGACGAGGCCAAGACCCTGTCGCTCATCAACGAACGCTTCGGCCGGATCCCCAGACCCGCCCGCGTCATCGAACCGACCTACACCCTGGATCCCACCCAGGATGGCGAACGGACGGTCACCGTCCGCCGCGTGGGCGACGTGCAGATCCTCATGGCCGCCTATCACATCCCCGCGGGCAGCGACCCGGATTTCCCGGCCCTGGAAGTGCTGGGGCAGGTCATGGCGGACACACCCGCAGGCCGCCTGCACAAGGCCCTGGTGGACACCAAGCGCGCCACCTTCGTTTTCGCGGATGTCAGTGCCAACAAGGAGCCTGGGCTGGCCCTGATCGCCACCCAGCTACCCAAGGAAAGCAACGTCGAAGAAGCCAAGGCCATCTTCCTGAAGACCCTTGAGGACTCCGCCGCCCTACCCATCACCCAGGAAGAGGTGGATCGCGCCAAGCAGCAGATCCTGACCCAGGTGGACCTGCAACTGAACGACAGCAGCCGCACCGGCCTGGCCCTTTCCGAGTACATCGCCCAGGGTGACTGGCGCCTCTTCTTCTTCCAGCGGGACCGCTACAAGGCCGTGACCGCCGACCAGGTGCGGGCTGTGGCCACCAAATACCTGAAGCGCGACAACCGCACCCTGGGTCAGTTCATCCCCACGGAGAAGCCCGACCGCACGGAGATCCCCGCAGCACTGGATGCCGCCACCCTGGTGAAGGACTACAAGGGCCGGGCCGCCGTGGCCCAGGGCGAAGCCTTCGATGCCTCTCCTGCTCACATCGACGCCAGCACCATACATTTCGCCACGCCGGCCGGAATGAAGGTCGCCCTTCTGCCCAAGAAGACCCGCGGTGAAAGCGTCAACCTACAGCTCACTCTGCGCCTGGGCAAGGAAGCCACCCTGATGGGCCGTGATGTGGCTGGTTCCATGGCCGCCCAGATGCTCATGCGCGGCAGCGCCCGACACAGCCGCCAACAGATTCAGGACGCCCTCGACAACCTCAAGGCCCAGATGTTCGTGGCCGGCGATGCAGAAAATGTCCGCGCCATGGTGACCACCTCTCGCCCCAACCTTGAAGGGGTGCTGGCCCTGTTGGCCGAGATCGTGAAGGAGCCGGCCTTCAGCGCTGACGAATTCTCCAAGGTGGTGAGCGAAACCACCGCGTCCATCGACGCCAACCGGAAGGAGCCTGCCTTCCTGGCCCAGAATGCCTTGCGCATGCACCTGGATCCCTATCCCCAGGGCCATGTCCGCCATGTCATGGGACTCGACGAAAGCATCGCGGCCATCAAGGCGGCCAAGCTGGAGGATGCCAAGGCCTTCCATCAGGCTTTCTATGGTGCCTCCGCTGGCGAGATGGCCGTGGTCGGCGATTACGACGCCACCGCCGTCCAGGCTCAGCTGCAGCACCTCTTCGGCACCTGGAAAGCCACCGAGCCTTTCGTGCGCATGCCCCAGCGGCTCAAGGCCGATTTGAAGCCCCTGAGCGCCAAGATCGAGACGCCTGACAAGGCCCAGGCCTTCTTCATCGCCGCACAGCCCATGGCCATGAAGGACAGTGATCCCGATTACCCGGCCATGCTGCTGGGGAACTACCTCCTCGGCGGAGGCGCGCTCAACAGCCGCATTGCCAATCGTCTACGCCAGAAGGAAGGCCTGTCTTACGGGGCCGGTTCCCAGTTCCAGGTCAGCGCTCTGGACGAAACCGGACAGTGGCTAGCCTATGCCATCTACGCCCCTGAAAACCTGACGCGACTTGAAACCGCCTTCAAGGAAGAACTGGCGCTGGCGCTGGACAAGGGCTTCACCCTCGAGGAAATCGCCGCCGCCAAAACCAGCTGGCTCCAGGCCCAGGCCACGGGCCGTGCCCAGGATCGGGAACTGAGCATTCGGCTCAATGCCGATCAGTTCAACGGCCGAACCATGGCCTTCCAGTCGGATCTGGAGAAAAAGGTGCAGGCCCTGGGCAATGACGAGCTCGTCGCGGCCCTCCGCAAGCACCTGGATCCTGCGAAATTGAACATCGTCCGGGCCGGTGATTTCGCCAAGGGCGAGAAGAAGTAGGCAAACCTCCAACCCGGCAAACAAAATGGGGAGCGGCGCGTCGGCTCCCCATTTTGTTTGGGATACCAAGATTTCCGTGTTCTGCTGGAGGTCCGCTTAGCGTTTGCAAGGACGCGGGGCGATGTCGGAGGGCGTAGCCATGGCACGCATCGAACGGGAATGGAACGCGGAACACGAAGGCACAGCCCTGGCCTCGGAGCTGCACAAGGTCATGGTCATCAGCCATCGACAGGCCAAAGGCTTCATCGATGGCGGCTGCGTCACCGTGAATGCTGAGGTCGTCGACAAGCACGGCCAGCGCCTCAAGGTGGGCGACACCATCAAGGTGAGCTTCGATCCCGAACGCACCTACGAGGTGATCCCCCCGGCGAACAAGCTCCAGGCCGGCCCCTTCACGACCCTGTGGGAAGACAACCACCTGCTTTTCGTCTTCAAGCCCGCAGGCCTGTTGACCGTGCCTGCGGAACAGGGCAGCGAGCCCAGCCTAGCCGATGCCATCACCGAGTCCTACCGCCGCCGCGGCTACAAGCGGTTCAACCTCTTCATCGTCCACCGCCTCGACAAGTTCACCAGCGGCGTGCTGGTCTTCGCGAAGACCCCCGAGGCCCTGCACGGCCTGAAGAAGCACTTCGAATTGCATCGCCTCCAGCGCGTGTACTGCGCCGTCCTGGTGGGCGAGCTGCCCGAGAACAGCGGCACCCTGGCGGGCCACCTCATTGAGCACGCCAAGTCCCTGAAGATGTCCGTGGCCGTGGCCCGCAAGGGGCCCGGGGGCGGCAAGCGCATGCCCCCCGGCGCCAAGGAGGCCGTGACCCACTACCGCGTGGTCGAACGCCTGCCCGGGCACACCGTGGTGGAAGTGCGCCTGGAGACCGGCCGGCGCAACCAGATCCGCGTGCAGTTCGCGGACCGGGGCTACCCGCTGCTGGGGGACCAGGTCTACGGCGTGGAAAGCCCCATTCTGGATCGCCAGGCCCTCCACGCCGAACTGCTCGGCTTCAAGCATCCCGTCACCGAGGAGCAGGTCACCGTCACCGCGACCATGCCCGGAGACATGGTCGCGGCCCTGAAGACCCTCCGCAACATGGCCCGCCTCCAACGGGCCACCACCGGCGTGAAGGGCGAGGAGAACATCTTCAAGCCCGCTGAAAGCCACGGCCACAAGGTCAAGCGCGTGACCCGCGCCAAGGCCTTCGAGGAACGCCAGGACCGACCTCACCGTACGTTCGCTGCCGCCGATGGCCCGGCGCGTCCGCGCCGGGATAGCAAGGATGAACGGCCTCAGCGCATGTCTGGACCGGCCGAACGACCCGTGCGTCCTCGCCGGGAAGAGGGCGAGGCCCGGCCCCGGTCCACCTCCGGCCCCGCCGCCCGTCCCGCCCGGCCCCGCTCCCCCGAAAGCGCCGAACGAACGCGCCGCACCTTCGGTTCCGCCGAGCGCCCGGCCCGGCCCCGTCGCGAAGAGGGCGAGGCCCGGCCCCGGTCCACCTCTGGCCCCGCCGACCGTCCCGCCCGGCCCCGCTCCCCCGAAAGCGCCGAACGGCCCCGCCGCACCTTCGGTTCCGCCGAGCGTCCCGCCGGCCCACGCCGGGAAGGGTCCCCGGATCGCCCCGCGCGGAAACCGGCCCCCCGTCCCGGCAAGCCCAAGCCACGCAAGCCCTGAGGAACCCGGAGCCCGTCCAGGTCACCCATCCTTCCATGCGCGTCCCGCTCGGCGTCCTGCTGTTCGCCACGACCCTGGTTGCCGAAGGCCCGGGGGACGAGAAGCTATCCCTGGATCTGCGAACGGAATTCGGCGTGGATCCGGCGGCACAAATCCGCCTGGTACCTCCCGGTTGCTGGGATGGCCTGATCCTGAGCGTCGGCGCACCTCAGTCACGGCCACGACCGAGTCGGCGACCCCTGGCTGAAGCCACGGTGGAAGTGTGGGATCTGGCGCTTCGCGAATCCCCTCGCCGCGAGACTTTCGGGCTCTACCTTAGAACCCTCAGGCAGCGTCTATCCAGAGCCCTGGAACAGCCGCCCCCCAGCCACCAGAGCATCGAGCTGAGCGAGTACATGCTTTCCGACCCCGGAAACCCGCAGCTCCTGGACCTCACCCGCGTCCAGGCCTTGCAGGAGCGCTTCAACCGCCTGCCGCCAAACGAATCACCGGTGAAATAGGCTGCGGGTGTGCGGAATCCATCTTTCCCGCAGCCCACCAGCTATAGCCCACAGCCCTAAATATGCTCCTGGTACAGCCGATCCAGCGCCTGGGCCAAGTCCAGATCGCGCTGGGTGACGCCGCGGCTGACGTGGGTGGTAAGGACGGCCACGACCCAGCGGTAGCCCAGGGTGAGGTCGGGATGATGGTTCACTTGTTCGGCGTGTTCGGCGGCGGCGACCACGAAACCGAGGCCCCGCGGGTAGGCCGAGAATACATAGCGGCGCCGGAGCGTCAACCCGTGGGAGTCCCCCTGGGCCACCCACTCGGGATGCAACCGGATGAAGGCCTCCAGGGCGTCGGGGCTGACCAGATCCTTGGACATGGGTTCTCCTGTCAGGCATCCTAGTCTGTTGCCATCGAGTTGCGCCATGTCCTTCAATCCCCTCCCATTGCTCGGCCGGACCGCCTTCGTCACCGGCTCCTCCCGGGGTATCGGGCGGGCCATCGCCGTCGAACTGGCCAGTTGGGGGGCGAACGTGGCCGTCCATGCCCACAAGAACCTGGATCTGGCCGAAACGGCCGCCTCGGAGATCCGAGGCATGGGACGGCGCGCCCTGGCCGTACTGGCGGACGTCCGGGTGAAGGCGGAGCTGGAAGCCGCCGCGGACCGGGTGAAAGCCGAGTTGGGCCTGGTGGACATCCTCGTGAACAACGTCGGGACCCGCCAGGACGGGCCGTTCATCCTCATGAGCGACGAAAAGTGGGACGAGGTCATGAACGTGAACCTCCGCGGCACGGTCTACGCCACCAAGGCCTTCGTGCGCGGCATGATGGCCCGCAAGTGGGGCCGCATCGTGAACATCGTGAGCCCCACGGGCATCATTGGCATGGCCGGCCAGACCAATTACGGCGCGAGCAAGGGCGCCATCATCGCCCTCACCCGCAGCCTGGCCCGGGAAATGGCGCCCTTTGGTGTGCTCGTGAATGCCGTGAACCCGGGGTTCATCCACACGGAGCTGACCGCGGACGTGTCGGCTGAAACGAAGCGCGACCTCCTGGCCCCGACCATCCTCAAGCGGGAAGGCGAGCCTGAAGAGGTCGCCAGCGTGGTCGCCTTCCTCTGCTCGGAATGGTCCAGCTACATGAGTGGCCAGATCGTGAACGTGGATGGCGGGCTATGCCCGTGAACCAGGAAAGGAAAAGCTAACCGCGAAAGTCGCGAAACGCCCTTCGGGCACGCGAAAAGAGCGGAAGGTGGCTCCGCTTCTGACTCCGCCCCCGGGGAACATGACCGGAAACCCATGGCCCCGCCTCCCAATCGCTGCTTGATTTTCGCGCCTTTCGCGTCTTTCGCGGTTCCGCTTCCCTATCCCTTCGGACTGTCGGCCGCCAGTAGGGTATTGGCCAGCAGTCCGGCGATGGTGAGGGGTCCCACACCGCCCGGGACGGGGGTCACGGCCGAGGCCACTTGCATGGCTTCACCAAATCTCACATCGCCGCAAAGCACCGAGCCTTTGGCCCGGAGGGTTTCCAGCTTCTTCGGCTCGGCCGCAAAGATCCGCGCCCCGAGGGCCAGGTCGTCTACCCGGTTGATGCCCACGTCCACCACCACGGCGCCGGGCTTGATCCAGGAACCTTCCACCAGCCCGGGTCGGCCCACGGCGGCCACCAGGAGGTCGGCCTCACGGCAGACGGCCGGCAAATCCCGCGTGCGGCTATGAGCGATGGTCACGGTGGCGTGTTGTTCCAGCAGCATGAGAGCCATGGGCTTGCCCACGATCTCGCTGCGGCCGAGCACCACGGCTCGCAGGCCCTTCAGTTCCAAGCCGTGGTGGGCCAGGAGGGACATGCAGGCGGTGGGCGTGCAGGGGCGCAGCCCCGGCAAGCCCTCCAGCAGCAGGCCCTGGTTCATGGGATGGAATCCGTCCACGTCCTTGGCCGGGCTGATGAGGTGCAGGGCCCGCTTCGAATCCAGGCCCTTGGGCAGGGGGAGTTGCACGAGGATCCCATCCACCTCCGGATCGGCGTTCAGCTGGTTGATGAGGGCTTCCAGGTCCGCCTGAGAAGTATCCATGGCCAGGCGGTGCTCGATGGAGGTGATGCCCACCCGAGTGCAGGCCGCGGACTTGTTACGGACATAGACGTGGCTGGCGGGGTCGTCACCCACCAGGACTACCGCCAGCCCGGGGGCCCGCAAGCCCTGGGTCCTGCGGACCTCGACCCCCCGACGCACCGACTCCAACATGTGGTCCGCGTGTGCCTTGCCGTCCAGGATCGTGGCCATCGTCATCCTCCATCCTCCATTGAATCCCAGAGGCCCTGTGGCCCTCATCAAGTTTCTCCCAGGGGCGCGCCGCAAAACCACGGGAGGGTTCAAGCAGGGGCACGGCTCAGCCGAGACCCTGCGCGGGGTTCCGGGGGTGTGCGCGCAGCGCGGAACCCCCGGAGGACATCAACGATTCTGCCGCCTTGAGATTCCCGGCAAAGGGCGCTAGACTTCAGGGTCAATTCGGCCATGGCTTCCCGACTCGGGTGCCAAGACTGGGTGGGTTCGGCCCACCTTTTTTGTTTTTACCCCGGAGTATTAGTGGATCTGAAGAAGGTGCAGCCTCCCCTCGAGCGCCAGCTGGCCCTGCTGGGCTATGAGCTGGTGCACCTGGAGATCGCCCGCGAGGGTCGGGATGAGCTGCTGCGCCTTTACATTGATCACCTGGATGCCGAGACCAGCCATCGCCAAGTCACCCTCGCAGACTGCACCGCCGCCCATGAGGGCCTGCTGCTCTGGACCGACGTGGAGTTTCCTGACCTGCGGGAAAAACTGGGCATCGAAGTGAGCAGCCCCGGCCTGGAACGCCCCCTGACGAAGGCCGATCATTTCCGCCGCTTTGCGGGGAGGCTCTGCCGCGTGCAGACCGCCGCCCCCATCAACGGCCAGAAGCGCTTCAAGGGCTGGATCGGGCCCATGGAGGGCGAAAGCGTTACCCTGGAGGAGGACGGCGTCATGAAGGCCATCCCCCTCGAGGCGATCCAGAAGGCACGGCTGGCACCCTTTGATGAGAACGGCGCCCCGCGGCCCAAACACTTGACCGCCCGATTCACTGAAGTTCCTGATGCCGGTGGCGTAGAGACAAGCGTCGTCGAAGACGAGGAGGCCTGAGATGGCAACGGTAGCAAACACCTTTTTCGACAGCGTGAAGATGATCGCCGTCGAGAAGGGCATCAACGAAGAAGATGTCTTCGCGGCAGTGGAGGAGGCCCTGGCCAAGGCTGCGGACAAGTATTTCAATTCTCAGGATTTCTACGGCAACTTCCAGGCCCAGATGGACCGGGAGACGGGCGAGTTCCACGTCTATGCCTTGAAGCAAGTCGTGGGTGAAGTCGAAGAAGAGGATCTGGAGATCAGCCTGGCCGAGGCCCAACTGTTAAATCCCGATGCCGCCGAGGGCGACACGCTCTGGCTGCCCCAGGACACCAGCCAGCTGGGGCGCATCGCCGCCCAGGCCGCCAAGCAGGTTCTGGTTCAGAAGGTCCGGGAAGCCGAGCGCGAGCGCATCTACACCGAGTTTGCCGGCCGCATCGGCGAGGTGCTGGTGGCCGAGGTCAAGCGCTTCGAGAAGAGCGCCATCATCCTCGAGATCGATCGCGTGGAGTCCATGCTCCGCCGCAGTGAGGCCCTCCGGGGCGACCGCTTCGACAAGGGTCAGCGCATCAAGGTGGTCATCGTGAGCGTGGATCGCAGCGCCAAGGACCCCCAGGTCCAGGTGAGCCGCACGGATCCCCGGCTGCTCATCAAGCTCTTCGAAAATGAAGTCCCCGAAATCCATGACGGCACCGTCGTCATCCGTAACTGCGTGCGCGAGGCCGGCGACCGCGCCAAGGTGGCCGTCCACAGCCTCGATCCCGACGTGGATCCCGTGGGCGCCTGCGTGGGCCTCAAGGGCAGCCGCGTGCAGGCCATCATTCGTGAGTTGAAGAACGAAAAGATCGACATCGTCCGTTACTCGGATGACTCCGCCCAGTTCATCGCCAATGCCCTGAACCCCGCCAAGGCCCTCCGGGTCAATCTGGTGGACCCCGTGGGCCGCCGAGTGGAAGTGGTGGTTGACGACGAACAGCTCAGCGTGGCCATCGGCAAACGGGGGCAGAACGTGCGCCTGGCCGCCAAGCTCACGGGCTGGAACATCGATGTCCGCAGCGAGGCCGACAAGCGCCGCGAGGCCGAAGTCGCCATGGGCTTGGCCCTTCCCCAGATTACGGAGGCGACCGAAGAGGCCGCCCCCGCAGAGGAGGCTCCCGCTCCGGCCCCCACCTCCACCCTCCTTGACGTCGTCAAGGTCGAGGGCCTGGACGCCGCCCTTGCGGACCGGCTGGCAGCCGCTGGCTATCCCGATACCAAATCCCTTTACACTGTCACCGCCGAGCAGCTCATGCAGGTGGAAGGCATGGATCAGGATCTGGCCTTCCGTCTCATCGATGCCGTGCAGGCTCACTTCGGGGAGTAGGCTGTAGTCCTGCAGCCCTTCCCGTTCCCCACCCCCAGGCCGAGGTAGTCCGCTTACATGCTGCGTATCAACCAACTCGCCAAAGAGCTCGGAGTCGCCAATCAGGAGGTCATTGAGGCCTGTGAGAAGCGTCTGAGCCTCCAAGGGAAGAGCCATAGCTCCAACCTCACCGATGACCAGGCGGACCA
>JANYAS010000143.1 GCA_025361205.1 Holophagaceae bacterium
CGGTCCAGGTCAGGCCCGAAGTTGCTTCCAATCATCCCTTCAAGGAGAGGGCCAAAGGGTAGCCATCGCAGCCTCAGGGTCCGTTCAGAAATAACCTTGACGATTGTGCGGAGGGCCGGGCGAGCGGTAGCCACGCATGGCGTGGCGTCAGGCGGAGGGCCTGGCGTCGTCCAGGCCCCTTGACATGGAACCACCATGCCTGCGGGCCCTTTCCTTGCCCTGCTCGCCCGGCCCTCCGCACAATCGTCAAGGTTATTTCTGAACGGACCCTGAGGCTGCGAGGGCTACCCTTTGGCCCTCTCCTTGAAGGGATGATTGGAAGCAACTTCGGGCCTGACCTGGACCGTGTTCGACCAAGCCCTGGTGGGCAGCTTCGCCTTCCGGGCCGCGACCTTCGCTCGCCGCCTCGTCGCGTGCGGCTGACCCGACAGGAGCGGTCTCCAGCTCTCGGCACTGCATCCTATCCTGGTCCACCCCTTAGGGGTTGTAACCAGACGGATCAGCGCAGGCCCACGACCAGCGCCACGCCCAGGGTCATCAAGGCCACGGCGGCCCATTTCCACCCATTGACGGGCTCCCCGAAGGCCAGGCGGCCCAGGACCACGGCGCTGCCCATGCCGGTGCCGCGCTTGACCACCTCGATGAAGCCCACGGGAGCCCAGCGGAGGGCCTCGATCTGGACCGCCAGCGCGGCTGCGCCGAGCACCACCGCCACGGCGGCCAATAGGGGCTGGTTCAGGAGGGGCTTCGCCGCCGCCAGCAGGGGCCGGCCCTGGCCCCGCACCAGCGTCCAGAAGAGCAGGAGGATCGCCACGGCGCCCGTGAGGAGAGGGGCATACCAGGCGCCCGCACCCTGGGCCACGACGGCCTGGTCCAGCACGCTGGTGCAGCTCCAGAGCACGGTGACCACGGCCATGCGCCGCACTCCCGCTTCCTTCAGAAAGGCGCGGAAGCCCTTCCAGGCGCCGCCACTCAACCCGAGACACACGGCCCCAGCGACCACCAGGGCGGCGCCCCCGTACTGGACCGGAGCGGGCACCTGGCCCCGGAACAGCCAGGCCAGGAGGGTCGACCCGACGGGCGTGAAACTCAGCAGGGGAATGGTGAGGCTCAGGGGAGAACGGCGCAGCGCTTCCAGGAAGAGCACCAGGGCGAAGACATTGATCAGGGCCGATCCGGCCAGGGGCCCCAGGCTCGCCACGGGCAGGCCGAAGGGCTCATGGAAAGCAGCCCACAGAACCAGCAGCGGCGCCTGGGCCAGAGCCAGCAGGACCCCCAGATACAGGGGCGCCACCTCCCTGGCCATGCGTTTGCGCAGGGCGTCGAATAGGGCCCAGCACAGCGCCGAAGAAAGGGTGAGCGTGAGCCCTAGGGCGGTGATGGGCACGTCGGAGAGCGCCTAGTGGGCGCCCACCTTGGACAACAGGCTCGACCCGCTGGTATAGCAGGTCTTGTGCGTAATGTGATGCTCGAACTCGTGGCGGAACTTCTGCAGGGCCGAGTCCATGGGGCCGCAGGCCGCGTCGCCCAGGGGGCACAGGGTCCGCATGGCGATGCGGGGGGTGAGGCTGGCCAGTAGGTTCAGGTCCTCCATCCGCCCCTGCCCGTGTTCGATGCGGTAAAGGATCATCTCCATCCAGTTGCAGCCTTCGCGGCAGGGCGTGCACTGGCCACAGCTTTCGTGGGCGTAGAAGCGGATGAGGCGGAGCGTCGCCTGAACGATGCAGGTGTCCTCGTCCATGACGATGAGGCCCCCGGATCCAGCCATGGAGCCCCGGGCTTTCACGGTGTCGAAATCCAAGGGGCAGTCGAAGTCCTTGTCATCAAACATGGGGGCGCTGGCGCCGCCGGGGATGATGGCCTTGAGCTTCCTGCCGGTGCTGGACCCACCCGCCAGTTCCTCCACCAGGAAGTTCATGGGGGTGCCCAGGGGCAGCTCGTAGATGCCGGGCCGCTTCACGTGGCCGCTCACCCCGAAGATGCGGGTACCGGTGTTCTTGGCGGTGCCGATCTTGGCGTACTCGGCGCCGCCCATGCGCAGGATGGGCGGCACGGCCGCCAGGGTCTCCACATTGTTCACGGTGGTGGGCTGGCCGAAGGCGCCCTTGGCCGCCGGGAAGGGCGGCTTCACGCGGGGTTCCCCGCGGCGGCCCTCCAGCGAGTTCAGCAGCGCCGTCTCCTCGCCGCAGATGTAGGCCCCAGCCCCGCGGTAGACCAGAATGTCGAAGTCCCAGCCCGTGCCCAGGATGTTCTTCCCCAGGTAGCCGGCGTCGCGGGCCTCCTGGATGGCCGCCTCGAGCTTCTCGATGAGCCAAAGAAATTCACCGCGGACATAGATGTAGCTCATGGCGCACTGCATGGCCCAGCCGCCGATGATCATGCCCTCGATGAGCTGGTGGGGGTTGTACTCGAGGATGACGCGATCCTTGAAGGTGCCCGGTTCGCCCTCATCCGCATTGCAGACCAGGTAGCGGGTGAGCTTCCGCTCGGCCGCGTCCTTGGGCATGAAGGACCACTTCAATCCGCAGGGAAAACCCGCGCCGCCCCGACCACGGATGCCGGAGGCCTTGACCTCGTCCGTCACCGCCACCGGCTCCATCTTCAGCGCCTGTTTCAGCGCCAGGTAGCCTTCATGCCGCTGCTCGTAGACCTTGAGGTGCCAGTTGTCCAGATCGCCCGCGCCCCGAA
>JANYAS010000144.1 GCA_025361205.1 Holophagaceae bacterium
ATTCTAGACCTTAGAATCATCAAAGGTTGTGATCTGGCTCAACCCTGCCTCATGTTCGCCGACGTACGATCCCTGGGAACGCATGCGTTCCCGGGGGCGTCAGGCTCGAATCACGTAGACCCACTATGTTCATCTCGCCTTCCTGGCGGGACACCCCCCGGCGCTCCCAGCGCGGCGCACGGGGGTTTTGGGACAGGCTCGTACCTGTCGGATCAATGATGCATGGGGCCCGGGCCCGCAGGCATGCCCTTGGGCATGGCACCGCTCGGAGTCATGCCTCCAGGCCCCATGGATCCATCCGGCAGCATCCCCTGATTCCAGGTCTTCTCCTCGAAGCCACGCATGGTCATAGGTTGAATTTGGGGCAACGCATTGGGCCCAAAGGTGGCCCATTCGCCAGCTTTCACCCTGATCGACTCGGTGTGGGGTGCTTTGTGGAGGACTTCCACTACACCTTCAAAGACCACCAAGGTGGACTTCCCGTTCTTGTCCACCTCCACGCCGTACCTGGTCCCCCGCACGGCGAGGAGGGCTCCGGGGACTGCGACCTGTCGCTCTTGCTGGCTTCCTTCAACAAGCGCCAGGAAGAAGGCCTTGATGCGTCCCTTGTCGAGGATGAGCAGAACGCCCGGCTCACCGCCCGCAAGTTTGACTTGGGTGTTCGCATAGACTTCGAATCGCGAATTCCGCTCGGGAACGGAGATGACCGTCTGCGCCCACCAGCCAGTCTTCACGACATCCCCAGAGCTTGCTGCATCGCCCTTGGCCATCTTGACCTCTTTGCCTTTGTCCCCACCTGGCAGGCGGGTGACCGACCGCTTGACCTCGTCCAAGCGGTAGGTGAGAGCATCGGGCACCGGCCCCGTAGCTTGGAGCAGGGTGAACACCAGTGGCGCAAGAAGGGTGATCATGGTTCGCCTCCATCCCGGTCTTTCGTAACGCTACCTGCGGTCGGCCTGAGTTTGCGTGCAAGTGTCTTTCGTTCGATGCCAAGGATACGCGCTGCGTCGGTCTTGTTCCCCTTGGTGTGCGTCAACACCGAGAGGATATACAACCGTTCTATCTCGTCTAGAGGGACAAACGGTTCGGTGAAATTCGCGGAGGAAAGCACTGCTGTCGATCCCACGCCTTCAGGGTGAGCAACTATTCCCAGAATCCGTTGAACGGCAGCCACATCATCGAGAGAGCCGGTCTCGATGAGCACGCGCCGGATCACATGTCCGAGTTCCCGAACATTGCCTGGCCAGGGATGCGCTGCCAGCACTGCCAGCACTTCCCCGGACGGAGAACCTCCCTCAGGCAACCCGAGATCAAGGTTGAAGCGCTGTTGGAAATGCTCAACCAGGGCGGGGAGGTCGGAGATGCGATCGCGGAGGGGCGGGATCCAGATTTCATAACCGGCAAGACGATAGTAGAGATCCTGCCGGAAGCTCCCAGAAGCCACCATCGCCTTCAGGTCGCGGTGAGTCGCCACTACAACCCGCACTTCCACCAACTCAGACTTCTCAGCCCCCAGCGGCTGGACGAGCCCGTCCTCCAGGAACCTCAGCAGCTTCACCTGGAACACCGGGGAGATTTCGCCAATTTCATCAAGGAAGACTGTTCCGCCATTTGCCTGGGTCAAGGCACCCCGACGGTCGCCCTTGGCGTCCGTGAAGGCCCCGCGCCGGTGGCCGAATAGTTCGCTTTCGATCAGCGTGTCCGGGATCGCGCCGCAATGGACGGGGATGAAGGGTCCCTCGGCGTGGCCGCCGAAGCGGTGGAGAGCCCGCGCCACAAGTTCCTTGCCAGTACCGGTCTCACCGAAAACAAGAACGGGGACCTTCATCGGTGCAACCCGGCTGGTGGCCTTGTAGACCTCCACGATGGTGGGGTGGGAGCCCACGATCATGCTTTCAGGGCCGTTTTCCTCTCTCGGGGATGGGGGAGCCTTCTCAGCGAGGGCGGCCCGCACTCGTTCCAGCATGATGTCAAGATCGAAAGGTTTGGCCAGGTAGTCGAATACGCCGTCCTTCATGGCCAGTGCAGCAGTCTCGATGCTGCCCTTGGCGGTCATCAGGATGAGAGGAGGCGGATCAGCCAATTCCTGGACCTCCTTCAACAGGTCCAAGCCCGTCCCACCCGGCATATAAATGTCGCTGACGATGAGATCCGGCTGGCGTTCCCGGATCGCCTCCAGGGCAGGGCCAAACCCGGTGGCACGCTCCACGCGATAGCCGCTCTTCTCCAACGCCATGGCGACCATCTCACGGATCGCCAGGTCATCATCCACTACAAGGATTCGTGTCATGCCAGCCTCAATCGGCGCTTCGGAGTGGGGTTAGGGGCCGTTCCAAAATAACCTGTGCGGTTCAGGTTATTTTGCTACGGCCCCTTATGCTGGACCGCCATACGAATGACCAGGTTATTCATGGACGACGGCTTAGCGGGAGTCTAACCCGGAAGATGCTGCCTCCGTCGGTACCTTCAGCGGCTTCTACGGAGCCGTGGTGCCAGCCGACCACCTCAGCCACCAGGGCCAGCCCCAGGCCCAGTCCCGGGGCAAGGCCCTGGGCGCTTCCTCGGGCAAATCGCCCGAAGATCCTTTCACGCTCCTGCATGGGCACTCCTGGTCCATGATCTTCGACTTCAAAGACTGCCAGGGACTCTTCCACTCTCACGCCCACTCGAATCGGGGTGCCTGCCGGGGAGAACTTGATGGCGTTGGAGACAAGGTTCTCGATGACCCTCTCAAGGAGGGCTTTGTCGCCAAGAACATGCTGGCCCATGACGATATTTGCCACGATGTCACGTTGGGTACCTGCCCGGAGAAAACCCACTCGCTCGATGCACAGGGCCGATAGATCCAAGAGTTTGGCGTCCCTGTCGAAATCTCTAAGACGCAGTCGCTCCAGGTCGAGCAGGGCATCCACCATCTGGGCAAGACGGGAGGTTTCTGAAACCACCATCAGGGCCACGCGGTTTCTTTCCGACGGCGAAAGGTCGAATTGGGCCAGAAGCTGGGCCAGCCCTCTCACGGAGGTCAGGGGGGTTTTGAGTTCATGGGCCACCACCCGACGAGCTTCCGCATCCTGCTTCCTGGTTTCGGAGATGCTCTCCTGGAGGATCTCCAGTTCCGAGATCCGGCCTTGAGCCGTGTTCATCTCCGCACTAGATCGGCGGGAGCGATCCAAAGCCATCAGGACGCCTGTCAGCAGGAGGGGAAACAGCACCGACAGAGCCGCCAATTCCAGACGGAGGTAGCTGAGTGAAGCCGCCGAAATCAGGAACGGAGCCAGGACCAAGCCTGAGCCAATCAGGGGAATGGATCTTCTTGGCAGGGCCAGAAGGAAGGTGACTAGCAGGCCAAGACCGAAAGCCAGGAGGGCATTGATCAGAGGGGATGCTGGGCGCAGCAAATCCTTCGAAAGAAGGGCCTGGGCCGATATCGCCTCGATCTGGACCCCTGGTTCGGGGGAGCCTCCCTGGGATACCGGCGAGATGAACCGATCACCCACGCCTGCTGCACTGGTGCCGATGAAGACGATCCGGTCTTTGAGGACCTCTACATGACCTGCCTCCAGGATGGAGGCGGCACTGACAGCGGCTATCGGACGTGTGCGAAACCCAGGCCGGATCATGACACCCACAGGAATGGGAAGCGGGTCATTGCCAAGCCGTGCCGCCGCCACTGGCAGGGCTGGCATGGATATCCCACTCATCTCCTTCGTGGAGGAGAACCGCCTGACCACCCCGTCCCGGTCGAGATCGAAGCTGACGTGTCCCACCACCGAGGGACGAAGCACGCGATTCGGTAACACCCAATGACCTTCCTCATCCAGACCCACCGCCAGTGCTGAGGGTCCCCTATTCAGTGCCTTGGCCAGGAGTTCATCTCCAGGACCTTCCTCTGGAAGCAGCAGGTCCATCACGACTCCCTTCGCACCTGCGGCAAACACACCATCGACTAGGTGGGCAAGCTGAGCCCTATCCCAAGGCCACCGCCCTGCCTTTTGAAGGGAGGCTTCATCGATGAGCACGACTGCCACCTTCGAGGCGGGCAAGGTGGGAAGGTTCCTGAGCATGGCATCGCGAACGAGCAATTCGGCCGAAGACAGGACTCCTGATAATTGGAGGATGACAGCCAGGACAGCAGCCAGAGCGGGCCAAAGGAACTTCAGGGCCGGATCTCCTCATGAGAGGTTCGAGTAATTATTTCTTCTTTGGTTCAGAGCCGAGCTTGATGTTCTCGGCGGTCTTATCGTCCTCCGCGAGAACGACCACAACACGCAAGCCAGGTTTCACTTGATCGGCGCCAACCATATCTTTCCCCCTCATGACCATGGTGTTCTTCACGATTGGGAATGACTTATTCTTACCGTCCTTCAGGGTCAACTCGATGTGGGTCGCATCGATGGCTTTGACGGTCCCCATGACGGACTTGTGCGTATGGGCCTGTACAAGGCTTGGAACGAACAGCACCATGGCGGGTAGAAGCCTGACAAATGACTTATTCATGGTTTCTCCTTTTTCTTCACAGCGGAGGGGTGGGGGGAATCGGTGGCATCGCTGCCGTTGAGAAATGCGTCTTCCTGCTGTTCCTCCTTTCTCTCCATCGGAGACACGGGATTCATCGCTTTCATCTGTCCAAGTTCCTCCTGGGTAACCTTGGGGAGGTGCCGGATGAAGTGGATAAGCTCCCAGTTTTGGGTATCGTCGTGACCCGACGCGTCCCCCCAGGCCGGCATGCCTGTCAGGCGAATACCGTTCCTGATAATGGCGAGCATCTCTCCGTCCGTGAGCTTCTGAGTAGCCCAGAGGGTCATATCGGGCGCCTTTGGATACAGATTCCGGCCAATCTCTGTCTGTCCGCGGCCGTCATTGCCGTGGCAGGTGGCGCAGTGATCCGCCCAATGCATTCTTCCCAGCGCCAGCAGCTCAGGCGTCAGTGGGAGGGGGTTATTGATTCGGCGATTCTCAAGGGGAATCGCCAGGTGCCGGAGGGTGCGGGCGAGCACCTTTTCGATGACCGTTGGTTGATCGCGTGCGCTTACACCGTGAGCAATGATCCATAGCCCGGCAAGTCCTCCCAGACAAGCGAATATGGATAGGAGCGTGGCGAACGCGGTCAGATGTCTTCGCACAAACCCGGTACGGTTTGGATGCTGGCGATCCGTCAGGGGGTCATTGCTCATGCAGACCGACTCATGGCCAATAGACTAGACCCAATCCGAAGCTCGTCTTTGGAGTTCCGTCATTGAGCCCAGCAATGAACGACCCCCTAAGTGCGAGTTTTGGATTGAGCATCTTGAGCATGCCCAGTGATATCTCACGAGGCGCGGGTGTCCCTTGATACAAGGCACCACGGGCCTCATACGCTATCGAATATTTGGCCCTGTCTGCATAGTAGGAGAGCCCGATGCCAGCGGTGTAGATGCCAGTGCGGGCGTATTGGCTGGCGGTATCACTTGCAGATGCGCTCTGGATCCACCCACCGAGCAGGGTCGCCTGGATCCGATCCCAGCGTTGGTGCATGGACACGAAGCCCCCGATATCAGCGCGCCCCGTTCCCAAGCCCTTGTCGCTGTTGGCGGTCGGGAGTTTCACCGCCAGGCCCCCATCGAAGGCAAAACCACTGGGGGTCTCCCGAACGAAGCGGTGAACGCCCCGGATCAGGATGTCTCCCAAGCCCATGTTTGAGACATCCTGTCCACCCCCTTGAGCCTCCAAGCGGAGAATAGGGACCGTCACATTCACATCGAAGGTGGGGGAAGCGTATCCCAATGTGCCGTAGGCCAGGTCCAGTTTGCTCAGGGTGGGCGTGCCGAAGTCCCCTTGCTTGTGCCCGAAGCCACCCTCCAGGTAGAGGGCGGGTTCCTGGGCCTTCAGGCGGGTGGACGCCACCACGAGGGCAATGACGCCCGAAACGATCCAGAGTGTCCGCCAAAGCACCCGCGACCGGGCCTTGGGGTTAGGTTCACAACAATCCCTCACGGGGTCACCCTAGGTGGCATAGCTGCCGTGCTGCTTCGAGATGGATTGGGATCGGATTCCCGAACTGACGGGCTGGTGGGCCTGGAAAGCTCCCGATCCTCAGTTGGAGGTGGAGAGGTATCTTGGGACGTCCCATGCTGCCCAGGGGCCGTGGGCTGTTCGTGATGCCGCCCGCCATGGGAAACCAGCATCATCACGACCATCATTGCGGCGGCCAGAACGACGATCATTGGGAACTCCTTATAGGGTTGAAATGGGACGTGATCATGGCTTGGCGGCAGGTTTGGTCCCCATGGCCTTCATCGACTTGCCCATCGCATCCAGGCGCTCATTCATGCGCTGCAACCCGGCGGCATCCATATGCCCATCCCGCATGCGGTCGGCCATGTTCTTCATCATCCCGGCCATGTCATCCATCATCTTGGACATGTCGGCCATGGCCTTCATGTCCATGCCCTGTCCTTGTTCCATGGTCCCGGCCATCTTCTCCATCATCTGATGCATCTGGGTCATGGTGCCGACCATGCCGCGCATCATTTCGGACTTCATCATCTGTCCGCCCATCATCTGGGATCCGGCCTGGCCCCCCATCATGCTGGGAGTGGAGCCGCCGCCTGGCATCCCGCCGCCCGGCATTTGCGCCAAGGCGAAGCCGGCGGTAAGCAGGCTGAGGGCGAAGGGGGTCAGGAACTGCGATTTCTGGATCATGGTGAACTCCTGAATGGGTAGGGTGTGGAGAATGACATCGGGCTGCACGAACAAAGGCAACCTCAGGGAATTATCTCCCCATGATTCGCGGGGGTTGACACTGCTCGGCCCAATCCTGCTATCAAGGAACGTGCCAGGTGTTTTTAAAGGGCTTGCGTTCAAGGAGGGGGCACCTGGACCCTTTTCAAACTGCGGTACGGGTCAATACAACTCGGCCCTAAGATTGGGTTGAGCCCCCGATGCGAGTCGGGACTCAGGCCATTCACTGCCGTTCCCTAGCAAGTTCGATCGAAGAAAGAGTCAAAGCTGTGCGCCAGCATCGACCCCTTAAATCTTCAATTCACAGGGACAGATCGAACACCTCTCCTCATCGAATTGAAACGGCCTGCACATCATTCTGATGGAGCCCGGTCACAAATATAGATTTTGTAATGACTTAACTATATTAAAATAAACATACTTATCTACTGGCACAGGAAATGCCCCTTCCGGACGACAGCCTATCCGTCCTGCGTGGGCTGAATCCATGAGGGGTTCCACATGAGACCGAAGAAGATTGCCTTGCGCTTGGCTTTGGCTGTGGCTGCCGTGTTCGCACTGGCCCAGAACGGCTTTGCCCAGACACCTGCCCCGGAAGCAAAAGCCCATCCTGCCGGGATGAAGGGCATGCCCAAGGACGACATGAAAGCCGAGTGTGAGGTCATGAAGACCAAGAAGAAGGAGATGGAGGAAAAGATCCAGGCCATGGACGCCACCATGGACCGGCTCATAGCGGAAATGAACGCCGCCGGTGCAACGGCCAAGGTCGACGCCATGGCGAAACCCATGGCGTTAGCCCTCACCGAACTGGTTGGCCAGCGAAAAGCCATGCACGCCATGAAGGCGAAGATGGAAGCCGAGATGATGCGGCACATGATGCGCCACATGCATTCGGGTGATGCCAAGGGCGGCATGAAGGCCATGTCCGATTGCCCGATGATGAAGATGGATGGCCACCAGGACCACGATCACGAAGCCAAATAGGAATGGCAGAAAACACCCCCAGGGGTACGGCCCCGGGTGATGGGCACCGGGGGTGGCGCTACCTGCATGAACCTGACGTGCATCTCAAAAAACAACCTTTCACCAACCAAGGAGATATTCGAAATGGCCAAGGATCTGGTTTGCGGCATGAACGTCGATGAAAACGCCAAATTCAGCAGCACCCATAAAGGGAAAACCTATGGGTTCTGCTCCACGGGCTGCAAGGCGAAATTTGATAAGGCCCCCGAGTCCTTCGTGCCGGCCTCCGAACAAGGGGTCAAGCCCAAGGGTTGATTTAGCTGCTGCTAGGCCCGGAAAGGATGGCGGGGTTTCGGGGATAAACCTGGAACCTCGCCGCCCGATTTGGGGGTTAAAGGAGACAGAAGGCCCGGACCGTTCAGGGCTCACTGCTAGAAAGGAGATGCACGCTCATGCACGACAGAAACTGGTTTGGAATGGACGGGATGGGGTCTTCGTATTGGATCCCCATCCTGGTGGTCATCATCGTGATCCTGGTATGGGGCATTTCCAGAGGACGCTCGCGCCGCGACCGATAGTCAGGGAAGGGTCCTCGATGGAACCCACCTAACTTGTTGCAATAATAGGAGATGTGACTCGAATATGATCTCCTGAGTTCGCCTCCCAATTGTAACGACGCCAAGTGGCAGGCGCGCTTGATCTCACCTGTCGAGGAAACAACATGAAAACGAGCGTGATTGAAGTACACGACATGTTGTCGGTGCTGAGTCTGGAAGAGGTAGAAAAGCGGATTGGCGAGGTGCCGGGTGTAAAGAGTGTTACCGTCAATTTTGCAGCGGGAAACGCCACCGTGCGCTACGACGAAACCCGCCTCCAGGTCGCCGATATCAAGTCTGCGGTGCGCCAACGTGGGTTCGAGTCCGACGCGCCCGTTGCCGCCCCAACGGACGAAGGCCAGGAAGCCCCGGGCTTGGTTCTAGCACCTTCGGTCCCTGCTGTACCGGAACCTTCCCCGGTCGCGCTGACCGCTGCACCCAAGCCTGCGGGTGCTGCAGCGACGCAAGCCCCCCTTGCTCAAGACGCTGCAACAGTCGCCGAGGGTCCTCCCGCCTCGGCAACGCCCAACACTCAGGCCGTACCAGCCGGAACGCAGATCCCTGAACCATCGGCTCCGGCCGCTTCAAAAACAGCCTCTGAAATCCAGCCCACCGCCGTGGCGGGTGACGATCACGAAGGCCAAGGAGCACCAAGCGCGACGCCATCTTTGCCACTGCGGATGGGCGGCCCAGGCACCCCCGTGATCTACACCTGTCCGATGCATCCGGAAATCCGTCAGGACCACCCCGGGAATTGCCCGAAGTGCGGGATGACGCTTGAGCCGGAAACTCCCTCCATCATGGAAGAGGGCCCGAACCTCGAACTCATAGATATGACGCGCCGTTTCTGGGCGAGCACGGCCCTGGCGGTCCCGACCCTCCTCCTGGCGATGTCGGAGCTGATCCCCGGTCAGCCAGTGCAGCGCCTTCTCTCGGGGCCGATTCAGGCCTGGACCCAGTTCGTCCTCGCCACCCCAGTCGTTCTGTGGGGCGGTTGGCCCTTCTTCGAGCGGGCCTGGGAATCCATCAAACACCGCAGCCCCAACATGTTCACCCTCATCGCCCTGGGCGTCGGCGTGGCCTGGGGCTTCAGCGTCGTGGTAACGCTGGTTCCCGGCGTTATACCTCACGCGATGCTGAAGGGCCATGAGGGTCAGTTGCCGGTCTACTTCGAGGCGGCTGCAGTGATCACCGCCCTGGCACTCCTTGGGCAGGTTCTGGAGCTGCGGGCCAGGAGTGCCACCTCCAGTGCGCTCAAGAGCCTTCTCGGTCTGGCCCCGAAGACAGCCCGGCGCATTGGGTCGGACGGGAATGAGGGAGATGTTCCCCTCACGGAGGTTCACGTGGGTGACAAACTCCGCGTTCGGCCCGGAGAGAAGGTCCCCGTGGATGGACGGATCACCGAGGGACGCAGTTCGATCGATGAGTCCATGTTGACCGGCGAAGCCTTCCCGGTCGAAAAGACAGTTGATGACAAGGTGACCGCTGGAACCTTGAACGGGACAGGGACCTTTGTGATCACCGCCGAACGGGTCGGAAGCCAGACCCTCCTGGCCCAGATCGTTCGTCAGGTGGCCGAAGCCCAGCGCAGCCGAGCGCCCATCCAGCGGCTGGCGGACCAGGTGGCGGCCTGGTTCGTGCCCGCCGTCATCGTGGTGGCGGTCCTTTCGGCGCTGGCCTGGTGGTTTTTCGGGCCGGAACCCCGCCTGGCCCATGCCCTGGTGAATGCGGTGGCGGTGCTCATCATCGCCTGCCCCTGCGCGCTGGGCCTGGCCACACCCATGTCCATCATGGTCGGCACGGGCCGAGGCGCAGGGGTGGGTGTGCTCTTCAGCGAAGCCGCAGCCCTGGAGCGCCTGGAGAAGGTGAACACCCTGGTCGTGGACAAGACCGGCACCCTCACCGAAGGAAAGCCCCGCCTGGTCGCTGTGGTGGCCGCAGAGGACGAAGACGAGAACCGAGTGGTTCTGCTGGCCGCGAGCCTGGAACAGGGGAGCGAACATCCCCTGGCTGCCGCCATTGTGGCTGGGGCCAAGGAACGGGCCGTCACCCTGCTGCCGGCGACCGACTTCGATTCGGTGACGGGGAAAGGGGTGCGCGGTACCGTGGATGGCCAACCCGTGGCCCTGGGCAACGCTGCCCTGATGTCCGACCTGAAGGCTGAAGGCTTACAGGATTGGGATACAAAGGCGGACCTGATGCGTAAGGAGGGACAGACCGTCATGTTCCTGGCCGTGGAGTCCCACATCATTGGTCTCATCGCCGTGGCGGATCCCATTAAGGGCTCCACGCCGAGCGCCTTGGCCGAGCTGCGCAAGGAGGGCATCCGTATCGTCATGGTGACGGGGGACAACGCCATGACTGCGGCGGCGGTCGCCAAGCAGCTTGGGATCGAAGAGGTCGAGGCCGGGGTTCTGCCACAGGCCAAGGGGGACATCGTGAAACGCCTTCAGAAGGAGGGTAGGATCGTGGCCATGGCGGGCGATGGGGTGAACGATGCCCCCGCCCTCGCCCTGGCGGATGTGGGCATCGCCATGGGCACCGGGACCGATGTGGCCATGAAGAGCTCAGGCGTGACGCTGGTGAAGGGCGACCTCACCGGCATCCTCCGGGCCCGCCGGTTGAGCGAAGCTGTGCTCCACAACATCCGCCAGAATCTCTTCTTCGCCTTCGCCTACAACATCCTGGGCGTTCCCATCGCGGCGGGGGTCCTGTACCCCTTCTTCGGTTGGCTGCTGAGCCCGATGTTGGCCAGCGTGGCCATGAGCCTCTCCAGCGTGTCGGTCATCGGCAATGCACTGCGGCTGCGGCGAGTAAAGTTGTGAGGTGAGGCGCCGAAGGTTCACGGGAGATCTGAACGCATGTTCCCCATCCACGGGGTCGGACGGAAGTCCCAGCACGTCCGTGCAAGACATAGGCAAGACGGGGAAAATTGGGGCGGTCGAAATGATGAATAAATACAGCCCGATTATCGGCGAGGCTAAGCCTGAACCAAGCGATGTTCCATCCAGGCAATTTTGAGGAGCGGCTGGGGCATGGCGGGGGTTCTGACGGCCATGGTCAGCAGCCGGGGCAGGATCGACAGCAGGTCGAAGCGCCGGTTGAACCGGAAATGGAACTCCGCCAGGTAGCGGTCCAAGTGGGCCTTCCCGACCCAGCGTGTCACGCCGATGGTGTTTCCTTTCAGATTGGCGAGGACGGTGTTTACCCAGCGGAAGGCCGGATGCCGGGCAGAGCGCCAGCCACCGGGCATGGCGTGGGGCTCGTGCTGGAATCCCGCCGCCTCTAGGAAGTTGTAGGACTTCCACCCATCCGTGAGGATCTTCGTGCCCTTGACGAAGCCACCGGCGAACCAGGCCTTCCGTTCCTTCCCGCCCACATTCCGCAGGACCTGCATCCGCATACGAAGCACGCTTGCTGGCTTCTTGGGATCAGTCTGGACGGCCACCACGAAGGGCGTCTTGCCTGCGGCACCTCGCCCTCGCTTGCCCTCGTGGCACTCCCCGCCCATGTAAGCGCCATCGACCTCGATCCGGCCCGAAAGGACCGTCCGGGCCTCCCGTTCCAGAATCACCTGCATGAGCTTGTGCTTGATGGCCCAGGCGGTCTCGTAGTGAACCCCCAGTTGCCGCTTCAGTTCCTTCAAAGGACGCATGCGTCCTTCGAAGTCTTACGGCAAGGCCGAGACGCTGTGCTTGCCCTGGGTGAGCAGGTGCATGGCTTGAAACCAGACCGTGAGGGGCAACTTCGTGCCTTGAAAGATGGTTCCCGCCGTGGGACTGGTCTGCTTCCGGCAGTCCTGACATTGGAACAGGCCGCTGGAGAGGCGGAAGTGCCGCATGGCCCCGCAGCCGGGGCACTCGAAGCCCCGAGGCCACCGGGCCTTGCAGATGGCATCAATGCACTGGGCGTCGGTGCCGAACCGGGCCATGAACTCTCGCAGGGAAGGCCCTTCTGGAACTGGATGTCGTAGCTCGGCATGGTGCGCCTCCACGCCACAACATCCATCCAGGGATGCGACAAATCCTGTCAAGTTTGCCCAAGGGTATGGAAGTTATGGCGTTGGCCGACAGGGGTGCCTGCCCTTTAGGGTTAGGCTGGCCGATAATCGGGAATATGAATTACTGTGGGATCTTGCATGGTTCGTAAATGCAACAAACAAATATGACAAAGTCAAAACATGGCATAAAGGGCTGAAGAAGCATCCTGCTGCCGCGCAAGGTAAGGTCGGCTACCTGTGTTCGACCTGCGGGGCCGAGGGCCAGCGTTCGACCTTCCAGTTCCGTAACGAACCGCCCAACTTTAAGAGGTGTACGTTGATCCTCCGAAATAGGCGTTAGGCAGGAAGGGGGGGGGCTGAAATCTCTCTGCGGGGGAGTGGCAGGCGCGAAGCGCCGATCATGTGGACATGCCCCCAAGGATGCGTTGAGTCAACAGAGTTGTCATGTCCCTCCGGCCATCGGCCACCAAGAAAATGACCACTCTCCCCCCGAGCACGCGGTAGATGATGCGGTAGGGCTTCAGGATCACCTGGCGGTAGTCCTGGATTCCAATGCTGGCGAGTTCCTTCGGGTGTGAACCCCTATCCGGGTTCTGCGCCAAGGCTCCGACCAATGCCTCAAGCCTGTCCAGTAGGTGGTCAGCCTGGGCTTCCGAGTCGGCCTCTAGGACAAATTCGTAGATGGCCTGGAGGTCACTAACGGCCCCCCTCGTGATCACAACCTCAGAACGCTTCACGCGGTTGCTTTCCTGGCCCGGATTCGCTTGAAGGCAGCCCCGACAGGCTCGACCATCCCGGCCTCAACCTCACGCTGTCCAAGCGCAAGGATCTTCAGCAGAGCCATGGTCTCCTGGGTCTCCTCGTAGGAGGCGACATCCTGGAGAACGGCCTTTGCCTCGCCATTCTGGGTGATGACCATTGCCTCTCGGCTTTCCCCCAACTGAAGGAGGACCTCAGCCGCATTAGCCTTGAGATAGCTGATGGGTTTGACCTGGGTGGAATATCGCATGGCACCCCTTTCGACCGGTCCTAATATAGTCCGAATTTAGTCCTATTGCCATGAGTTCAAGCTGGTTCCCGGGAGGTCGGCATCCTGCGGGTAGACCAGACGACCACCGTTGAACATTCGATGCCCTCGTTCGATTCCACGGGTGTCCGCACATGTCGTTTCCCGCTCATTTCCCGCTCGACCTATTTTTGCCAATTGAATGGTCGATTAAAAACAAGAACACCCTAGATTTCTCTAGGGTGTTTGTTGGTAGTCCCAAGGGGAATTGAACCCCTGTTCCCGCCGTGAGAGGGCGGTGTCCTGACCGCTAGACGATGGGACCTTGGTAAAGCAAGTTGTGAATGGTTGGGGAGGAAGGATTTGAACCCTCACCTGACGGTACCAGAAACCGTTGTCCTACCATTAGACCACTCCCCAATGAGTGGAAGATCAACTGTACCACGCACGGGGCAAAAGGCAAGGGGCGGTTCCGCCGATGGGGGGTAGCCTTCCCTGGAGAGGTGACTTCATGGCGGAACCCATCAAGCTAGCTTACTTCATGGCGGTCAAGGAGGGCGCGAGCTACCTGGGCGGCCTGTTGGTGACGGACACCTCCGGCATTCCGCTGGATTTCCGCTACACCGAACCCATCACGCCCACCCGCCTGCAGAGCATCCTCTATGGCAAGTCGCTGGAGCCGCACCTCAAGGAGGAGGTGATTCAGAAGACGCTGCTCAAGGAATTGAAGACGCCGCCGGATCTCTTCATCCTCAGCGCCACGGAATTGGCTGGGGGCTGGTCCGGGGAGGCGAAGTACCCGGTGCTGGCCGTGCAGAAGAGCCAGGAATCGCCCCTGGCGAAGGTGGGTGACGCCTTCCGGGCCGGACCCCGGGATCTGCTGATCCAGCTTGCGGAGGGCGCGGCGCCGCTGCGGGTGATGTTCGCTGCCTCGGTGGATGCGATCGCCCAGGAACAAGCCGTTGCCAAGCTGGTGGAGGCGGGCTACCGCATGGACCTGACCGAGCCCCTGGAGCGCGTCGCCGCGGCGCTCCAAAGCCTGGTGGTGAAGGAATCCTAATGTTCGGTCGGATGAAGGAAGCCATGGTGGACGCGGCGGAAACGCTGCGCAGGGCCTTTGCCGGCCTGACTGTGGTGGCATGGATCCCCGAGCCCTTCGAGCTCTGCAGCCATGGATCAGCGGGGCTCGTCGCCGCGCCCCTGGAGGGCTTGGAGCTGCTTACGGCGAATGGCCTGGACATGAAGTTGCTGAGGGAGGCCGTGGAAGGTCGGGCCCTCGAACCCTTTCATGCGGCACTCCAGGCCGAAGCCGGCTGGGCCCGGTGGGGGTCGGAGGCCGAGGTGCTCCGCATGACGCCGTTCGAGACGGGCCGGGCCGCCCGGGTCGCCGTGCCCCCCCTGCCGCGCCGGGCCCAGGTGCTGGGCCGGGTGGAACCGCCGGCCCGGCCCGCCACCCGCCGCGTGTCGGAACCCTTGCTTCGACCGGGGACGCGACGGTTCGATCCCGCTCTGGACAGCTCGGAGGCGCAAGGGGGCATGGAGGTCATGCTGTCCATGGCCATTCCCATCCAGGGCGAGGACGTTCAACACCTGCCGAAGGGCCTCTGGATGCGCTACAGTATTCAGCTCCTGCGGGGCACCGGCGAGAACGTGCGGAACCTGGAGGTGCTTGGCCTGTTCCACATTCCCCGCAAGGGCGTGAGCGACCTTCGCCACGATCCAAAGTCGGGCCGGATCATGATCCGCCTCGAACCGTCGGCGCTCAGGGCCCCCCGCGACCCCTTCATCCTGGCTCGACGCAAAGATGATGGCGCCTTCGTCAGCTGCTTCGTGGAGGGATCGTGACCCGAAAGGCCGCCCCCAAGAAGGTCGTTCCGGCCACCGCATCCATCCCGGGACTGCCCGAAATGCCCACGGTGGTCCGCCCCAAGGCGGCGAACGAGGTCCCCCAGACCACGGCGGAATGGGGGTTGGTCGCCTACGCCGGGGCAGCCCTGGGGCGCATCTTCCCGCTGCCGATGGGGGAGCTCATCGTGGGGCGGGCCCCGGATTCCGCCGTGACGCTGCTGGACGGCGAGGTGAGCCGCCATCATGCCCGCATCCGGGTGACGGCCGAGGGGATCGAGGTGGAGGATCTGGGCTCCACCAACGGCACCCAGGTGAACGGGGAGGCGGTTCGCGGCACCCTTTCCATGAAGGCCGGCGACCGCTTGGCCATCGGCGGCCACGTCCTCAAGCTGGTGGCGCTCGATCCCCTGGAGCGCGCCTTCCATGAAACCCTGCTGGACCTTAGCACCAAGGATCCCCTCACGGGACTGTCCAACCGGGGGAGCGCCCTGGCGGAGTTCCAGACCCGGTTCGGTTTGAGCCTGCGCTATGACCGTCCACTGGCCGTGGTCATCTGTGACCTGGACCACTTCAAGGGGGTCAACGACACCTATGGCCATGGAGCCGGGGATTTCGTGCTGAGGATCTTCGGGGAACGGCTGATGGTCACCCTCCGCGAGGCGGATCTGGCGGGCCGCATCGGAGGGGAGGAGTTCCTCATGGTGCTGCCGGAAACAGATCTGGCGGGGGCCCGGACCTTTGCGGAACGGCTCCGGAAGGCCATCGCCGACACCCCCATCCCACTGCCCACCGGCCGCCTCAACCTCACCATCAGCCTGGGCATCACCGAGCGTACCGGCGACGACCACGAGGCGGGCCAGTTGCTGGCCAGGGCCGACGCGGCGTTGTACCGCGCCAAGTCCGGGGGCCGAAACCGGGCCTGCGAGGGGTAGGCATCTCAATCTCCGTTAGACTCTCGACGATGCCCCTCGAACACACCCCTCCCGATCTTCCCGCCCCATGAACGCGCTGCGCCCCCCGACCCAGATCGGGAGCTTGCGCCTGATGGAGCCCCTGGGCGAAGGCGGCATGGCTCTGGTCTTTCGCGGCGAGGACCGCTTCCGTCCGGGGGTCTCCTGCGCCGTGAAGCTGCTGCGACCCGAGGTGCACCGAGACGCGGACCTGGTGCGCCGGTTTCTCCGCGAGGGGGAAGTCCTCACGCGGCTCTCACACCCGAGCCTGGTGGAGATTTTTTCCTTCGGCCATAGCGGCGCCTGGCCCTACCTGGTGATGGAGCTGCTGCCGGGCGGCAGCCTGAAGGCCTGCCGGGGGGAGGCGCCCGCTGCCCTGGCCCGCCGCCTGGTGCCCGTGTGCGGGGCCCTCGCCGTGGCCCACGGCGCCGGGGTGGTGCATCGCGACCTCAAGCCGTCGAACCTGCTGTTCGCCGCCGATGGCCGCTTGAAGGTGACGGATTTCGGCGTCTGCTACTGGGAGGGCCAGGAGGGCCAGACCCGCGTCACCCGCAGCCAGATGGTGGTGGGCACCCTCGGCTACATGGCGCCGGAGCAGCACGGGGATCCGCGCCACGTGGATGGCCGCTGCGATGTCTATGCCCTGGGCGCGGTCCTGTTCGAGTTCGCCACGGGCCAGCCCTACGCCCAGGTCCAGCTACCCCCGGCGTCCGTTCGGCCGGGCTTCCCCCCGCGGATGGCCGGGCTGGTGATGCGGGCCCTCCAGCCGGACCCTTCGAAGCGGCTGCCTGACATGGAGACCTTTGGACAAGAACTGTCTACTTGGCTCGAGAGTGCCGAGGCGGCGAGTTGGGGGGAAGAACCGCTGCCAGGTTTCGCGTCCCTTGACCGGGAGACGGCCACCGTGGCTGGGCCCCCTGGGCGGGAAGGTGCGGAGGCCCGGCTGGGCCCCTACCTGGATGCCCTGGCCACGGGCCCCGTGGGCATCCGGCGGTCGGCGGCGGATGGACTGGTGGCGGCGGCCAAGTTGGGTGACGGGCCCTGGTTGCTGGGGGCGCTGGCGCGGGCCCCCGAGGGCGCCCGGTTCGCCCTGGCCCGGGCGCTGGGGAAGGTGGGCGATGGGGAGGCGCTGCCCCCCCTCCTGAGCCTCCTGACGGACCCCTTTGCCCAGCGAGAGGCGGCGGAGGCCGTGGCTGAAGTGGCGCTGCGTTCGGTCCAGGCCGATGGGGCCCTGGCGGCCCTGCGCGAAGCGGGCCTGGGCGCGGTCTGGCGCTGGCAGGCCCGGGCAGCTCTGGGCGACGAATCCTGGGCCCAGGCCCTGGTGGCCGCCTGGCCCCCGTTGGCACCGCCCTTTCGGGTCCAGGCCCTGGAGGCCGCCCGCCGGTTACCCGAGGGCCCCCGCGCCCGGGTGAAGGCCGCCACAGCCGACGCCACCGGGCAGGCCAGGATTCTGTGGGATCTGCTCTGAGCCGGATCCGGGCTACCATCGGCGTGTTCCGACGAGGTGCGCCATGGTCCTGGTCTTCCTCCTCATGGCCTTCGCCATCGGGCTGGTCATCCCCTTGCAGTCGGCCGTCAACAATGCGCTGGGGACCGCCCTGGGCAGCGGTGCGGTCCTGGCGGCCCTGGTCTCCTTTGCTGTGGGGACACTCACTCTTTTGATGATGGGGGCCCTCACCGGGCAGCCTTTCCCCGCCCTTGCGGGGCTGCCCCGGATCCCCTGGTGGCAGTGGCTCGGGGGCGTGATGGGGGCCTTCTTCGTCTTCGGCTCCACGCTGCTGGCCCCCCGGATCGGCCTGGCCGCCATGGTCGCCCTGATCGTGGCCGGGCAGGTCTGCTCCTCCCTGGTCTTTGATCGTTTGGGCTGGATAGGGCTGCCGGTGCGGGGGATCTCGTGGCTCAGGCTGGCCGGGGCGGCGCTCATCCTGGCGGGCGCCGTGCTGGTGAACTTCGGCGACCGCTGGCTGGCAAAGGCCTGAGTCCTAAGCTTTCTTGCCCCGCTCGGCCACCTTGTCGAGCATCTCCCAGATCTGATGGCAGTCCTCGCAGGAGGACCGGGGATCGCCACAGGGGAAGCCCTCCACGCCCATACCCTGGCACTTGGGCGTGCGGAAGAAGAAGAGGAGCTCATTCAGGGAGGCGTGAAGGCGGGTACGGACGGCCTCGTCGGGCAGGGTCCGCAGGTTCTGGATGAGCTTCCACTCGGCGGCGCTGAGTTCGGGCTGGTCAATGGGCTGGGACATGGGCACTCCAGGCAGG
>JANYAS010000103.1 GCA_025361205.1 Holophagaceae bacterium
GCGACCGTAGAAGTTCTTCTTCCCGGCGCAGTAGATGACCGTCTGCGGGGTGACCACACCCTTCTCCAGGGCCGCCAGGGCCACCAGCAGCTTGAAGGTGGAGCCGGGCGCGTAGATGCCTTGGGTGACCCGGTTCACCATGGGCCGGGTCAGGTTGTTGGCCAGGTAGCGATCCACCATGTCCTGGCTGAGGCGATTGAGGAAGAGGTTCGGGTCGTAGGAAGGGCTGGAATACAGCGCCAACACGCCGCCGTCGCGCAGATCCAGCACCACGGCCGCGCCGGCCTCCGTGCCAAAGGCATCCTGGGCCACCTTCTGCAGGCCCGCGTCGAGGGTGAGGAAGAGGCTGCGGCCCGGGTTGGCGTCGGCCTGGCCGAAGTTGGCGACCTCAGTGCCGAGTTGGTCCACCAGGATGCGCTTCTGGCCATCTACCCCCTTGAGCCTGTCGTTCCCGCTGGCCTCGAAGCCCTCCTTGCCGATGGTTTCGCCCAGGCGGAAGCTCCCGGGCTTGGCCTTCATCAGTTCCTCGTCCACCTCGCCCACGTACCCGAGCACGTGGCCCGCCAGTTCGTCACCGAGGTAAACGCGCCGGGGCGCCACTTCCACGCCGAGGAAGGGAAACCGGGCGCGGATGCGCTCAGCGATGGCGATGCCGACCTCGTCCAGGTTCTCCTTCAACACCAGGGGGCGGCCCTTTCCCGCCTGCCGGTAGATCTGGATCTTCCGAGTCAGGGCGCCGGGGTCCACGGCCAGGGCCTCGGCCAGTGCGGCCACCACCTCGGGCTTCGTGGGCAGGTCTTCGCGCTGAATCACCAGGTGCAGGGCCCGCCGGTTATCCACCAGCCGGTGCCCGTTGCGGTCCAGCACCAGTCCCCGAGGCGCTGGGAGGGGCCGGATCTTCACAGCCTGGGCCAGGGCCAGCTGCAGGAACTCGTTGTGCCGCACCAACTGCAGCCAGGCGTAGACGAGGACCAGGAGGGCTACGAGGCTCCAGGCCATCACCCGGAGGACCTCGAGCCTCCGGCGAAGCAGGGGCCGCTGCCGCGGATCCATGGCTCAGCGCCGTCCGGGCCCGGCGGCCACGTGGAGCAGCCGCCAGGTGAGCCAGGCCCAAAGCGGGAGGCTCAGGAGCGTCCAGAACCCACCCCAGCCCCAGGGATGCGGTCCCGCCGCCAGCCGCACTGCCATGTGAACCAGCAGCAGGTGCAGGAGGCAGAGTGGAGCCAGCCGGACCAGCCAACCCTTCACCCCCTCCGGCGGCCACCGCCCGGCCATCCAGCCCGCCAGCAGCACCATGGTCAAGTCCGCCCATGGGGTACCGCCCAGGTGGGGATAGAGGCGCAGGGATCCCTCCATCCCCCAGCCCGCGGCCAGGGCCCACAGGGCCCCGGACAGCGGCGCCCCGGGCCGAGGGGCCAAGGCCAGCACCAGCATGGCGTGCAGGGTCGCCTGAAGCAGGGGGAAGGGGGCGCTGAGGAGGACCAGGGCTAGGCCCCCGGCGCAAAGCAGGTTCTGACGGGTGGCCGAGGGTTCGGGAATCCTCATGGTGTCCCCCGTTTGCGCTGGGGTTGTGGTACCGGCGCCAGGAAGGGCGGCTGCACTTCCAAGGGGGGCTGGGGCGGCAGCAGGAGCACGACGTTCAGGCGATCCAGGGGGGCCGACAGGTTGACGGTCACCCGCAGCTCAAGGTCGCCCTGGATCACTTCGGCCACGTAGCCCACCAACAGCCCCCGGGGAAAGACCCGATCCAGACCACTGGTCAGCACGGCCTCACCCACCTGCACCACCTCCTGATTACTGACGTAGCGGATGAGGGCCCGGCCCGAGCCCAGGCCCTGGAGCACCCCCGTGGCCCGGCTGCGCATGAGCATCACCGCCACAGAGGCGTTGGGGGCGTCCGCCGGCAGCACCTTGGCCTGGTTTGGACCGACCGACCACAGCCGCCCCACGATGCCCTCAGGCACCAGCACCCCTTGATCAGGCAGCAGGCCCAGGTCCCCGCCCCGGTCAAGGATTAGGCCGCCGAAGGCGGCCGGGCGCGTGCTGAAGAGCACCCGGGCGGCCCTGAGCTGCAGGGGGATCTGCTTCTTCAGTCCCAGCAGACGCACGGCCTCCTCGGCTTCCGCCAGCCGAGGCGCTTCCTGGGCCGCCTGCGTCTTCAGCTGGGCCAGTTCAGCGGATAACCGGACGTTCTCGCCCAGGGTGTCGGCGAGGCTGCGGGCCGAATCCCGCCGCGCCGAGCGCCAGCCGCCCCACCGAGCGGCCAATCCCTGAGACGGCCGCGCCAGGACATCGGCCGTTCGGGTCCAATGGCGACCCGGGTTCGGGCCCAGCAGCACCCAGCCACCGTGACCCAGCCAGAGCAGGGCCAAAATGGCGCGCTGCCAGCCCACCCGGCTCCATTTCCACCTGGATGCGCGGACGGCCATTCAATCCCCGGTCAGTCGAGGATCTGGATGCGACGGAGGAGCGGGATGTTCTCCAGCAGCAGGGCGGTGCCCCGCACCACGGCGGTCTGGGGATCCTCGGCACGGAAGACCGGTAGGTGGGTCTCCTTGCGCAGCCGCTCGTCCAGGCCCTGGATCAGCGAACCGCCCCCCGTCAGGCAGATGCCGCGGTCAATGAGATCCGCCGCCAGCTGGGGC
>JANYAS010000025.1 GCA_025361205.1 Holophagaceae bacterium
TGAAGGCTTTGGCGATGCCGGGGAGATCCTCGAAAGAGAGTGGAGCGCAGGTCACGGCACCTTCAACGCCATAGAAGGTGAAGGACCTGGCGGCATAATCCACGAAGTAATACTCCACGTCATTGGCCAGGAGCTGTTCGACGATCTCAGGGAAGGGCATGGAGCCCGTGAGCGTTGCCCGGGCAGCTTTGAGAATTTGATGGGCATCCATGGCTTGCACCTCGAGGGGGAAATCATTCCGGGGCGACGCCTAACGAAGCATCCTCGCCGGCCCCGAGGCGCGGAACGACGCCGAGATCGCGAAAGGCAGAGCGCGCGCGACAGGCTCTACCGGCGGGTGCGACTTGGGCGGCGGGTTAGGCCGCACGGGACGCAGGCTTGATGGAGGGAAATTACTCGGGTTCAGGCTGGGGAACCATGTGGAGCACGCCCCACCCGTGGCCATCTGGGTCGACGAAGCTGTGGGTGTACATGAACCCGAAATCTTCGGGCTGATCGTAGGTTGAACCGCCAGCGGCGAGGGCTTTGGCGACCAATTCATCCACCTGCTCGCGGCTCTCACAGCTGAGAGAGATCAGGACTTCGACAGCCTGACTGGTATCGCAGACCGCTTTGGGCGTGAACTCACGGAATTTGGCGTGGGTGCCCAACATGACTGAAATGGCATCACTGATGATGAAGCATGCCGCCGTTTCATCGCTGAACTGCGGGTTGTGGGTAAATCCAAGCGCCTTGAAGAAGGCGACCGACCGCTGCAAGTCGGCGACCGGAAGGGTCAGGAAAACCTGGTTGATCATGCCGTTCTCCTTTGATTTGGTCGTTGTGACGAGCCGAGATTGCGAGAAGTTGAGAGAGGTTGTCAGTTCCTCGTCAAGGTACCACGGTGCATTCGGTGCGTGCGGAAAGGGGTGTGGGAACCCAATCGTGGTCGGCCTTGAGGACGGCCCTCATCAGAACGAGGAGTTTGCGCATGACGGCGCCCAGGGCCAGCCGCCGAACCTTGCCCTGGGCGAGTAGGCGCTCGTAGAAGGCTTTCATGTCGGGGTTGAACCTGACCGCGGCGCTGGCAGCTAGGTACAGGGCGGCCCGCACCCTGGTGCTTCCTTGCTTGCACAGCCGAGGTTTGCCATGGACTGAGGTTCCACTCTCCCGGCGCCTTGGGCTCATCCCGGCAAAGGCCGTGAGCTGACGGCTGCGATCAAAGCGGCGCAGGTCACCCAGCTCCGTCATGACCGTGACCGCAGTCAGGAGCCCTATGCCAACGACGGAATCCATGTGATTGACCTGTTTCGCCAAGACTTCATGGGCACGGAGGTGCTTCCGGATCTCGGCTTCCAGGGACTTGATCTGCGCATCCAGGGTCTGGACGACTTTGGTCATGGCCTTAGCGGCCGACTTCGAGGCCCGTGCGTGGTCCTTCAGGCGAAGGGCCATCGCTGTCCGGGCATGCACCAGATCCATGCGGACCCGGGAGAGGTCCTTCAGGACGGCCAGCTCGGGCTTGGGTTTCTCCCAGGGAATGGGCCTGCGCTCGGCTCCATACTGGGCAAGGGCCTTCGCATCCAGATCGTCCGTCTTGTTCCGCAGCCCCAGGGAGCGCAGGAAGGCGCTGGTCTGGAGGGGGTTCACGATGGCGATATGCAGGCCGGGGTCCAGGTCGAGGAGCCAGGTGGCCAGCTCCTCAGCAAAGGTGGCGGTGGCCTCCATGACGAGGCCGATGAGACTGTCCGGAGCGGCGTTATCCCGCAACCAGGCAAGGAGGGCGCGGGCGCCCTCCTTGGAGCGAGGGAAGGTGCGGACACGCATCGACCGGAGGTCGTCATGCCCCCAGAGGGCTGCTGCAAAAGTGGCCTTGGCCAGGTCGATGCCGGCCCAGGACAGGGCGTGGGGTGCGGGTTGTTTCTGCACGGGGCCTCCCATTGCGTCCGGGAAAGCCTATGTTTTCAAACGTGGGCGCCATGACCACTCTTGCAAATGCGGCAAGTCAACCAAGGTTGTCACCGGTCCTCCGGCGTGCCACGGGAAGGGGGATGGGCTGAATCTCTCTCTCGGCGATTATCTCAGCGCCATGAACGGAATCGGCACCATCCCCCCGTTTGAAACACGGACCTCCTTCCGGCCGTCAGATCAGTCTGATGATCGAAAGGCGCCGGACGGGTGAAACATACAAGAGCGGAAGGCAATGCAGGCGGGGTCCGAGTTGAGCTGGGGGTTAGGCGGATGGTAGGGAAATCAAGAGAGAGCACGTTCTGCCTTAACGAACATATCTGAAGTCATGCTGGGTGCAGAGTCTAGACCTTCGCACTTGAGCACCAACTCCAGGGTGAGTTCATGCCTGACGCCCTCCGGCGTTCCCAATGTCACCCTCAGATCGAGAGGTACAACAATAGTCTTGGGATGGATTCGATGCTCATTCTCCGGAGCTTGCATTCCACCTAGGTTGCAAATTGGTTCGTTTAGAAACTCAATCTCTTCGATTGTGATCGACGGCTGTTGTTGCCTGAGCACGTAGTGGAGATGTGTGACTAGATCTTCTTCGAGTTTTAAGGGGAGCCCAAATCTCTCGAACAGCCCAGCCAGTGAGGCCACCCTTTCAGACCCCAAAAGATGAACACCTGTAGGCTTGATATTCATTTGGACTTTCTAGGAAACAATGTGGGAGGCCTAACGAAGGAAGCTAACCGGCCCTGCCTGCGCCGAGACGCCGAACGGAGCCGAGGTAGTGTGATGTTGAGAGAGAGCGAAAGGCAATGCAGGCGGGGTCCGACTTGAGCGGAGGGTTAGGCCCGCGATGAAAGAGGGTTTCATGTTGGCGAACCCGATGGAAGTTCAAGGCGATCGACGC
>JANYAS010000029.1 GCA_025361205.1 Holophagaceae bacterium
AGAAGTCATGGATTACGGCGGGGTCTGGGGACAAGCGGTGGATGGCCTCTACGACCCGATCCTGGGCCCGCGGGCCTCGAAACCCGCGCGTGGATTGAAACGGAATGAGGTCAGCAGGCGAGACATCGGCCTCACGTCGCGCGGGCCTCGAAACCTGCGCGTGGATTGAAACGAAACGTCACACGGCTGAGGCCTAGTTGTTCCCCTCGCGCGGATGTGGCTTTGCCTTCATTTCAGCACCGTGAATCCAACCGCTTGCGCGGCCTTCAGCAGCGCCGCATCGAAAGCCAGGAAACGCACTTCGCCATCGAAGGTTCCCCGCAACATCTTCCTGGCCTCACGCGCGGAGCCCAGGTGGATCGCGTCGTAGGTCCGCAGTGGGAACCGCTGGGCCAACTGGCGGGCATCCTCCAGGACTTCCTCGGTGATGGGCACCTCCTGGATGGACTGATCCCAGTAGTCCTCCAGGGCCCCGAGGTGGTGGGGTAGCTCCGCAGCCGGGGCTCGCCCCAGATGGACCAGCCGGGCCAAGCTGACGGACGCCTCCGTGTAGCCCAGGCGGCTGGACAGGAGCACATCCGCTCCGGCCTTCCCTTTCGCAAGGGAACGGACGAAAACACTCCCCTCCTCCTCGACAAACAGCTTCAGCAGGGCCGAGGTGTCCAGATAGAGCGCGAACTTGGGTCGCCGGACAGTCACCTCAACCCTCCCGATCCATCAGGACGAGTTCAGAGGCCGACGGGCCCTTCCCGGTCAGCCGGGCCGGCTTGGGAAGTGGCCCTGGGCGCTTGAGGTAGATGATCGTGGCCGAGCCCGCCCCGTGCTGCACCAGATCCGCAATAGGTGTCCCGTGGTTGGTGATGACCACCCGGGTCCCGTCCTTGGCCCGCCTGGTCAGGCCGCTCAGGTTGGCCTTTGCCTCGCGCAGCGAGACGGTCTCTTCAACAGGGACACGGATCGCTCTCGACATCGGGCACCTCCAAAATCCAAGGTAGGTCAATTGTGGTCACCATGCAACCACTTGTGCGTTCGATTGCGCGCGCCATCAGGCCCAATCAGTCGCGCGGGCCGCGAAACCCGCGCGTGGACAATCGTCAAGGTTTGAAGTCCACCACCATGCCCTCCGCAAGGGCCTGCCCCTTCTGTTGCACGTCGCTGCCCCGGTAGAGGGTCCAGCCGGGGAGCCCGCGGGGGATGGTCTTGGTCATGGCCCACTGCTGGGTGCGGCTGTTGGAGAGGACCAAAATCAGCATCCGCTTCGGGTTCCAGGGGTTGGGGTAGGCGACCAGCAAGCCGTCGTCCGGGCGTCCGTAGGTGCGGCCCTGCCACTTGAACCAGCCGGAACCGGCTTCCAGGGGTAGCTTCCCTTCGGCCTGCAGCCGGGCCGTGAGGCCGTTCTCGGCAGGGCCGCCAAAGAGCACGAGATCGCTGGCGGCGAGGTCGGCATCGCTCACTTCGGCATCGGCCTGCACGGGCAGCAACACTTCGGTCATGTTGTCGGCCAGGGCTTCCCGGTAGTTCAAGGCCAAGGTGCGCTGGGCCTCGATCTCCCGGCCCGTGCCATAGACCAGCAGGGCCGCGCTCCAGTCGTCCAGCACGTTGCCCGGGACCCAGAAGTTGGCGCGGGCCAGCGGGATGTCATTGCCCGCGTTGAAGGTCACGCGTGTGGGTTTGGTCTCGCTGGGGAAGGTGAAGGTGGCCTTGGCGCCCTTCATTTCGACCCGTTCCAGCCGCGCGCCCTTCTCCGTCTCCAGGTTCACGAAGGCCACGAAGGGATAGGCAAAGCCCCGCTGCTCAACGCCCAGCTTCACCTCGTAGCCCTTGTCCACCTTCTTCAGGTCGACTCCTACCTTGGGGGCGGGGTAATCCGCCCGCTCAAGCCAAGGTTTGAGGAGTGGGGCCACGTCCCGGCCAGCGCCGTCGGAAAGGGCCTTCATGATGTCTGCGGTGCGGGCGGGTTTGCCATTGAACCGGGTCTGGGCCGTCTGCATGGCCTTGCCGAAGGCGGCGTTGCCCAGGTGCAGGCGGAGCTGGTGCAGCGCGAAGACGCCCCGGATGCGTGGGATCTGATAGGCGCTGTAGCGGTCGTAGACGGTCGTGGTGGCGAGAGGTGCCTTGGCGCCTTCCTTGGCGTCCAGCCATAGGTGGCGGGTGCCGAGGTCGGCCAGGGCCGCGCTCTGCGTCTCGAAGGCCTTCGCGGGCGCGGCTGGCAGGTTTTTCATCTGCTGCCAATAGGCCGCGGAGCCACTGATGAACCAGTTGTCGGCGTCCGAGGCTGGCTTGACAGTTCCTGTCCAAAGGTTCCTGGCTTCAAAGCTGAAAGCCTCCTTCACGGCAGCAACTTCTGGTACAGGCGCGGCTTTCACGGCTGGCTCCGCTTTCCAGGCTGCCCGGGCAGCCTGAAGTTTGGCGGTGATCCAGATGGGGCTGAAGGCCGTGTAGCCATGGGTCAAGTGAGGGGTGGCACCCGGCAGGTCCGGGATCCAGCGGCCACCCACCAGCTTCTCGCGCTGGGTGGTTTTGCCCTGGTGGGCGATGAAGACGAGCTTTTCCGCCATCTCGGCGGTGGTGAGCTTGGCGTCGCAGGCATGGGGGCGGTTGATTGGACTGGTGGCCATGAGGCGGGTGGCGGTGTCGATATCGAACCCGGCTTTGCCGTAGGTCTGAAAAGCCTCCTGCCAGGCGATGTCCCGGTTCCAGGTGTTGAAGGCCAGGTCCGCCGGGGCGTTGTCGGGATTCGCGCCGTACTCGCTGCGCACATCGAGATCCCGGTTGTTGTTATTGGCCCAGATGTAGTCCTTGTGGTTGCCGGGCGTATCGGCGGGCTTGCCCTGGGTGCCGGTGCGCCACAGCTTCGCCTTCTCGGTGCCCAGCAGGAAGCAGGCGCCCTCGTCGGTCTTGGCATCGGCCATGGTCCAGTCGTTGGTGTACAGGCCGTTGTTCTGCTTGAAGAGGATCGCCGCGGCCTCATCGATGCTGGAGGCGTACTGGGCGGCCTTGCGGATGCGGTTGCTCTGGGGCGTGCCGGCGGCGTTGAAGGGCGTCTGACCCACGGTGGTCTCGCCCATCACCAGGCCTGAGGCGTTCAGGTACCAGTCGGTGCCGCTGTGGATGCCGCCCGCGAAGGTCTGCATCACGAAGCGGTGGCCCTGCTCGGGCACCACGTCCAGCATCACGTTCCATTCGGTGCCCGTGTAGCCGTTCCACATGAACATCTGCGTGAAGAGGAAACGGCCGCTCTTGGTGGCGCCCTTGGTGGCCACGAAAGAATTGCAGTGGTCGCCCTTTCCGCCCTGTTCCATCTCGTCGTCAGCCGTCATGAAGGTGCGCCCGCTGAGGGGATGGGACGCATGGGTGAGCCCATCCTGCAGGGAGCTCATGTCCACGGCGCTGTTCAGCGTGACGATGTCGAGCAGGTCGAGGTCCCGGCCCTTGAACTTCACGCCCGCCTTCACGGCGCCGTCGGCGGTGCCCTTCATCTCCTCCAGGAATTCCACGTCGTATTTGCGAAAGAAGAGGGCGTCCGCCGTCTGGCGCTGATCGGCCCAGCCCCGGGCCGGATCGGCGGCGTTCTTCTGGACCCCGAGCTTGGTCATGTAGCGCACGATCTCGTCGGCCATAAGTTCGCCATGCTGGCGGCCGCGGGCATAGGGGGCGCCTTCGATGTGCAGGAAGGTCCAGCCGCCCATCTCGTAGCGGAACCCCTTGCCCGCCCAGCGCACGGTCTCCAGGGGGATGAATGCCGTGACGTCCTCCACCTTTTCGAGCGTCAGGCCACTGAAGGTGGCCGCGCCCGTGGCTCGGCCGTTTCGGCCCAGGTGCAGCTGGGCCCGGTCTGTGGGGCTGGTGGCGAGGAACAGCAGGGACACCTGGCGCTCCGACGTTCCCGCCACGCTCTGCGAGGCGTTGGTGAAGGGGAAGCTCTCCATGGAAAGGCAGGCCCCCAGGGCCGTGGGGTAGCGGGCCAGGTCGTCCACCGCCACGCCCTCGGCCTTGATGGTGGCGCTCAACCGATATAGCTCGCCCACCTTCAGGGTCACGGGCGCCGACACCAGGGCGGCCTCCGAACCATCCGTGGCGGCCTTCAGGCGCAGGCCGGTGACCGTCGCCGCGGACCCCGGTTTCAGGGTCCAACCCGAGACGGGGATATCGGCGGCGGCGGCAAGCAGGGCCATGGTGGTCAGCAGGCCGGCGCGAAGCAATCGGATCATGGAATCCTCCACCTACCAGCATGCCCCACCCTATCTCTTCATTGCCTCGCTTTTTGAGGCAATCTGGGGCACCGGCTATTCTGGGGTGATGGCACTGAAAAAATGGACCTTCACCGTGGACCCCGAGGATGCGGAGCTGCGCCTCGATCAGCTTGTGGCAAAACACACGGAACTCTCCCGCCGGGCGGCCCGGGAGGCCCTGAAGCTGGGCGGCGTCCAGGTGGACCGCAAGCGGGTAAAGGTGGCCGGCAAGCTGGTCAAACCCGGCATCGAAATCCGCGTGGCCTACGATCCGGAGCTGCCCCCGGTGCCGGAAGTGGCCATTCCCGTGGTGTTCGAGGATGCCTGGATCCTCGCCGTGGACAAGCCTGCGGGCATCGCCACCCAGGGCACCTGGGCCACGGATCGCCACGACCTGCTGGCCCTGCTGAAGACCCAGCGCCCGGACCTGAAGCCCTTCCTGCACCACCGGCTGGACCAGGGCACCTCGGGCCTACTGGTGCTCGCCAAGGATCCCAAGGCCAACGCCGGCCTCTCCGCAGCTTTCGCGTCGCGGGATCTGGAGAAGCTCTATTTCCTGCGGATCACCGCACCCCTGGAGGCCTGCACCCTCGAGGCCCCCATCGGCCGCCTGCGGGGCGCCGATCCCGGGCGCTTCGGCTGCACCGGCGATCTCATCGATCCCCGGTCCGCTCGCACGGACTTCCGGCCCGCCACGGCGGAGGAAACCACAGGCCTGGTGCCCGGATACTGGGTGGTGGCGCGCATCCACACGGGTCGCACCCACCAGATTCGCGTCCACCTCAACCACCTGGGACGACCCGTCCTCGGCGACGCCCTCTACGGCGGCAACCCTTCGGATCGCCTCTGGCTCCACGCCTGGCGCCTGGCTCTGAAGCACCCGGTGACCGGCGCGGACCTGCGCCTGGAGGCACCACCGACGCGGTTCCGGGCATGAAGCTGCCCATTCTGTTCAATCCCTCCTCGGGGACGACTCCGAAGGATCCGGATGATCTGCTTCGCCCGCTGCCCATGGAGTTCCGGAACCAGGTGGCACTCGTCCCCTTCGGGCCACCCTGGGACTTCGATTCGGCCATCGCTCAGGCGGTGCGTGCCGGCGGGCCGCTGTTTGTCTGGGGTGGTGATGGTTCGGTCCACCATGCCGCCAAGGCCCTGCTCGCCAAGGGCTGCCCCGTCCCGCTGGCGGCCATCCCGGGCGGCAGCGGCAATGGCTTGGTGCGCGGCCTCCGCACGCCCCTGGAGCCGGCCGGGGCGCTACAGCGCCTGCTGGAGGGCCGAGAGCTGCGCATGGACCTGCCTCGCCTGGATGGCGAGCCCTATTTGAACGTGTGCGGCACGGGCTTCGAGGCCGCCGTGGCCCATCGCTTCGAGGCCCTGCCCGGGCGCGGCTTCGGCACCTACACCCTGGCCTCCTTGCAGCTGTGGCGAACCTGGATGGAGGCGGCCCTGACCTGGGACGCGGAGCCGATCTCCATGCCCGCCTCCGCTGGACGGCTGGACCGCATCCGCGCCGCGTTCCGGGGCCCCGACATGGCCCTGCCGGCCTCGGCCTGGAGCCTCTGCTTCGCCAACCTGCCCACCTACGGCGGAGGCCTGTGGATCGCGCCGGGAGCCGACCCCACCGACGGTCTCCTCCAGTGGGCGACCCTGGCCCGGCCCAACTGGTTCGACCTGCTCTCGAAAGTGCACGTGCTGTTCCGCGAAGGGGGCGTCACCCCCCTCCGCAGGGAGGGGCGCCTCAGCCGCGCCAGCCTCCGCCTGGATCGTTCCCAGCCTTGGCACCTGGATGGCGAGCCCGTGGCCGCGCGCGACCGGGCGGAACTCACCCTCGAGCCTCGCGCCTTCAGGATGCAGGTGACTGAAGGCTGTCCTTGGACCTGAGCCACTTCCCGGAAAGCAGGAAGACAAAGCAAAGGCCTGGCTCAGCCAGGCCTCTGCGCGGGGGCCCGGGGGGAGACTTCAGGTCCGCGCGCCCCCGCGCGGGAGCCACGCAAGGCGTGGCGATACCTGGAGGCGCGCAGCGCGGAACCCCCGGAGAATATCAATGAGGGAAGACCGCCGGCCCGGTCAGGCTGGGCCCGCGGAATTCGGCACTAACGCTAGGACTCGCGCCCCACAAGCCCGCGACCATCTTCACCTGGCTGAGGTCGGTCGTGGCGTGATCCCAATTCCGGCGCACCAGAAGGGTGTAGGGATCCTTGGCATCCGACCACCACGCGGGATCGTCCACGATGACGTAGACGGCCGTGGCCTCCTTGCCGGGATTCTTGTAGGTCACCAGGATGGGCTGGTGGGCGATGGCCGCCTGCAACATGCCAGGGCCGGGCTTCCCCCATTTATCCACCAGCATGAGCCGGAACCAGCCCAGCTTCGCGTGCTGGACCTCCACCTGCATGGTGCCACCGGCGGGAACGGAGATGCCGTAGGCACGCCATCCGGCAGGCGTCTGGGCATAGTCCGTCAAGGTATCCACGGTGTCCCCCAAAGGCGTCACGGGAATGAAACCGCTGCGGGACAGCCACTGGATTTCGGCCTTGAGGTCCCGCTGCTGCCAGTAGCCCAGGGTGGGCACCGAGGTGCAGCGAATCCAGGCTGGCGGCACCACGGTCCGGGTATTGGGGTAGAGGCTCACGCGGCTCACGCGAGCCGGGGCCTGCTCCAGGGTGCGCTGGGCGGGACCAGGTCGGGCCTGGCGGCCCTCCGGCGTAGGCCCAGGGCGGGTGGCACGGAAGTCCCGGTCGCTGGGTGCCTGTGGCTGGGAACGTGGCGACCTGCCCTCCGCCCCCCCCTGCGACTGCGGCTGGGGCCGTGGCACTCTGCCCTCCTGTGGCGAAGCGCCACAGATACCGGGGATCAGAGCAAGGCCCATAAAAACGGTCAACAAACGGTGTTGTGGAAACCGGGGTCCCATCGCACACCTCCTACTGTTCAGTGTAAACACTTATGAAGCCAGAGCCATGCCATGACCACCAAGAGGAACGCCATGGCGGTATCCTGGCGGTTTCAACAGGGGAGTCGACCGGTGTTCGGCAAGATCCAGCACATCCATTTCGTGGGCATCGGCGGCATCGGGATGTCCGGCATCGCCGAGGTGCTCGCCAACCTGGGCTACCAGGTGTCCGGCTCGGACCTGAAAGAAAGCCCCACCACCCAGCGCCTGCGCAGCCTTGGCATCACCGTCCACCTGGGTCACGACGGCTGCGCCATCGAGGGCGCCCAGGTCGTGGTGATCAGTTCGGCCGTGAAGGGCGACAACCCCGAGGTCGTGGCCGCCCATGTCGCGAAGGTGCCGGTCATCCCCCGTGGTGAGATGCTGGCGGAGCTGATGCGCATGAAATACGGCATCGCCATCGCGGGCTCCCACGGGAAGACCACGACCACCAGCATGGTGGCCCAGGTGCTGAGCCAGGGCGGCATTGACCCCACCATCGTCATCGGCGGGAAGCTCGGCACCATCGGCAGCAACGCCAAGCTGGGCAAGGGCCCCTTTCTGGTGGCCGAAGCCGACGAAAGCGATGGCAGCTTCCTCATGCTGACGCCGACCCTGGCGGTCATCACCAACATCGACCGGGAGCACCTCGACCACTACAAGGATCTCGACGAAATCCAGGACGCCTTCGTGACCTTCGCCAACAAAGTGCCCTTCTACGGATCCGTCTTCCTCTGCATGGACGACACCCATGCCGCCGCCGTGCGGCCCCGACTGAAGCGTCGGGTCAAAACCTACGGCACCCATCCCCAGGTGGATATCCGGGCCCGGGAGATCCGGCAGGAGGGCTTCCGTACCCACTTCAAGGTGACGGCCCAAGGCGAGGATCTGGGCGCCTTCAGCCTCGGCGTACCGGGCCACCACATGGTGCTGAACGCCCTGGCCGCCATCGGCATCGCCCTCGAATTGGATGTGAAACACGAAGTCATCCACGCCAGCCTCGCCAGCTTCACGGGGGCCGACCGCCGCTTCCACCTGAAGGGCGAGAAGGGCGGCGTGATGGTGGTGGACGACTACGGCCACCACCCGACGGAGATTGCCGCCACCCTCGCCGGGGCCCGCGCCGGGTTCCCGGAGCGCCGCATCGTGGCGGCATTTCAGCCCCACCGCTACAGCCGCACCAAGGCCCTGCTCGACGAGTTCGGCACGGCCTTTTTCGAGGCGGATTCCGTGGTCATAACCGATATCTATCCGGCGGGGGAACAGCCCATCCAGGGCGTGGATGGCGCCGCCGTGGCCGAATCCCTGCGGGCGCACGGCCAGAAGGACGTGCATCTGGTCGGGCGCGTGGAGGATCTGCCCCTGGCTCTGAAGGGCCTCACGCGCAGCGGCGACCTGCTCATCACCTTCGGGGCGGGGTCCATCACCCACGCCGGCCCGGCCTTCCTGGAGCTGGTCTGAGCATGGGCTTCCGCACCCGCCTGCATCTCTTCACCCTGCTCTGCGTCGCGCCGCTCGTGGCCGGCCTGCCCCTGGGCCTGCTGCCCGCCTCGAACCACCGGCCCGAGGTCCCGCAGCCGGAGCTTGGGGCCCACTACACGCCGCATCACGCCGTGCTGGCCTACCTCCGGGCCCTGGCCGCCAGCGCGCCGGACCGGGTGCGGCTCACGACCCTGAACGTCACCGAGGAGGGCCGTGAGCAGCCCTTCCTGGTGATCACGTCTCCCGACAACCTTCGGCGCCTCAACGAGCTGAAAGCCCTCAACGCAAAATTGGCCGATCCCCGTGCCTGCGGCGAGGCTGAGGCCCGGCGCATTGCGGAGACCAATCCGGTCTTTGTCTGGCTGGGCTATTCGGTCCATGGCGACGAGGTTTCCGGGTCCGAGGCCGCCATGGCCGTGGCCTACCATTTCGCCGCGGCCCGCAGCCCCGAGGTGCTCAAGCAACTGGAACGGGTGGTGCTCCTGCTGGACCTGACGCAGAACCCCGATGGCCGGGCCCGGCACCTCCAGGCCGTGGCCGAAGCCTCCACGCCCTTCAACGTGAATGACCCCAAGGACGCGCAGAACACGGCCCGCTGGCCCAGCGGTCGCTTCAACCACCGGCTCTTCGACCTGAACCGCGACTGGGTCTGGCAGACCCAGAACGAGACCCGGGCCAAGACGGCCGCCTTCCAGCAGTGGAATCCCCAGGTGGCGGGCGATTTCCATGAGATGTGGGCCGAAGCCACGTACTATTTCCCGCCCACCATGCAGCCCATCCACGAGGCCCTGCCCGAGGCTTTCTCCGGGCGCTGGCAGGCGGCCTTCGGCAAGGGCGTGGCCCGGGCCTTTGATGCGCAGGGCTGGCCCTACTTCAACCGGGATGTGTTCGACCTCTTCTACCCCGGCTATGGCGATTCCTGGCCCACCTTCCAGGGCATGGTGGGCATGACCTTCGAGGTCGCGGGCCAGAGCGGCCTGGCCTACCAGCGGCAGGATGGCGACATTCTCACCCTGGAATTCCGCCTGCAACGCCACACCACCGCCAGCCTCGCCACCGTGGCCACCGCCGCCAGCGAGCGCCATGCTCTGCTCTGGGATTTCCAGCGGGACCGCCGCGAGCGCCTGGTCCTCGGCGACCGGGCTGGCGCCTTCCTGCTGGCCGAGGGGGAAGATCCAGGCCGCGCCCGTGCCCTCGTGGCCCTGCTCGAACGGAACGGCATCGAGGTGCTGCGCACCACGGAGGAGCTTGCCACGGCGGGACTCGAAGCCATTGGCTCGGCCCAAGCACCCACCCTCCCCGCCGGCAGCTACCTGGTGGCCCTGGATCAGCCGAAGGGCGCCCTGGCCCGGGGCCTGCTGGAAGGCGAGGCCCACATGGGCCCCAAGCCCACCTACGACACCACCGCCTGGAGCCTGCCCCTGGCTTTCCACGTGAGCGCCTGGCACGCGAAAACGAGGCCCAGGATCGGTACGGCACCTCTGGCTGCCGCACCCGAGACCGAGCTCCCCGACGGGGCCTGGGGCTACCTGCTCCCCGCGGGACTCGAGGGCACCGAACGAACCCTCGCCGCTCTGCTCCAGGAGGGCTTCAAGGCCCAGGCCCTGGGGGAACCGGCCATGTTCCAGGGCCGGCGGCTCGGCGCGGGGACGATCATCCTGCCCACCCGCACCAACCCGGCCAACCTGAAGGCGCGGCTGCAAGAACTGGCCCGTCAGAATCAGCATCCCGTCCTGCCCACCGACACGGCCCAGATGGCCTCGGGACCGGATCTGGGCTCGAACCGCACCCTGATCATGAAGACTCCGCACATCGCCGTACTCATGGACCGCCCCGCCAACCCCACGGCCTTCGGCGGCCTGGCGCACACCCTCATCGAGGCGGGCCTGCCCTTCGTCCAGCTCCGGGCCGATCGGCTGGGCTCGACCCCCCTGGCGCGGTTCACCCATGTGGTGATCGTGGATGACGGCGCCCAGGGCAAGGCCTGGCAGCAGGTCCTGGGCGAGGGCGGCACCGCGAAACTGAAGGCCTGGGTCCAGGAGGGCGGCAGCCTGTTGGCCTTCCAGGGCGGTGCGGCCTATGCCTCCCGGGCGGGACTGACCCCCACGGGCTACCACCTGCTGGCCAAGGCCGCCGAGGAAGCCCGCCTGAAGGAAAAGGATCCCAAGCACGATGCGGCCAAACCCGAGCCCGCCGACTTGGTGCGGCCCTGGGACAAGCGCGAGGAGCGCTCCCTAGAAGAAAGCGTCCCCGGCACTTTCCTGAAGGCGCAGGTGGATGGGAGCCATCCCTTGGCTTGGGGACTGCACGCGGAGGGGGGCGCGGCGGTGCTGAACACCAACGATTTGATCCTCGAACTGAGCCCAGGCGGCGAGAATCCCCTGCATTACGGGAAGGAGGCCCTCAAGGTGTCAGGCCTGCTGCCCAAAGCCATGGAGACGAAGCTCCAGCAAAGCGCCTACGCCCTTCGCGAAAAATCCGGCCAGGGCGCGGTGATCCTGGTGGCGGGCGATCCCGTCTTCCGGGCCCAGACGCCCTTCACGCGGCGCCTGCTGTTCAACGCGATCTTTTTCGGCGCCTACCGGCCTTCCCAGGAATAAAAGGAAACACCATGGGCCTTCGCTACACCCTCGCCATTACCGGAGCCTCGGGCTCGGCCTTTGGCGTGGCCGTCCTGAAACGGCTGTCGGCCAATCCGTCGGTGGAACGCATCACCCTGCTGTTGTCCCCCACGGGAAAGCGCTGCCTCCATGACGAGACCGGACTGACGCCGAAGGAGCTCGCCGCCTTGCCCAAGGTGGAACTCCATGATGAGCGGGACCTGGGCGCCGACATTTCCTCGGGCTCGTACCGGCAGGACGGCATGGCGCTGGTGCCCTGCAGTGCCGGGGCCCTGGGCCGCATCGCTGCGGGCGTGAGCGAATCCCTGGTGAGCCGGGCGGCGGACGTGTGTCTGAAGGAGCGGCATCCGCTGGTGCTCTGCCTGCGCGAAACGCCCCTGAACCGCATCCACCTGGAGAACATGCTGCGGGTCCACGACGCGGGCGCGGTGGTGATGCCGATCATGCCCGGCTTCTACAGCGGACCGAAGACCCTGGATGATCTCTTCGACACCTTCGCCACCCGCGTGCTGGATCAGCTGGGCCTGAACGAAGCGGATGCACGGCGGTGGGGAGAAGGAAAAACATAACCACCAAGGCACCAAGACCACCAAGAACTGCAGAAGCATAGGGTATTTGGCTTTTCTTGGTGCCTTGGTGTCTTGGTGGTGATCTTTGTCTTTTCCAAGCAAACCCGCATGAAGCAGATTCAGTCCACCCCTTCCATCAGCGCTTCCTCTTCGCGCTGAGCCTTGCGGGTGGACCAGAAGGCCCACAGGGCACCGAGCGCTCCGGTGGCGGCGCCCACAAAGGCCAGCAGGAGCATGCTGCCCCAGGAGAAGAAGCCCAGGCGGGCCAACTCCACCAGCAGGGGCGACATGCCACCCACGCCCCGGGACACCGGCAGCCAGAGGGCAAAGAGTCCCAGCAGGGCCAGCAGGCTGCCACCAAAGCCCAGGAAAGCGCCTTCGAGCAGCAACGGCGTCCGGATGAACCCTTCCGAAGCCCCCACGAGGCGCATGATCGTGATCTCCTCCTCCCGGGCCAGGAGGCTCATGCGGATCACGTTGCCCGTGGCGAAACCCGCCGCCAGCAGCAGGATCACGCCGAAGGTGGCCAAGGCGGACCGCAGCATCCGGGCCATGCGATGGAGGTTCTCCAGGCGCTCCTGGTCCACGAGGACATCCCCCACGCCCGGCATGTTGCGAAGGCTCTCCCCCACTTCCACCGCCCTGCCACCCGTGGCCAGGTCCGGACGAAGGGTCAATTCCAGGCTTTCCGGCAGGGCATCCTGGCCGGCGCTTTCCAGCAGCAGGCCAGCCTCCCGCGTGGCGGACATGAAGCGCTTGCGGTTCTCCTCGGCCGTCACGCGGTGGACATCCCGGAACCGGGGATCGCGCCTCAACCGCTCCGCGGCCTCGTCAAGGGAGCGGCCATCGGCGGCATAGGCCACCACCTTCGCCATGCCTTCGAGGCGACCCACGAAGCGGTCGAGGCTTTCCACCGCCAGCAGTCCGCCCCCCGCCAGCAACAGGCCTGAGGCGAGGGTGAGCACCGCCAGCACGTACTGGCCGCGGTGTCGGTAGAGATCGCGGAGCACATCCTGGAGCAGCAGGCCCAGCAGGCGGAGGCCCGTCACGAAGCATTCCCGTCCACGGCCACGCCCTTGAGCACGGATCCAGAAGGGGCCGTGATGGACTGGGCCGCCGTGCCAGCCAGGGGCGACTTCCAAAGCCAGATGGAGCTGTACCCCACGGTACCTTGACCCCGCAGGCCCACCAGCCAGTCCTTGGTACCCGCGTGGGCGATGACCCGGAGATCCGTCTGGGTCGTGGCGCTACCCAGGGTCTGGTAAGGGGCCTGGTTGTAAGTCGAGCCAAACTGGCCGGTGCGGAAGACCTGGATCGGCGGGGCCGTGCCGGCCGCATCGGTGTTGTGGCGAGCCACGAACAGGTAGCCGTTGGCCGTGTCGAGGGCCAGGGAGCCATAAATGCCGAGGGCGGTGGCACTGCCGAGGATGGCCTTCGTGGGGTCGAAGGCGGTGGGTGTCCCCTGGCGGAGACGCGGTCCCGTGAGGGAGTCCATGCCCACGGGGCTGCCATCCGTCATGAAGGCATAGACCACTCCCCCGGCCCCCGCCACACCCGTTCCGCCCGTGTCGCCGGTCGTCTGGAGCGCCTGCAGTGCAACGGACGCGTCCTGGAACTGGCTACTGGCGTTGGCCACGGCCCAGATCTGCGTACCGCTGCTGTTGTTCTCTGTGATGAACAGGGTGTCGTTCTGGGCATCCAGACTGGCCTGTCCGAAGGTCGAAGTGGAGAGGCGGCCGGTGTTGGACAGGCTGAAGGAAACCACATCCACGCTCGGCAGGGTGCCCGTCTGAGAGCGTATGCGGCTCACCCGCACGATATTGCCGGTGTCCGACACCAGGTAGAGGATCCCCCGCTGGCTGTCGAGGCACAGCCCGCCCCAGGCCAGGTTGGTGACCTTGCTGGTGAAAAGGCTGGAGCTGATCTGGTAGGTGGGTGCGAGGGTGGTGGTGCTGGCGTACAGGGTGTTCAGATCCGTCCAGACATACACCTTGCTGGAGGTCGCATCGAACGTGTACAGGGCCACGCCGGCGGTGTCACCGGACCCCCCGGTTCCGGGATCCTTGCATCCCGCGAACAGCAACAGAATCGTGGCCGTGAGGCCAAACATGAATCGCGATGTCATCGGGGGCGACCTATTTGGTGGTGAAGAGGGCCTTCAGGTGGGTGTTCAGGGTGCGGACCATGTCGGCGTCACAGCCCGTATCGACCGCCCCACGGCTGATGGCGAGGGCGAGGCCTTTCACCGCCTCGGGACCTTCGCCGGAAATGAGCTGCTGAGTGGCCTTCGCCTGGAGCCGGTTCACCATGTCATGCTGCGCCTCGGGCAGGACCATCTTGGCGGCCTGGGCGATGCGCTGGGTGAAGTTCATCAGCTTGACCATGCGCTGAGGGTCGTCCTGCACCGGAGCGGCGGCCTTGGGCGGCGCCACGGGAAGGGTGTTGCCGGCGACACCGCCACCCACGGTTTCGGGCATCGGTTCCTCGTTTTCGGGGAATCCCTGCAGGCGAGGAAGAGGGGGCGGGGGCTGAAGGCGCACGATCTCGGTCTCGTCCTCCCTGGATTCGGACCCCACGGGAGCTGAGGCGGGGGCAGAGAGGCCGAGCATCTCGGACACCGGAACCAGTTCCCGGGCGGGCTTGGGGGCAGCGGGACCATCCACTTTCGGCGGCTTGCCCGAACGAATGCCCTTCATCACTACGTGTCCCGCCATCACCAGGCCATAGAGATCCTTGGCCACCGAAAGGACGGGCTTCTCTGCCAACTCGGCCAGTTCCGCCACATTGTAGTAACCGGTGGCCATGGTGAGGACACGGGCCTCGCGGGGGTTCACCCCGTGGGGGACGTCTCCGGGCAGCAAGGTCGACGCCGGATAGAGGTCCACCGAAGGCACCTTCTGGCTGATCACCCGCCACTCGTCCATGCGCCGGCCGAGTTCCATGAGGATGGAGGCATTGGGCTTGGAAATGGTGGTGGGCACGTCGGGCACCACCTCTTCGAAGCGGTAGTTGCCTTCCAGCCAGAGCGCCACTTCCATGAGTGCCTCGAACCCTTCTCCCGCGTGGGTCACCGCGTGGATGATCCGCCCGTCTTTCAGGTAGATTCGCGCCCTGGACCCTTCCTGCTGCACATGGAAGCACCCCGACTTCCCGCCCTGACTCACCAGCTGGATGATGTCGGGCAGAGGTGCCTCGCGCATGGAGCCTTGGATCACACCCTGGGACATGGGCTGTTCCTCTCGGGGAAGATTGACGATGTCCAACCTTACCACGGAGTGCGCCCTTCCCCCCGGAGTCCTCCTGAGCGATGCTGGGGGTTCTATGAGCCTCCGCCCCGACTCCCCCTTCGCCTCCATCGATGAGGCCATTGAGGCCATCCGGCAGGGCCGCATGGTCGTGGTGGTGGACGACGAGGACCGCGAGAATGAGGGGGACCTCACCCTGGCCGCGGAGCACGTGTCCCCGGAGGCCATCGCCTTCATGGCGACCCACGGCCGGGGCCTCATCTGCGCCGCCCTGGAAGGCCCCCTCCTCGACGGCCTGCAGATCCCCCTCATGGTCCGGGACAACACCAGCCCCTTCGAAACGGCCTTCTGCATCTCCGTCGAGGCGCGGGAGGGCACCACCACCGGCATCAGCGCCCAGGACCGGTCGCGGACCATCCAGGCGCTCATCGCCCCGGACGCCAAGCCTCAGCACTTCGTGAAACCCGGCCACGTCTTCCCCCTGCGCGCCCGGCCGGGGGGGGTTCTCACCCGCACCGGCCAGACCGAGGCCAGCGTTGATCTGGCGCGCCTGGCGGGCCTGCATCCCAGTGGCGTCATCTGCGAGATCATGAAGGACGACGGCACCATGGCCCGGGTGCCCGACCTTGTGCCCTACTGTCGCCAGCATGGCCTGCTGCTTGTGACGGTTGCCGACCTGGTGGCCTACCGTCTCCGCCAGGAGCCCCTGGTGAAGGCCCTGGACATCCGGGCCATGTCCAGCATCTGGGGCGACCTGAAGGTCCACCGCTTCCAGAGCCTGCTGGATGGAGGCAGCCACCTGGCCTTCGTCCTGGGGGATCTTGCCGCCGGCGGTCCACCCCTGGTCCGGGTCCACGTGGAAACCCTGCCGGACGACCTCCATGGCTTCGAGGGCGGCCTCTTCCAGAAAGCCATGGCCGTGCTCGCGAAGGAGGGTCGCGGGGCCCTCGTCTACCTTCGTCGCCATGCCCACACCCCCGGGGTGGCCGATGAAGGCCATGCCCAACCCCAGGCCATGAGCGACCGGGATTTCGGTGTCGGCGCACAGATCCTTAGGCAGCTGGGCATTCGGGAAATGCGCCTGCTCAGCCGGCACGAAACCAAGTACATTGGCCTTCGTGGCTTCGGGCTCGACCTGTGTGCCCACGTGCCCCTGGAACCCTTGACGGATCGCCCGTGATTGATCCTGCCTTCCTGACCCAATCGCCCTTGTTCCGCAACCTGGACGAGTCGGAGCGGGTCCAGGTCCTGATCATCGGGCAGGTCCGTTCGTTCAAGGCCGGTGAAGTCATCTTCCGGGAAGGGGATGCGGGCGATGGCCTGTTCGTCGTCATGAAGGGCTCGGTGCGCATCTCCAAGCAGAGCGCCTCGGGCGAGGAGGCCTTGGCCGTGCTGGAGCCGCCAGCCTTCTTCGGGGAGATGGCACTGATCGACTTTTCGGTGCGCGCAGCGGATGCCATCGCCAATGAGGACTCCGAACTGTTCTTCATTCCGCTGCCGGAACTCCGGTCCCTGATCGACGCCTACCACAGGCTTGCCCTGAAGATTCTCTACGCCCTATGCGAAGTGCTTGCCCAGCGCCTGCGGGAGACCAACGAGCGCTACATGAACATCTTCACCATCGCCCAATGGGGGGGCGCCAGCCCTGACGGCCCCCTGCCTTTACCCTGAACTAAAAAGGAGTTCCCATGTCCGACCTCGTCGCCCATATCACCGACGCCGAATTTCCCCAGGTCATCGCCGAGGGGG
>JANYAS010000031.1 GCA_025361205.1 Holophagaceae bacterium
GTGGCATCAACCTCGAGGATATCAAGGCCCCCGAGTGCTTCGAGATCGAAGCCCGCCTGAAAAAGGAAATGAATATTCCCGTCTTCCACGACGACCAGCACGGCACAGCCATCATCAGCACGGCTGCGCTGATGAACGCCTGCGAGATCACCGGCAAGAAGATGCCCGACATGAAGGTGGTGTTCTCCGGCGCCGGCGCTTCCGCCATTGCCTGCGCGAACATGATGATCCAGGCCGGCGTGAAGCTGGAGAACCTCTGGCTCTGCGACACCAAGGGGTTGGTTTACACGGGCCGCACCGAAGGCATGAACAAGTACAAGGATAAGTTCGCCAAGCCCAGCGAGTGGCGCACCCTGACCGACACGATCAAGGAAGCCGATGTCTTTGTGGGCTGCTCCAGCAAGGGGGCGTTGACGCCCGAAATGCTGCTGAGCATGGCGAAGAATCCCATCGTCTTCGCTCTGGCCAACCCCGATCCAGAAATCGACTACCCCACGGCCATGGCCACCCGCAAGGACATCATCCTGGCCACGGGCCGCAGCGACTACCCCAACCAGGTGAACAACGTCCTGGGCTTCCCCTTCATCTTCCGCGGCGCCCTCGACGTGCGCGCCTCCGAGATCAATGAGCCCATGAAGATCGCCGCCGCCAAGGCCCTGGCCGCCCTGGCTCGGCAGGAAGTTCCCGATAGCGTGTCGCGGGCCTATGCGGGCCAGAAGTTCAGCTTCGGCCCCGAGTACATCATTCCGAAGCCCTTCGATCCCCGCGTGTTGCTGTGGGTGGCTCCTGCCGTGGCCCAGGCTGCCATGGACACGGGCGTGGCCAGGAAACCCATCACCGACATGCAGGCCTACAAGGAGCGCCTGGAAGGGCTCCAGGGCCGCAGCAAGGACGTGATCCGCAGCGTGGTGAATCGCGCCAAGCAGAATCCCAAGCGCGTGGTCTTCCCTGAGGGCGAGCACCCGCTCATCCTCCAGGCGGTGTCCCAGATGGCCGACGAGGGTATCTGCATTCCCATCTTGCTCGGTGATCCCGCCAAGGTGAAGGCTGTGGCCGCCGAGCGCGGCATCGATATCGATGGCATCGAGATTCTGGATCCCGAGAACACCCCCTGGCGCCAGGAGGCGGAGGAGGTCTTCTACGACATCCGCAAGCGCCGTGGCATTACCCGCTTCGAAGCGAAACGCATGACCCATCGTCGCATCTACTTCGGTGCCCTGATGTGCCGCATGGGCAAGGCTGATGGCCTCATCGCCGGTCTCACGATGTACTACCCCGACACCATCCGTCCTTGCCTGGAAGTGATCGGTACTCGCAAAGGCGTCAAGAAGGTCTGCGGCGTCTACACCATGGTATTGAAGAACCGTGTGCTGTTCTTCGCCGACACCACCATGAACATCGAGCCCACCGCCGAGGAACTGGCAGAAATCGCCCTGCTCACGGCCGACCTGGTGAAAGACACATTCAACATGGAACCCCAGGTGGCCATGCTCTCGTTCTCCGATTTCGGTAGCGTGGAGCATCCGCTGGTCCGCAAGGTCCAGAAGGCCGTGGGGATTGTGAAGGCCCAGCGCCCCGACCTCAAGTGCGATGGCGAGATGCAGGCCGACACGGCTCTCCGTGCCGACATCCTGGCCGAGAACTACCCCTGGGTGGACCTGCCGGGCGGCCCGAACGTCCTAATTTTCCCGGACCTCACCAGTGGCAACATCGGCTACAAGCTGGTCCAGCGGCTGGCGGGCGCCGAAGTCATCGGCCCCATCACCTGCGGCATGGCGGCGCCGGTCCATGTGCTGCAGCGGCACAGCGACCTGAACGACATCATCCATCTCACGGCACTCACCGTCGTCGAGGCGCAGCAGAAGTAGCACAAGCCATCAGCAAAAGCTGTCAAAGAGCGGGGGCCTTAGGGCCCCCGCGCTATAATTGGGGCCCTTTCCGGGCACCCTGCGGGAAGGCCATGGAGGTGGGAGATGTACTACGTCGTCGAATCCCGCAAACCGTTCGAGCAGGCTGCGGTGGATTTGGAGGCCGCCGTGAAGGCAGGGGGGTTTGGAGTGCTCCATGTCCACGACCTGGGAGAGACCCTACGTGGGAAAGGCCTTCCCTTTGCGGAGCAGTGCAGGGTTTTCGAGGTGTGCAACCCTGCCCAGGCAGCCAGGGTCCTCGCCCTCGATATGCGACTGAACATGGCGCTGCCTTGCCGCATCTCCGTCTACACCGAGGGGGGACAAACGAGGATCGGGCTCATCCGGCCCGCCGACATGCTCGCGGAGCTCACACAGGATCCGGCGCTGACTCCAATCGCCCGGGAGGTCGAGGATGGGCTGATTCAGATGGTGGATGCGGCGCAGTGAGGCCGGCTGCTACTCGAGCTGCGCCAGCCAGGCCAGGATCTCGGGATCGGGGCCGGGGCTAAGCAACTGGGCCTCCCGGAGGTCGGCGAGGGCGGGCGTGGGCTCGTTCCGTTGGAGATGGACGAAGGCGCGATCCTTCAAGGGACCGGGATTCTTGGGATCCAACAGCACGAGATGGGTGCTCGTCCAGATCGCCTCTTCCCAGCTTTCCGCCTGCATGAAGCGCTGGTGCAGATTCCGCACCAGACGGATGAGGATCTGGCGGTCCGGGGTGGGGCGCAGCATATCTGGATGGAAGGCCCTCCGGCCTGCGGTGGCGGCCTTCATCAGCTCTGCCCCGCGCGCATCGCCGACGGGTCGGCCCCCATGGAAGGGATCGAAGAAGAGCAGGCCGAAATCGGTGCGCAGGGCGGTGATGAAGTGCCCGGGGAGCCCCACGCCCACGGCATCGAAACCGAGGCGGCGCGCCAGGTCCACCCAGAGGATGGAGAGGGCGATGGGCAGGCCCTTCCGGCGGGAGATCACCTCCGGAATCAGGGCATTGAGGGGGTCGTCATAGGTCTCGTGATCCCCCTCGAAGCCGAGCTCAACGAAGAGCAGGTGATTCAGGGCGTCGATGGCCTTATGGGTGTTCCAGGGCAAGGGCATCCGTCCTGCGAGCGTGTCGGCCCATTCCTTCAGCTGCAGGGTGACCAGCGAGGGATCGGGATCATCCAGCGCAGGGGCCACGGCGTGAACCGCCCCCTCGGCCAGGTTCCGGCAATCCGGATCCTCACGGAGATACTCCAGCAGGGACATCACCCTCGCCGACGGAGGATGGCGCGCGCCACGAGGGCCAGCGCTACCAGACCTGTGGCAGCCCAGGCCCAGCGCTGCCAGGAACGGGTCGCGGCCTGGACCTTCTTGGTCTCATCCGCCTTGCGGGCATTCTCCTCCCACGAAACCTTGGACTGGGCTTCTCGGGCATCCTTCACGGCCTTCTGGGCGGACTCCCGGGAGGCCTGGAGTTCCTTGGTCGTGGCGTCCTGCTCCTCCTGCACCCCCAGGACTGCGACCTTTTTCGGGGGCTGGGACCGAGGTAGAAAACCCGCCGGAACGGCCGCACCTTCTTCTTCAGATGCAGCGGGCGACTGACTGGCCTCCATGGATTCGGTCAGGGCTTGGATATCTTCGCGGAGGGCCAGGAGCACCTGATTCTGGCGGTGGAGTTGGGCACCCTGAATCCAGAGGAGCCCCAGTTGGAGGGCCAGAAAGGTCGGGATGGTCCAGCGGAGGGAAGATAGCTTCATTCAGGTCTCCCTCCCCAGGATAAACAATGTCCGGTCATCGCGGTTCTGAGTATCGAAGGCCGCCACGTCCCGGAAGACGGCCTCGCAGGCCGCGCGGGGGCTCCCGGTGCCCCAGAGTCGTCGCAGTTGGGCGCTAAGCCGTTCCAATCCATACAGATCGCCCTCCCGGTTCATGGCCTCCGAAAGGCCGTCACTGTAGAGCACCATCCAGCTCTTCGGGGGAAGGACGCCTTCGACCACTTGCCAGTCGCTGGGGCCTGATGGACGAAGGCCCAGACCCCGGCCGTGGGGGACCATCTCCAGGGTGCCCTCCTCGGTCAGGCCCTGGAGCACCAGGGCCCCGGGGTGGCCCGCCCGCGCCAGGCGGTAGTTCCCGGCAGCATCCCATTCCAGCAGGATCAGGGTCAGGAAGCCCTGGCGGCCCAGGAGCTGTCTCAGGGTCTGATCCAGGGAACACAGGATCTCCTCCAAGCGCTGGTCCTCCCGCTGGACGGCATGCTCCAGCAGCGCCGTGGCCTGGGCCATGTAGAGCGCCGCCGCCAGGCCCTTGCCGCAGACATCCCCCACAGCCGCCAGCCAGGTGCCGCTGGGGCGCCGCTTGACGAACAGCAGGTCACCGCCGGTCTCCAGGGCCGGTTCAAGCCGCAAAGCCACCTGAAAGCCCGGGATGGGTGGCAGGTGCGAGGTGACCAGGCTCTCCTGGATGCACCGGGCCGTCTCCAGCTCCTGGCTGAGGCGTTCCTGGGCCACCAGGCGCAAGTGCATCACGGCGGCCTCAAGCACCTGCCCGGCGGCCATGGCCACCTCGCGCAGCAACTCGCGATCTTCCCGCCCGTAATTGAGTTCGGCGTACTTGCCGCCCATCAACACCATGCTATGAGGGGTGTCACCGGCCAGGATAAGCAGCATGAGCTGGGCTTCGAGGGCATCGACATGGGCCCGCACGGTCCCACCCTGTTCCCTGATCCAGTCGGCCTCCTCACTGCCTAGGCCGAGGACCAGTTCCCCGTTCTCGCGGGCCAGGCGGAGAAGCCCCGGGGGAATCCGCAGGAGTTGGGGCGGAAAATGGATGCGTCGGTCTTCCCGGTCGGAGGCTTCAGCCGGGGGCAGCATCACCTGGCGGCCTTCGATGGGCAGGATCTCGAGGGAATGGGGCTGAAAGGCCTCGCCCAGGGCCCGGCGCAGCGACTTGAGCAGCGATTCCTCACTGAACCGCTTGCGGGGCTCGCGCACGGCGCTGAGCGCGATCTCGCGAGTGCTTGAGAAGTCCCGACGGAAGCGGCGGCGGATGCCCTTCAGGAGGGTTCTCAGGGCCCAGCCCAGGGGCAGGGCGAGGATGCCGATGAGAGCCCCCGCCCACCCCGGCGGAATCGAGGCCAGGTGCGAGAAGGCCCAGGCCAGGCCACCCAGGTAAACGGCGACCGTGAGCCCGAGGATCCCCATGTAGCTGACCCAGCGCAGCAACACTTTGCGGACGTCGAAAAGCCCATGTCGGAAGATGGCGTAGGCAAAACTGATAGGCAGGAGGGGTGCCGGCAGCATGAAGATGAAGGTCTGGCGACGGAAGAGGAGGGTGTTGTACTTGGTTCGGAGGAGGGTCCAGGCCAGCAGGTCAAAGCAAAGGGCCGCGGCCACGACCAGAGATGGCAGCAGGGCTTTCCTGAGGCGCTCCGGCGCCCGATAGGTCCCTCCCACGAAGAAACCAAGCCCCGTAAGCGCCGCAGACACATAGAGCGAAATAGGAAGGAACCCGAAGGCGTGAAGCAGCGTACTGAGTGGGCCATCCGGAACCATACCCGGAGGTGTTTTCGGCAGGCCGTCGCTCACCAACGCCCAAAGGCGCAGGAGAGTCTGGATGAGGGCCAGGACGGCAAAGATGCCGTAGATCACCTGAAGGAACCGCCGGTTCTTCCGCCACTCGTGAGGATGGGGGAAGCGCAGGAAAAAGTGGATCCAGAGCGGCGGCAGCAGGGCGGAGGCCACTCCAGCCAGCAGTGTGATGACAATGCCCACCGCCATGGGTGGATTGCCAGAGAAGGCCGCCCCTGACATCAGGAGGGCTGTGGCGGCCAGGTAGAAGAAATGTCGCGAAGATTTCCGCTCCGGTGCCGAAAGTACCACGAGGAGGCTGATGGCCCAGGCGATGAAGCCGTTGGCCAGGAGGGCCAGCTGCACCAGGTCCAGGGGTTTTACCAGGTGGATCGGGATCAGGATCTGACGCCCCTGGCGCTTGACCGTGTAGATCAGGTAGGCGCCTTCAGGCTTTTCATTGATGAACCGCTGGGCCTTCAGGGTGCCCTCGATGGTGGGCTCGAAGGCGCGGCCCTGAATCTTGACCAGTTCATCGCCCTCGAGCAGTCCCGCCTCTTCCGCCACGCCATCTGGGAGGATCTCCCGGATCAGGATCTTGCCATTTTCCACCATCCAGGAGCACTGATCATCCGACTCGGCGTAGACCCACTGGTGGAGGCCGAAGGACCCGAGCGCCAGGGTGAGGCAGACGAAGCTGATCCAGATCAAGCGCCATCGGATGCGTTTCAAGTAGGGATTCATGGAGCCTTTGTGGAAGTTTGTGGAAAAATGCCCAGATGATGCAATCTTCGTGGAATGACCGAGCCTGCTGGGTGTTGGTGGGGGGGCGGCGGCGATTGGGCCGGGCTCTCGCGGAGGATCTTGCCCGGGATCACGATCTGGTGCTGACCAGTTCAGAGTCCTGGGACGGTGAGACCTGGGTGGATGGCTTGTCGAAAACGGCACGCATCCGGACGCTGCAGTGGGATGCCGAGAGCCCGGAGTTGATGTCACGCATGATGGCAGATCTGGACACGTTGCAGGCGCAGGGCTGGGTTATTTCCGGGGCCGTGGTGTTGGCGGGGACCTTCCCCAAAAGCCCACTTGGAACCTGGACGGCCGAGCTGTTAGAGGCCACCTGGCGGGTGAACCTGGGCTTTCCGTTCCTGTGCGCCCAGGCCTTGGCTCCCCGGCTTGCCGAGGGTGCCTGCCTCCAGATCCTGCTGGATACGTCGATCCACCAGCCCTGGCTGAAAAGGCTGCCCTACAGTGCCGCCAAAGCCGGCCTGGCGGCCTTGGTGCCCGGCCTGGCGCAGCTGCTGGCGCCGAAGGTGCGGGTGGTGGGCCACGCCCTGGGAGCAGTGCTGCCTGCGGAAGGCAGCGACATGGCCTTTCTGGCCGAGCGCACACTGCTAAAGCGGATCGGCGATCCCGCCGACCTCTGCCGCGCCGTTCGGTTCGCGGCCGACAGCCCCTTCCTCACGGGCGAGATCCTCACCCAGGACGGCGGGCGGCGCTGGGTCTAATCGTTACTTGAGTTCCAGAACTTCGATCCGCGAAGGCAGGGCCGCGGAATGGTAGACGCGCTGCTCGGTCTTGCGGAAATCCTCGGGCTGGGCCTGGGGAATGTCGCCGAAGGCCTGGGGATTCCGGTCCACCAGGGGGAACCAGGAACACTGGATCTGCACCATGAGCCGGTGCCCCTTCTTGAACGTGTGGAAGACGTCCGGCAGGGTGAAGGCCACTTCAGTGGGTTTGCCCGGGACGAACGGCTCCGGCTGTGAGGTGCTGTTGCGGAACTTGCCCCGGATGGCGTCCCCGCGGACTAGCATCTGATACCCGGCGGCATGCCAGCCCCGGGGAGCGTCCTTGGGATCGAGGGCGTCGTCGGGGAAGACATCGATTACCTTCACGATCCAGTCGCTGTCGGTGCCCGTGGTGCTCACATGGAGCACAGGGCGCACGGGACCAGACAGCGTGAGGTCCCCTGGGAGCGGCTCAGTCTCGTAGACCAGAACGTCGGGGCGGCGGGCGGCGAAGCGCTGATCCTCGGTCATGTACGGTGCCGAGTAGCTGAAGCTGATGTCCTGGCTGTAGGGCACGGGGCCGGGCTGGGTCGCTCACGAAGGCGTCGAAGCCGTCCGCTGCGCCGGGCCGGGCGAAACGGATGCGGCCGCGGGATTCCAGGTAGAAAGTGCGGGGCTTGGCAGTTCGGGGTGGCCAGGCATCGAAGGTCCGCCACTGGTTCCCTCCCGTCTCGAAGACGGTGGCCTTGGCCAGGGCGGGACCTGCCGCCCCCTTGAGGTGCTGATTGAAGAAGCGCAACTCCACCTCCTGCTGGAACCAGACGGCAGTCTTTGAGCCGAACTCGGCGTTGCCGATGCGGCTCCCGTCGCCGGTGGCCCACTGCCCATGGGTCCAGGGGCCCATGACCAGATGGCTGACAGTGCCGGGGCTCTGGAGATCAAGGGTTCGGGCGCAGGCCAGCGCACCGAAGAGATCCTCGCCATCGAACCAGCCGCCGACGGTGAGGATGGCGGGCTGAATGTCCTTAAGGTACGGGCGGAGGTTGCGGGCCTGCCAGTAGGCATCGTAGGTCGTGTGGCGGAGGTAGTCCTCCCGGATTCGCTCCGGGGGCTGTTTCAACTTGGCGGCCATCCCACCGAGGGGACCGGCCTCCAGGAACCAGCGGTAGCCATCGGCCGTGCCGACCTTTGTGACGGCTGGGCGTTCGCCGGAGGGCTGGTCATGTGGACTGTGGAAGAAGAGAAAGAAATTGAAATTGGCGGCGAGTTGGAAAGCCCCCCGGTGGTAGGCGTCATCCCCCTCCCAGAGGTCCAGCATTGGCGCCTGGGGGGATACGGCCTTCAACGCTGGGTGCCTGCAGAGCATGCCCTGGACAGCATAGTGGCCCGGGTAGCTGATGCCCCACATACCCACCTTTCCGTTCGGGTGGGGCAGGTGCTTCACCAGCCAGTCGATGGTGTCGTAGGTGTCGGTGCCCTCGTCGACGTCCTCTGGCCCTTTGGCGGGCTTGCCTGGGCGCGCATCCACAAACTGTCCCTCGCTCATCAACCGCCCCCGCCCTTCGGGTTGGCGCCCATCCGCACGCCCCGCGGTGTCAAGACCCTTGACCTATGAACCACATAGGCCTGCGGGTCTTTCCTTGCGGTTGCATCGCGGATGGGGGCCAACAAAAGCAATGGTTATTCCGTTCCGACTCCTAAGGATGAGAAAGAGCAGGAACCGCGGTAAAGACATGGACTCCCCGAGGAAGGAACGATGCTCCCACGGGAAGCGGATCTCGGGGAAGCGCTGTGGGAGAATCTGAGCGAGGGGTTCGCACACGATGAAGTTCAAGGTCAACGAGGTGTTCCACAGCATCCAGGGAGAGGGCGCCCGCATCGGGCGGCCCTGCCTCTTCATCCGTTTGACGGGCTGCCCATTGCGGTGCATCTACTGCGACACCGAGTACGCCTTCTACCAGGGCGAGATGCGAGACCTGGACGATCTTCTAACCGAGACGCGCCAGCGCCTCGGCCCCCCGCGCCATGGCCCCAACGCCCCCTTTGTGGAACTCACGGGAGGTGAACCCATGGCACATACCAATGCGCCTGAGCTGCTGCGGGCCCTGCTGCACCTGGGCTATGAGGTGGCCCTGGAAACCGCTGGCAGCCACGACCTGGCGCAAGTGCCCCGTGAGGTGATCAAGATCGTGGACCGCAAGACGCCCGGCAGCGGTGAGGTCCACCGTTGGCTGGATTCGAACCTGGATCACATGGTGCCGGGCCAGGACGAGCTGAAGTTCGTGCTCTGCGACCAGGCCGACTACACCTGGGCCAAGGCCTGGTCTGCCGAGCGGGCCATCTGGGACCGCCTGGAAGTGGTCTTCAGCCCTATCTGGGGCGGCCTGGATCCGGCCTGGCTCGCCGAGCAGGTCGTCGCCGACGGCCTGCCCGTGCGCGTGCAAGTGCAGCTGCACAAGGTCATTTGGGGGACGGAGCGGAAGGGGGTTTGAACCCTACTTCTGGGCCTTCCACACCGCCAATTCCTTCTCTAGGTTCTCGGTGTATTCCTTCGGCGCCTTGCCCTTGGAGAGGTCAATCGCCTTCTGCAGGTGGTCCAGGGCTTCGGGCATGCGCTTCGCGTCCCTGTAGATCCGGGCCGCAGTTTCATGGCTCCAGAAGCTTTCGCCGATCTTCAGGCTCTTCTCGATCCAGACCAGGGCCTTCTGGGGCTCGATGCCCTGCTCCTGGCAGTACTTTGCGGCCTGGTACCAGGGCACCATATCTTTGTCCGTCGCTTTCTTGAGGGTGTCCTCCAGGTGGGCCCAGTAGATGGCCTTGGTGTCGAACAGGATGGGGAAGGCCACGCGGAGTTTCTCCCAGCCCAGCTCGATGACGGCGCTGCCGGTATCCACCGGCGTCACGCGGTAGTCCAGGTACTCGAGGAAGAGCCCGCCCTGGGGCGTGGCCTCCCAGCGCAGCAGGTCATCCTCGGCCTTGTACTCGTAGGCGCCCCACTGCTTGGCCTTCTTGTTCAGGATGAGCGTCCAGTGCTTCTCGCCGGGGATGACGAAAAAGCCGTAGCTGCCGGCGGGCACGTCCTTGCCGGCCACCTTGGCGGCGTGGCTGAGGGTGATCACCGTGGCGCTGTTGGCGCCCGCCCGCCAGACCTGGCCGAAAGGCACCAACTCGCCCCAGATTTTCCTTCCCTTCACCGCGGGCCGCGAGAAGGCGATGTCGATCTTGCTGATGCCGATCTCCTGGGACAGCGTACTGGCGGGGCTCACGTGCAGGGCCGTCAGGCGCACAGGGGCAGGCTTTTCTTCGGCCACAAGGGGGGCGCCAAGGGCCGCGACGAGGAGGACGGGGAGGAGCAGGCTACGCATGGGGATCTCCGTTATGGGGGTGGTCGAGGGTATCAGCCTTCGGGGGCAGGATAAATCGTCCGGGCTGGCGATTGAAGGTCTTCAGAATACTCCACCAGAGCAGGCGGCTGTTGCGGCCGCTGAAGCCGCGGGCGCGCAGGGCGGTCCAGAGGGCCAGCGCAAAGGAGACGGTGAAGTTCATGACGCCGATGAGGCCGATGCCCAGCAGGCCCCAGAGCACGTCGCCCCAAGGCAGGCCGCCCCAAGGCAGGCCGCCCTCGGCCCAGAGGCTGGCAGAAGCCAGGGCCATGGAGGCGGCCTGGAGCGTCACATGGCGAACTTCCAGGTGGATGCCCGCAAAGGCAAAGGCCATAGGCACGAAAATCAGCAGCCCACCCAGGGCTAGGTAACCCACGAACCCCGAAATGTGGCGATGGACGAAGCGACCCAGCAGATCCGCACGATGGGCGCCGAACAGGGACTGGAGCCGGTAGTTCTGGGCAAGGGCTTCTGGCAGCTGCCGGTAGGCGCTCCAGTTGGCGGCCCATCCTGCGGCCAGGCTCGACAGCCACAGCAGCACGCCGGTGACTGCCGCGAAGACGAGTGTCCAGCCACTGAAGGGGAGGTTGCTGCGGAGGCTATGTAGGGCGGTCTCGGGACCGAAAGGGCCATGCCCGGTCCGCCAGATCCAAAGGGCCGCAACCGCGAGCCCCGTGGGAATGGCTGCCAGCACGTTGCCCAGGGTGGCGATGACCTGGGTGCTCGTGATGGCGGCCACCAGCTTGATTTCGCGGCCCTGGCCCTCGCCGGCCTCCAGGGCCCGGGCCAGCGCCGCAGCGGTCATGGCGGGCTGCTTAGAGGCCAGGCTGAATCCCAGCAGCTGCATGAGGAAGAAACTCAGGGTGTAGTTCAACGTCAGGGAACAACCCATCAGGAGGGGCGCCAGCGGCAGGGCCATGAGTCCGTACTTGAGGAGGGCTGTCCCCACGGTGAGCACACCACCGCCCGCCGCCGACCAGGCCATGGACCACCATTCATGCCGATCCCGGGCGATGTAGTGCTCGCCGGTGTCGCCGGTGTGTTCGACCATCTTCCGGGTGAGGCGCTTCACCGTGGTGCGGAGCAAAACCCGCAGACCGTGCTGCTCGGCACTGCCGCGCACCAGCTCGGAGGCAAAGGCTACACCATCGCCTTCACCCGCGGCGAATCGCAGCAGCTGATCAATGCGACCGAGCTGGGCCTCCAGCAGTTCGAGACGGAACACCAAGTCAGTGCTGACCCCCCGGGCCTCCAGGCTCTCGTGAACCCGCTCCAGCACCGTAGAACAAGCTTTCCTGCAGTTTTCCCATGCGGTGCGGGCCACCGGGTCCCGAAGCCGCTCACTGCATTCCTGCACCGTTCTGGACAGGTGGAAGTAAGGCGAGTCGGCGTCCCCGCCCTCGGGATCCTGGGCTAGGAGGTCCCGTGACAGGCCCACGGCGGTAGCCCGGTGGGCCAGTAGCTGGGCGGCGTGAATCCAGATCTCGTGGGGCGGGGTCAAGAGGCGCCCCCAGAGAGCCTGGAGGTTGCCGGGAAGCCTTTCGATCCAGTCCGCATCCGCCTGGGTGAGGTTCAGGCGGTCGAGCAGCGCATAGAGATCACCCTCGGAGTCGAGGCGGGGGATGATCTGGTCCACCACCCGCAGGAAGCCCTCCCCCAGCAGGGTCGTGCGGTCTGGAAGCCCCGTTTCCGCCAGGAGGCGGATGGCCGAGGTATGGTTCCAGGCCTCGGCCAGGGCGTCCGTGAGGCCTCGCTCCGCCAGGGCCTCGTGAAGCCTCCGCAGGCGGGTGGTGCGTCGGGGTTCACCATCCAGAGAATCCTTGGGCGAGGCTTCCAGCAGCCAGCGCAGCAGGGATTCCAGCCTGGGCGGGCCACCGATAAGCAATTCGTCCAGCCTCGGGTCGTTCAATGACATCGGGACTCCGAAAGGGAACCCCTAGGGTGTCACAGGCCTAGAGATCGGCCCTCGATCGAAGGGCGGTGCTGCGGGTAGTCCGATTGAGGAAGCGCTGCACAGCGGCCGGGTCCAGGGTGGCTGGGGTGCCCGACCAGGCCTGGGAGGGTCGCCACTGCCCAGCGATCGGACCGTGTAGCGGGCGCCTTCCGGATGCGGGGCGAGGGTTTCGATGGTCATGTCGTACCTCCCTGGGTTCGCATCCAGGTTCGGCCACGGCCATGACGGTGGCATGTCGGCGCTGCCAACTTCACGGGAAAAAGGTGAAACCAAGCGGTGACGGGCACCCGCGAAGCTGGGAGGGAAAGTCTCGGATCTAAATGTGACGGCGGCGTGTCGGCTCAGTCACATCTTGGGAACAAATCGTCAGAAGAAGGGGGCGACCAGTTTGAGGAATCCCGCCGCCAGCAAGGCGCTGATGGGGATGGTCAGAATCCAGGCCACGACGATGTTTCCGGCCACGCCCCAGCGCACGGCACTGGCGTTCATGGAGGTGCCCACGCCCATGATGGCGCCCGTGATGCTGTGTGTGGTGCTGACGGGGATGCCGTAGTGTGCGGTGGTGAACAGCACTGCGGCTGCGGCCGTTTCGGCGGCGAAACCGTGGATGGGCCGCAGCTTGACGATCTTGGATCCCATGGTCTTGATGATCTTCCAACCACCCGTGGCGGTGCCCACAGCCATCATGGTGGCGCTGCCGATCTTCACCCAAAGGGGGACGATGACATGTGCTTTGGCATCCAGGGGCAGATGGAACTTATAGGCGATGAGTGCCAGACAGATAACTCCCATGGCCTTTTGCGCGTCATTCTGGCCGTGGGTGAAGGACATGGCGGCGGCACTGACGAGCTGAGCCTTTCGGAACACCACGTTCACCTTGTGTCCCGGGAAGTGTCGCACAATCCACAGGATGGCCAGGATGAGGGCCATGCCCACGAAGAAACCCAGGGCGGGCGAGATGATGATGAAAGCCCCGATCTCCTTGAGCTTGTTCATGTGCAGGGCGCCGAAACCGGCGTGGGCCACCACGGCTCCGGTGAGTCCACCCAGCAGCGTGTGACTGGTGCTGGAAGGGATACCGAACCACCAGGTGAGCAGATCCCAGGTGATGGCGGCCAGAAGGGCCGCCGCAATGACAGCGGGGACGATGTGTTGGCTGTCGGCCAAGCCCTTAGCGATGGTGGTGGCCACGGAGGTTCCGGCGAGGGCTCCGGCGAAGTTCAAGACCGCTGACATCACCAGCGCGTACTTGGCGGGCAGCACGCCTGTGCTGACCACAGTGGCAATGGAGTTGGCGGTGTCGTGGAAGCCGTTGATGTAATCGATGCCCCAGGACAGCAGAATGAGAACCGCCAGGGAAGGGATGAGGAACGCTTCGATCATGGAAGGCTCAAGCGTTCTTCATGACAGTGGAACCGACGACCTTTGCCACCAGCTCGATCTTGTCCGTCGCATCCTCGATCCGGTTGAGCAGTTCCTTCCACTTGATCAGCTCGATGGGATCCTTGGGATCCTCGAAGATCTGGGCCAGGGCCGCGTGGTAGATGGAATCCGCCTTGTTCTCCAGGGTGTGCACCCGCCGAATGCGGTCCCGGATCTCCTTCTGGTTGGACATGTTCCGCAAGGACCGGATGAGGTGAAGGATCTCTCCGGAACCCTCGACAATGATCGAGCTGATTTCCATGACGGCGGGTAACACGTGCCCGATGCGATAGAGAATGAGGCGATCACAAACCGAATTAATCGAGTCCACCACGTCATCAAGGGCGTGGGCCAGCTGCATGATGTCTTCGCGATCGATGGGCGTGACGAAGGTCTGGTTCAGGCGGTCCATGATCTCGCGGGTGTAGTCGTCGCCGATGTGTTCCAGATCCTTCATCTGCCGCCGAAGCTCTGCGAAACGGGTTGGATCCCCGGTCCGGATTTCTCGATCAAAGAGCTGAGCGGCCTGGTAGGCGTTGCCGGCTGCGGACTCCAACAGGTCGAAGAAGACCATCTCCCGGGGTTTCAGCCAGCGCATCAGGGCATTCATGGACATTGGAATCTCCCGCGATCAACCTTCAACTGTACTGGGTCCAAGCGGGTAATCGGAACGTAAATTCCTGACTGCGAGGTGGGTGGAGGGGCCCAGGCGGTGTATGGTCGAAAGGCATGGATCAGCCGGAACCGCAGCAGGGTGAGGGATCAGCGCTGCCGGATTTCCTGGGCCGTGCGCTGATCTGCCTTGCCTCCATGCTTTTCCTCGGCTTCGGGCTGGGCATGAGCATCCACAAGGGAGCTTCCTTCCTGTGGACGCTGGGCCTGCTGGCTACCCTCGCCTTGGTCCTCATCCTCATGGCCCGCTGGCAGGTGCGCTTCCTGGCCGAACCGCTGGAGCAGCTGCTCGGGGGCACCCGCCCACGGGCCCTCGAGGACCTTCCCCGGGCCTGGTCCGCGCTGGAACAGGAGAATCTCGATCTGAAGGAAAAGGCAGCCCGGGAGGATCGTCTGCTGCCGGGCATCATGGCCCGCCTTGAGGAAGGGGTTTTGCTGTTTGGTGCCGGGGGTGGGTTGGAGCAGTTCAACCCGGCGGCCCAGCGTCATCTGGGGCTGGGTGCGCCCCTGGCCAAGGGGATGTCAGTGGGCGAGGTCTTCCGGGACCCCGACAGTCCCGGTGCCGTCCAGAAGGCCTACCAGGGCCTGGGTGCCGAGTGGCGGTTGGCGCGGGCGGCCCGAACCCTCCGGGTGCGCGCCATTCCCTTTGCGCCCCTGGGCTCCGTGGCTGGCGTCCTGCTCACCCTGGACGACGTCACCAGCCAGGAAGCCCTGGAGACCACCCGCCAGAAGTTCATCTCGAACGTGAGTCATGAACTCAAGACCCCGGTGACGGCCATCCGTATCGCTGCCGAGAACCTTCAGGAGGAGGAGCTGTCGAACACGGCCCGGGAGAGCGCCCAGTCCCTCCTCCGCTCGGTGGACCGGTTGGCGCTGCTGCTCGGTGACCTGTCCGAGCTGAGCCGTATCGAAAGCGGGGCCCTGCGGTTGGCGCCAGAGAGCCTGGACCTGGCTGTCTATCTGGACACCCTCGTGCGGGACCTGCGGGAACAGCACGCCGGCAAGGGCGTGACCGTGGAGATGCAGCTGTCGGCCCCGGTCGGGACCCGGATCCTGGCGGATCCCCTTCGGCTCCACCAGGTTATCGAGAACCTCGTCTCGAACGCCATGAAATTCAGTCCGCCGGGCGGGCAGGTGGCCTTGTCTGTCTTTGTTACGGCCCAGGGGCAGACCTGGGAGGTGCGGGATCAGGGGCCGGGCATTCCGGAGACAGAGCAGGGGCGAATCTTCGAGCGGTTCTACCGGTCCCAGGCTGCCAAGGCGATGCCGGGCACGGGCCTGGGTCTGGCCATCGTGAAGCACCTCTGTCGGTTGATGGGGGGCGAAGTGACGGTGGAAAGCAGATCAGGGGAAGGGGCCACCTTCCGGGTGATGCTGCCGAACCAACCGGACCCTCAGGATTCGGCAGGTCCACCCAGCCGGTAGCCCACGCCCACCACGGTCTCGATGAGATCGGCCGCCGACTCGCCGATCTTGGCTCGGACGCGGCGCACATGGGCGTCGATGGTGCGGCTCTCGCCCAGGTAATCCAGTCCCCACACCTGCTGAAGGATCTTCTCTCGCGTGAGCACGCGCCGGGGATTGGTGAGGAAATAGGCCAGCAGCTCGAACTCCCGGCGGGTCAGCTCCACAAGCTGTCCATCCACCCGGACAGTGTGCATGTCCTGGTCCACGCTGATGGGACCATAGGCCAGCAGGATGGGGCGTAACGCCACCGCGGAGGGGTTCGCCCGGCGGAGGATCGCCCTGAGTCGGGCCGCCAGTTCCCGGGCGGAGAAGGGCTTGGAAATGTAGTCGTCCGCGCCGAGTTCAAGGCCCAGGACGCGGTCGATCTCGTCGCTGCGGGCAGTGACGAGGAGCACCGGAAGTCCGTTGAGCGTCGCATGGGCGCGGATGGCGCGAAGAACATCGAGGCCGTCCATATCGGGGAGGCTGAGGTCCAGCAGGGCCGCGTCCAGCTTGGGAGTGGGCGCATTCAGGGCCTGAAGGGCTTCATGGCCCGTGCCGACGGGAACAAGGCTGAAGCCTTCCCGCCGGAGGTGCTGTTCCAGCCCCAGGCGGATCTCAGTGTCATCTTCGAGCAGGAGGATGCGTGGCATGTGACCCTTCCTCCCTATATTGGGGGATTGTCCTGGAGATAGGTGTGTTTGGCGCTGCGGCCTTCGAGAATGAACAGAACTTCTTCGGCGATGTTCGTGGCCTGGTCGGCGATGCGCTCCCAGTTCTTGATGACCAGGATGAGGTGGCTGGCCCGCTCGACACACAGGGGATCCGACATCATCAGGCGGATGAGTTCGCGGTAGATCTTGCCGTATAGCTCATCCACGGAATCATCGGCCTGGATCACGGTGCGGGCTAGGCCCCCATCGCTGCCAATGAAAGCATCGACGGCCCACCGGACCATCCCGCGGGTCTCATGCCCCAGGCGCTCCAGACTGCTCTCGGACAGGATCGGGGGATGCACGAAGGGAGCCCGGCGGGCGATGTTGCAGCAGTGGTCCCCGATGCGTTCCAGTTCGGGGATGATCTTCAAACTCGAAGCGATGAGGCGCAGATCGCCGGCCGTGGGAGCCTGGAGGGCCAGGAGATCGATGCACTGGTGGTCCAGCTTCAGTTCCCATTCGTCCATGGTGCGATCCAGGATGTGCACCTGATCGGCCTTGGGCCTGGAGTGCTCGTTCAAGGCCTGGATAGTGAGATCGATCATGGCCTCCGCCACTCCGGCCATGGCCAGAATGCCGTCCTTGAGTTCCTTGATCTCGATGTCGAGATGTCGCGGCATCAGCCAAACCTCCCCGTAATGTAGTCTTCGGTCATGCGTTCTCTCGGCGTGGTGAAGATCCGCTCAGTCAGGCCCATCTCCACCAGCTTGCCCAGCCAGAAGAAGGCTGTGTACTCGCTCACGCGGGCGGCCTGCTGCATGTTGTGGGTGACGATGACGATGGTGAGGGTCTTCTTCAACTCCAGGATGAGTTCCTCGATCTTGGAGGTGGCGATGGGATCCAGGGCTGAGCAGGGTTCGTCCATCAAGAGTACCTCGGGATTTACGGCCAGGGCCCGGGCGATGCAGAGGCGCTGTTGCTGACCACCGCTCATTCCGGTGGCGCTCTCTTTGAGGCGGTCCTTCACCTCGTCCCAGAGGGCCGCCTTGCGGAGCGCATCCTCCACCAGGAGGTCGAGGGAAGCCCGGTCGTTCACGCCGAAGAGCCGGGGCCCGAAAGCCACATTCTCGTAGATGGACTTGGGGAAGGGATTCGGCTTCTGGAAAACCATTCCAACCCGGCGGCGGAGGTCCACCACGTCAATGCCGCCGCGGTAGATGTCCACGCCATCGATCAGCATGTCGCCGGTTACCTTCACGGCGCTGGAGACCTCGTGGATTCGGTTAAAACATTTAAGGAAGGTGCTCTTGCCGCAGCCGCTGGGACCGATGATGGCGGTCACGCGCTCGGCGTGGATATCGAGGGTGAGGCCGTCGAGTACCCTCTTCTCTCCATAGCAGAAGGCCAGGTCCTTCACGGAGAGCTTGATCGGCTTGGTCTCGGGAGTATTTGGGCTCAACATCAGCGGGTCCGTCGTCGGATGGCGCGGTCCAGAAATCGGACCAGCAGGTTCAGGATAAGCAGGATGAGAATCATCACTGCGGCCGTGCCGGCGGCAATCTCACGGGCGTCGGGAAGGGTGCCATCCGACGTGACGGACCAGAGATGGACGGACAGGGTTTCTCCGGGGACGGTCAGGCGGAAGTCGGGGAACTGGCCGCTGGTGTTGGTCCCGGCGGTAAAGACCAGGATGGCGCTCTCCCCGAAGGCGCGCCCCGCCGTGAGCACCAAGCCCGTGAGAATGCCCGTGGCGGCGTAGGGCAGGGCGACCTTGAGGATGGTCTGGAGTTTGGTGGCGCCCAGGCCGTAACAGGCCTCTTTCAATTCCCTGGGGACCGACTGCAGGCTCACCTCGGTGACGCGGGTGATGACGGGCAAGTTGAGCAGGGCCAGGGTGAGGGCGCCGGACCGGATGGAGAAGCTCCAGCCCATGGTCTGCACGAAGGCGATCATGCCGAAGAGGGCGAGTACGATGGAGGGCGTGGCCGCGAGGGTCTCGATGCAGAGGCGGAAGAATTGCAGTGCCCGGCCCTTCCCAGCGTATTCGGCCATGTAGATTCCCGCCCCCAGCCCCACGGGAAGGGACAGGCCGAGGGAAAGAACCACGAGGTAGAGGGAGTTGAAGATCTGGGGCTTGATGCCGCCACCCGCATCCAACGTCTCGGGCATCTTGGTGAGGAAGCCGAGGTTCAGCACTGGCCAGCCCTGTTTCAGGATCGCTCCCACGAAGATCAGGAGGACAGCGATGAAGCCCAGGGCGATGATCCACAGGACGCCACGCATGAGGCGGTCCACATGCTTGGCCGTGGGAGACGTGCGCAGGGCCGGGAGGGTACGCATCAGGCCTCCTGGCCCCGGCCCAGGCGCCGGGTGGTGAGAATCAGGACCATGGTGAGCAGGTAGAGCAGCAGGCCCATGGCAAACAGCACGTTATTCCATGGCGAGCCCGCCGCGGTGTTCGGCAACTCCTGGACCAGCTCCGTGGTCAGGGTCGCGGCCGGGGTGAACAGGGCCCTCAGGAAGGGCGCCCGGTCCGTGGATTCCCGCATGAGGGCGATCCACTGGGGGTTGTTCCCGATGACCATCTGGACTGCCATGGCCTCGCCGATGGCGCGTCCGAGCCCCAGCACGGTGGCAGTGAGCAGGCGGGGCTTGGCGGCGGGCATCAGCACGTGCCAGATGGCCTGCCAGCGACTGGAGCCAAGGGCCTGGGACCCCTCGTCGAGGCTCGGAGGCAAGGACTCGAAGGCGTCGGTGGCGAGGCTTACGATGGTCGGGACGATCATCACGGACAGGATCATGGCCGAAATGGCAAAGCCGGAGGCAGGCGCATTGGTCAACCAGGTTCGGCTGACAAGGGGCAGGATCACGGTGAGGCCGAAAATGCCGTAGACCACGGAGGGGATGCCCACCAGGAGATCCATGACCTGGCGCATGAGGGTGCGCATCCAGGGGGGTGCCAGCTTTGCGATGAATACGCCGGTCAGGATGCCGGTGGGTGCTGCGACGAGGAGAGCCAACCCCGTCACCGCCAGCGAACCGGCCACAAAGGGAAGGATGCCGAAGCGATCCGAAGAGGGGGCCCAGTCCGTGGTGAGGAACACCTCGGAAAAGCTCAGGGTGCGCCCGGTGTTCCCGGCCAGGGGGAAGAAGGCCGCCAAGCCCCGTGTGGCGAGGAAGAACAGGATGCCTCCGATGAGGGCGACGACCAGCAGGCTGCACGCGAGGAACAGCAGGTGGCTCCAGCGATCCGCGAGACGGTGCAGCCGGCTCTGCCGAAACACGGGCAAAACCGGCTGAATTCTTTTCGTACCAGACACCGCGTCCAGCGGTTTGGTCGCGGCAAGGGTGCTTTCAGACGAATCGTTCATGGCTCCGGCTTTCCGTAAACCGCCCGGCAGAACTGCTGCCGGGCGGTCACACAGGGTCGATGCGCGAATCAGAGCTTGGTCTTCAGTATTTTGACGTAATCCACGGGGAGGTAGCCGGCCTTGAGCACCACGTTCTGCTGGAACGCGGGGGTGAGGATATAGGCCAGGAAAGCCTCTGCCGCCTGTTTCACCTTGGGATCACTCAACTTGGCGGGGTTGGTGTAGGCGTGGCCGAAGGAGAAGATGGGGTACTTGCCTGACTTCACGGCCTCATTGCTGCACTCGGCGCCGTTGTAGGCGATGCCGGAGACGCGCACCTTGTTCTTTTCGAGATGTTCCAATTCGACGAAGGAGACGGCGCCGATGGTGGTAGCCACGGAGTTGACCACGGCTCCCGTGGAATCCTGGATCAACACGTCCTTAGTGAAGTCATGGTCGTGCAGGATCTCCTTCTTCTGGACGGCCCGGGTGCCGGAGGACTCGGGGCGGATGACGCGGACGATTTTCTGGTCCTTGCCGCCGACTTCCTTCCAGTTGGTGATCTTGCCTGTGAAGACCTGCTCGGCCTGCAGGCTGGTGAGGCTCTTCACGCCGACGCCCGGGTGGGCAATGAGGGTGAAGGGCTGCACCACGATGTTGTGGTTCTTGACGCCGGCCTTCTCCTGGTCGGGGGTCGCGAAGACATCGGAGATGCCGATATGGCAGCCACCGCTGGTCACCTGATTGAGGCCGGTCATGGAGCCTCCGCCACTGACGGCGATCTGCACGCCGGGATTGGCCTTCATAAAGTCCTCGGCGGCCTTCTTTACGATCGGCCCGAGAGCTGTGGACCCCATCACCGTTACGGTCTGAGCCTGGGCCGTGACTGCCAACAGCAGGCCTACCAGTACGGACTGGGCCAAGATTCGGATCCTCATGGATGCCTCCTTCAATCAATATCCGTGATCCTGGGGGATGGGGGTGAAGCCCCTCGTTACAGGCTGTGACATCCTTGTAACTTCCCCTTTGAGAGGAACCCGCCTGCATCCACGGGTCGTAGGAAGCTGCTTGCCCCCGGGAGAATAAGGGGGTCTAATGCTTGTAGATCCTGCGGCTCGAACGAGGCTCAGCCCGTTCCCGAGGATCGCGACCATCCCGATTTTTCCTTCGTGTGGCCGAAGTCAGGGCAGGGCCCCCTTCGGTTTCCCGATCCACCCATCCCAAGAAATCCAACCCAGGGCCGCTGAGCCTGCTGGGCGTCAGCCACAGCCAATGCCCCTGGGCTCCAAGAGGAGCCTCCTTGAGCGCTAAGAAGACAATGATGATCAACGCCACGGATCCAGAAGAGATCCGCGTGGCCACCTTGATTGACGGGGTGCTGTTCGACTACGACGTCGAGTTCCTGCACAACGAGAAGATCAAGGGGAACCTTTACAAGGCCCGGGTCGTGCGAGTGGATACCAGCCTCCAGGCGGCCTTTGTCCACTTCGGCGGGCAGAAGAACGGCTTCCTGCCCCTGGGCGACCTGCCCCGGGATTTGACTGGCGACGGCCGTCGGGCCCGGATCCAGGATGTCCTCCAGCGGGACCAGGAGATCCTCGTCCAGGCTGTGCGCGAGGAACTGGGCTCAAAGGGCGCCATGATGACCGGGCAGGTTAGCCTGGCCGGCCGCTACCTGGTGATCACCCCCGGGAATCCTGTCAACGGCATTAGCCGCAAGATCGAAAGCACCGACGAGCGGCGTCACTTCAAGCAGCTCATCGACACTCTGGAGATTCCCGAGGACATCGGCGTGATCGTCCGCACCGCCAGCCTGGGTGTTACCAAGGAGGACTTCCAGCGCGACCTGGACTACCTCCTGGACAGCTACAAAGAAGTCTTGGGCCGCTACAAACACCGCCAGGGACCCGGCCTGGTCTGGCAAGAGGACGACGTCGTCACCCGCACCCTGCGCGACACCTTCAGCGCCGACGTGGAGGAGGTGCAGATCGATGATCTGGACACCTTCACGGCCGCCCAGTCCTTCTTCAAGCGGACCATGCCCCAGTTTCTCGACGCGCTGAAGCACTACACGGGAAAGAAGCCCTTGTTTTCCCGCTTCCAGCTCGAAGAGCAGATCGACCGCGTCTATGGCCGCAAGGTGCCCTTGCCCAGTGGTGGCGCCCTGGTGCTGGACCAGACCGAGGCCCTGGTGGCCATTGATGTGAACAGCGGCAAGACCTCCGGCGATGGCGTGGAGGATATGGCCCAGAAGACCAACATGGAGGCCGCCGAGGAGGTCGCCCGCCAGCTGCGCCTGCGCGATTTGGCGGGCCTCATCGCCATCGACTTCATCGATATGAAGCGCGAGTCCCACATCCGCGCCGTGCAGGACCGCCTGGTGGAGTGCCTCAAGGCCGATAAGGCCCGCATGGAAGTGGGGAAGATCAACCGCTTCGGTGTGCTGGTCATGACCCGCCAGCGCATCCGCCCCAGCCTTCAGAACGTCAACCACGAGACCTGTCCCACCTGCACGGGCACCGGCAAGGTGAAGACCATCGAGGCCATGGCCCTCTCCGTCGTGCGCCGGCTGCACGGCATTCTCGCCAAGGGCGGTATCGGCGAGATCCGGGTGAAGCTGGCCCCGGCCATCGCCGCTGCTGTGCTGAACGAAAAGCGCCGCGACCTCACCCAGATGGAGGAACAGAGCGACGCGAAAATCCTGATCCTGGCCGACGGGACCATGGGCTATGGAGAGATGGCCGCCGAGATCGAGCGCGCCGAGGAGCTTCCGGTCGAGAAGGCCGCCCCCAAGCCCCACCGGGAGAAGGGCACGCCGGAGGATGAAACCGTCGTCCTGGGCGGCGACAGCCCCATCTCTTTCGAAAAGGCCCTCGGGGACATGCCGAAGGATGCCAAGAAGGAGGCGTTCAAATATGATCGCCGCGATGTTCAACGGGCGGCCCTGGACGAACGAGAGCGCCTGCGGGCCCTCTTCGAAAGCGCCAAGCCCGAAGACGAGGAGGCCGAAGAGGGCTCCGAGGGCTCCGAGGAATCCGGTGACGAGTCCAAAGGCGAGGGTGCCAAGCGCAAGCGCCGCCGCCGCCGCCGCAAGACCGGGACGGAACGGGGGAGCGAAGCCGCGACCCAGACCCTGCCTTCCGAGGATCGAGCCGAATCCGCACCCCGGATCGAAGCCCAGCCCGAACCCCCGCCCGAACCCCCCAAGGCCACTCCAGGTCTGGTCGCCAGTCTGCTGACCCCCAACCCGCGCCCCCGGTTCGGCTCCACTGCACCGGCGGTCGTGGTCGAACTGGTCGTGGCGCCCGGGAAGCAGAAACGTACCCCACGCGCCAAAGTGACGTCAGCGCCTGAACCCGCCGCCCTCCCAGCCCCCACGCTCGTGGCCGTGCAGGAATCAATGCCGGGAAAGCCCGCGAAGAAGCTGGTCGTCCCGAAGGCCAAGGTCGCCAAGGTCCCCGTCAAAAAGGCCAAGGCTGAGAAGGTTGCTGGGGAAGCTGCTCCTTCCGCTAAGCCCAAGGTTCCCCGGGCCAAGAAGGCCAAGGCAGAGTAGCCACCCGTGTCCCTCTACTGGCTGGCTCCCATCGCGTCCCTGGCCACCCTCCTGGGTGGCTGGGGCGTGGTGCGCTTTCTCCAGGGGCGGGCTCAGTTCATGCGCCTGCTCTCCGGCGTGGCGGCGGGCTACCTGTTGTCGCTCACGGTGGTGCGCATCATCCCGGAGTGCCTGGAGGCCAGGGGCGGCGAGATCAATGCCTGGTGGGTCCTCGCGGGCTACCTGCTGGTGCACGTCATGGAACACGGCATCACCCTGCACTTCCACTACGGCGAGGAGACCCATACAGACGGCTCTCGGCTCAGTGGAGTGCTCGCCCTGGTGGGCCTTTCCCTGCACAGCCTCATGGATGGTGTAGCCATCGCGGCGGCCCTGTCCACGCACAGCAATCTGGGGCCCCTTGTGGTGCTGGGCATCCTGCTCCATCGCATCCCTGAGGGTGGAACCATCGCCTCGATTTTCCTGGTGCGTGGCTTCGGGAATCGCGCCGCTCTGCTGGCAGCGGCGACCCTGGCCTTGGCAGCCCTGCTGGGCTCTGCGGGGCAGTCCCTGTTGAACCTCCCGATCGGGCCGGTCCTGGGTCTGACGGCCGGCCTGACCCTCTACGTCGCCAGTTCCGATTTGCTGCCCGAGGTTCAGAAGGTATCGGGTCTCCGCAGCACCATCGCGTTGCTGTCCGGCGTGGGCATCTTCCTCCTCAGCGCGCGGCTGCTGCCGCACCACCACTGAGTCCTGCATGCGCCGGATCGCAAGAGGGTGCCGAGGTCTGCTACTGGGCACTGTGCCGGCCCTGCTGGCAGCCCAGGGCTTGCCCGCTTCCCCGGTACTGACCCCCCTGGAGGCCCCGACACCGGCTGAGTTGCTTCCCCTAAGGCCCTTCCAGATTGAACGTGGACTTGGCGTTTCCAGGGTTCCTTTCGATTGGCGGGGGGAACGGGTCAGCGAAGCTGGCGACGTGTGGATCCTCGAGCAGGGCGCCATCCAGGCGGAAGGGCTCCTCCTGCTGGCGGACCGCATTGAATACCGGATTGCGGAAGGGCGCCTCATCGCTGAGGGCCACATCCGTCTGGAGGGCCCGGGACTGCGACTGCGCGGCGAGCGCCTCCAGATGGACTGGGCCCTTCGCTCTGGCGAGGCGTGGGCGCTGCAGATGGACCTCCCGCCCACCTGGACGCTTCGGTCTGGCCACGTGGCTTTTACGGCCCTGCGCACCTGGTCCTTCGACGAGGTGGAACTGAGCCCATGCCCCGAAGTGAAGCCCGGGTGGAAAGCGAAGCTCTCGAGTCTCAAGGTGGATCTCGATGGGTTCGCCACCCTGTGGAACGCCCGGGTCCTGATGGGATCGGTCCCGGTCTTCTACCTTCCCTATGCCATCTACCCGGCTCAGGCAGAGCGCACCTCGGGCCTGATGAACCCGCAGCTAGGGCTATCCAGCGCTTTCGGGACGGCGGTGGGTCTCTCCTATTACCAGGTGCTCGGCCCCACGGCGGACCTGACGCTTTCGCCCGAGTATTTCAGCAAGGAGGGCCTGTTGCTGGGCGGGGACGTGCGCTGGCGCCCGGACCTGACACATCAAGGAAGCTTCTCCGGCGAGACCATCCATCAGCGGACCCTGAATACGAAGCGGTACCGTTACACCCTCAAGGAAGTCTGGCAGCGCGAAGACGGCTGGCAGCTGACCGCAGACGTGAATCAGGCCTCGGATAACCTGGTGGATGCGGATTTCGGCAAGGGGATCGGCAGCCTGGGCGCCACGAGCTTCGATTCGGCGATCTACCTCGGTAGAAGTTTTACCTTTGGGAACCTCAGCCTGGCAGCGGCCGAGCAACGCAGTTTCTTCAATTCGACAGTCCAGGGCGACCCCTTCTACAGCCCGAATTTTCCAGCATCTCTCCGGCGGCAGACCCTGCCCCAGGGCGAGTTCCGGTTCTTCCCCTTGCCGGTGCTCGGTCCGTTCTACCTGGATGGCGGCATCCGCCTGGGCCGGTTCGCCTACGCCCTCGAAAACAGCTCCGTCGTGCCGGATCACACCTACGCCTGGAACCGCCAGGACGCTGATACGCGCCTCCACGGGCGGCTGGGGCAGTGGGGGCCTTTCCGAGCGGACTTCGAGATGATGGGTCGGGCTACCCACTACAGTGCCACCCTGGACAAGCCCGTGTTTGATCCATCGGCGGGGCTCAATGGCACCGTGGTGAACCCTGCCAGTAGCCCATTCCAGGTGGACGGAGCCGCAGCGACCCGATATCTGCTCTCCAGCCACCTGCGTTTATCCGGTCCCCAAGTGGGGCGGAGTTACAAGGATGTGGCCATCCTCGGGTACAACGGTGAGCTCAAGCACGTGGTTGAACCCTATTTCGGTGTGACCGAGACCAGCGCCTATGGGGAAGCCGGCACCGTGCCCCGTTTTGATGCGGTGGATTCTTTCCCAGGCGTCAACCTGAGCGCCTCGGGTGAGCGGAGTTTTGAGGTGGGGTTCAAGCAGCACCTCCTGGGGCATCCCGCCTCGGGCATCGGGTTCACCGATCTTGTCCGCTTGAGCATCGCCACCCGATATCACGCCACGCCCATCATTCTCAGCGACGGGCGCTACAAAAAGGGCTGGTCCTCGGTGGATACGGATCTGGATGTGGAGCCGGATGATCGGTGGCGCCTCAACTTCCGCCGGTCCTCGGACATCGGGGCGGGCGGGTCCGACAATGCGCTTAGTTTGGACGTGAAGGCCCGCGATGGGGGGCGATTCAACCTGGCCTACTTCACCACGGGTATCAACCAGTTCCTGGTGCGCCAGAAGGGGATCCAGCTTGGCGGCATCCAGCGGCTGTGGGACGACCGGATCCGCCTGGAATTCGCCGCCAGCTATGATTTCAGGACCCGCGGCTTCGCCTCCAGCCAGGTGGCGCTGGCGTGGGTGGAACCCTGCGTGGCCTACGTCCTGAAATTCACGCATGTGGCACTGAACACCGCGCTGGTGTCCGGAGGGCAAGAAGACCGGGTGGACCTGACCCTGAACCTGCGTGGGCTGGGGGATCTCTTCAGTTTCCGGCGCTGAGGATGCGAGGCGGGATTTCACCCTCGTTGGCCAGCACCACGCAGTTCCGGCCAAGGCTCTTGGCCTGGTAGAGCGCCTTGTCCACCTGGGCCAGCAGGGCGCCGGGAGTGGACGTTCCGGATCCACCCACGCCAAAGCTCATGGTGGGGAAGATGGTCTGTCCGGACGGAAGCAGGATGGGATCCTCATCGATTCGCCGCCGGAGTTTCTCGGCCACTTCTGAGCCGGCCTTGAGGCTGGTTTCCGTGAGCAGGATCGCAAATTCTTCACCGCCAATGCGGAAGGCGAGATCTGATTTGCGCAGGCCCGAGCGAATGCGGCCGGCCATCTGTCGCAGGACCTCATCGCCCACCGGATGTCCGAACCGGTCGTTGATGAGCTTGAAATGGTCGATATCTCCGAGGAGCAGAACGAAGGCACGGCGGTGGCGCTCCCATTGCCTCACCGCATGTTCCAGGTTCTGGTCAAAGGCACGGCGGTTGAGCAACTCCGTGAGCGGATCGGTGAGCACTTCATTGCGCAGCGCGGCCGCCTCGATCTCCAGCATGCTCCGGCGTTCCCGGAGATCGTGGATGGCGGATTCATACTCGGTCTGGATCCGTCGGACATGCATCCACTCGATCGCACGCTTGCAGGCATGGATCAGCCTGGGCGCCGAGAGCGGCAGCGGCACCCAGTCGGAGATGCCCGCCAGGAGCAGCCTGCGCTGGGTGGCCTCGTCCTTCACCTGGCCCATGAGGATCGTGTAGGGCAGGCGGTTCTGTTCCCACAGCTGGGCGAGTATGGCCAGGGCTCCCTCCACGCCACCGGCGGAGAGGCCCAAAAGCAGCACCGGGGCCTTCAGCACCCGCTGGGCTTCCGCAGCATTCCGGGCCGGTGGAGAGTGGACCTCCATAGCGTAGTGCTGGAGTATGTCCCGCGTCCGTTGGGCGAGTCCCGCCTGGAATCCTACGGCCAGGACGGGCACTCCCTCGCCGCCTTCTCGCGGGACCCCCCCGGCCATGGCGGGCCCCAGGTGGTTCAGGATCTGCTGGATGGTGCTTCTGACGCGGATGAATCCGTCCCCTTCCGCAGCCTGGAGGGCCTGCTGGTCTTGATCCGCAGGTGTGTGATCGAGGATCAGGAAGATGGGGAGGTTCTGGAACAACACTCGGGCTTCTCCGCGGAGGAGCCGGCACAGCCGGTAGCCGTCCATCGGATCACCCACGGCGTCCACCAGCAGGACCTGGGCTTCACCCCAGGCATCCTGGGCGAGTGCCTCCAGGGGATCGCCTGCGTGGAGGACACGGTGACCCGCCCCCTCGAAGGACATCCTCAGGCGCTCGACGAGGTCGTCGTGGCAGGTTATGACCAGCAGGTTCATGGGAAGGCCGCAGTGGGGAGCCCCCATGGTAGAGCAGATCGTTGCGGATTTACGGAAAAAAACGACGTGTGATCCGGCGGTGAAGGGCACAGGTGAGCTCGTAGGGGATGGTGCCGAGGACCTGGGCCAGCCGCTCAACGCTGTGAGGTGAGTCGGGGTCGGCACTGAAGAGGGTCATGGGGTCCCCGGGTGCTACTGGCGTGTCCAGCGGCAGCGCCACGGTCAGGTAGTCCATGGAAACGCGTCCCACCACTGGGAAGGTGCGCCCGGCGAGGCCGACCACGCCCCGGTTCCCGAGGTCGCGCCGGTAGCCGTCGGCGTACCCGCAGGCGAGTGTGGCGATCTGCATGGGTTCGGGCGCCACGAAGGTTCGGCCATAGCCTACGGTGGTTCCGGCCGGAACGGTCTTCACCCGGGCGACCTCGGCCACCAGCGCCAGGGCCGGTTCCAGCCCGAGGGTGCGCCCTTCGAGAAGGGTCGTGAGGCCGAAGAGGGCCAAGCCTGGACGCACATGGGTGTCCTGGTCCAGCAGCCCGCGCAGGCAGGCATCGCTGTTGCCATGGTGGCGTTGGGCCGGGTGGATGCCGGCGTCCGCCAGCTGGGCAAGGCAGGCATCGAAGAGCCTCCGCTGCCGCAGCGCGAACCCCTGGTCGGGATCGTCAGCCGTGGCGAAGTGGCCCATGGCTCCCTCAAGCCAAGGCGCCAACTGCCGCAGACCGGGCAGGCAGCCCCCCAGTTCGGAAGGGAGCAGGCCGAAGCGGCCCATGCCCGTGTCCAGCTTCAGATGAAGCTTGACCGGGTGGCTGGGTAGGATCTGCGCATATTGAGCCAGGTGCTCGGGTCCGACCACGGCGATGGTGAGCCCCTCGGCGCTGGCGGTCGGCAGGGCCTCGGGGCGGAGGCCCCCCAGCACGAGGAGGGGACACTCGATGCCGCCCTGGCGGAGTTCCAGTCCCTCCTCCAGGCTGGAGACGGCCAGACCGTGGGCGCCAGCCGCAGCCAGGGCGCGGCCCACCGGCACGGCACCATGACCGTAGGCGTTGGCCTTCACCACCCCCCAGATGCCCCTTCCCCCCGCAGCGGCCTGGACGCGGCCCAGGTTTCGCGCGACGCGACCCAAGTCCACTTCCGCCCGAAGGGCTCGGCCCTCGGGATGGGGCTTCAGGGGTTCCAGGGACTGCTCATTCACTCGGCTAGGCCCTGCGCGGACAGCCAGCGCTCGGCGTCAATGGCGGCCATGCAGCCGCTGCCAGCGGCGGTAATGGCCTGGCGGTAGACATGGTCCTGCACGTCGCCGCAAGCGAAGACACCCTCGATGGGGGTTTGGCTGGACCCCTTCTCGATCTGGAGGTAGCCCGTCTCGTCCATGGGCAGCTGGCCCGCGAAGAGGCCCGTATTGGGCTGATGGCCGATGGCCACAAAGAGGCCTTCGACGGGCAGCTCTGAGATGGAGCCATCCACGGTGTCCTTGAGCTTCAGGGCACGGATCTTTTCCACCTTTTCGCCCATGGGCGTTTCATGAGTGGAGGTAAGGATCTCCAGCACGGTCTTGTTCCAGACGGGTTGGATCTTCTCGTTCTTCAGGGCCCGCTCCTGCATGGCTTTGGAGGCGCGGAGCTTGTCACGGCGATGGATGAGGTGGACCTTGGTGGCGAACTTGGTGAGGAAGGTGGCCTCCTCCACGGCAGTGTCCCCACCTCCCACCACGGCGATCTCCTTGCCGCGGAAGAAGAAGCCGTCGCAGGTGGCACAGGCGCTCACGCCGCCACCGGAGCGGGAGAGCTCTTCGTCCTTGCCGATGCCCATCCATTTGGCCGAGGCGCCCGTGGCGATAATCACGGCATCGGCGGTGTACTCACCCTTGTCGGTCGTGAGTTTGAAGGGGTGGACCTGCAGATCGGCCTTGAGGACCGTCTCGGCCTTGATGGTGGTGCCGAAGCGAAGCACCTGTTCGCGCATCTCATCCATCAGAGCGGGACCGGCGATGCCCTGGCGGAAGCCCGGGAAATTTTCGACCTCAGTGGTGATGGTGAGCTGGCCGCCGGGCTGGGCGCCTTCGAAGACCAGGGGCGCGAGGTTGGCTCGCGACGTATACAGCGCCGCGGTGTAGCCCGCGGGGCCGGTTCCAATAACGACGACTTTGTGGTGGCTCACGGAGTCTCCTGGCAACGATCAGGGCGGGGCCCAGGGAACCAGTCTATCGTGCTAACCCGCCAGTCCCCGCTCGCGCAGCAGGGCTTCGGCCCCCGCCACGTCCCCAGGCACGTCCACGCCCATGCTGAAGTAGGGCGTATCGGCCACGCCGATGGGAATGCCCGCCGCCAGGGCCCGCAGCTGTTCCAGCATCTCCAGCAGTTCAAGTGGGTGCGGGGGCAGCCTGGTGAAGGCCCGCAGGGTGTCGGGCCGATAGGCATAGAGGCCCAGGTGACGCCTGAAGTGGGCGAGTTGGGCGGGGGCCATCCAAGGGCGGAAATCCGGCTCGAAGTGGGTGGAGTTGCGCAGGTAGGGAATGGGGCTGCGGCTGAAATAGAGGGCCCGCCTTCGGTCGTCCACCACCACCTTCACAGTATTGGGGTTGAACAATTCGTCGGCATGGGCGAAGGGGCAGGCGGCCGTGCCCATGGGCAACTCGGGTAGGTCCCGCATGAGCGCCACCACGGCTGCCACCGTGTCGGGATGCATGGCGGGTTCATCGCCCTGGATGTTCAATACACAGTCGAAGGGCTCCGCCCCATCCTCCAGCAGGGCCGCCAGGGCCGCAGCCGTGCGGTCCGTGCCGGAGGGCAGGGCGGGGTCCGTCAGCACGGCCTCGCCGCCAAACCCGCGCACCACCGCGGCGATGCGGTCGTCGTCCGTGGCCACCACCACCCGGTCCACTCCCTCGGCGCGCTGGGCAGCCTCGAAGACCCACTGGATCATGGGCTTTCCACAGATAGAGGCCAAGGGCTTGCCGGGAAACCGGGTGGCCTGGTAGCGGGACGGGAGGACGGCCAGGGTGCGCATTCAGACAGTCTAAGGGCTCCGGGGGGCGACCGACGATCCGACGATCCGCCCAGATTCCAGGTCCGGCAGTCAGGTGCCGATTGAGAGGAGACTGGGGGCCCCTTCTTGGATTCATCCTTCGACGATGTCTGGGCGGAATGTGAGGACCTGTTTGCGCAGGCCCGGCAAACGCTCGCCACCTTGAAGGAGCCGCAACCGGCCCACGTCGTCCAGACTTCCGTGAACGCACTCTTCCGGGCCACCCACACCCTCAAGGGCATGGCCGGGATGCTCGGGTTCCCCAGCTTCAGCCGGGCGGCCCATCGCATGGAGGACATCTTTGACCTCATGCGGAAAGGGCGCCTGCGCTCCACGGACTCTCTGACCGAGACCCTGGAAGCGGGCATCCTGGCCCTAGAATCCGGTCTGGAAGGCCTGCGTCGGGGCCGCCCTGAACCCGATGACTACCTGCAATCCCTCCGGAGGGAGCTGGGTGAACTCGAGGCTTTGGCCCGTCCAGCCCAAGGCGGCGCCCACGATCTATCCTCTCTGCTGGACCTGCCGTCGGAGACCCTCAAGGCCTTGTCCGACTACGAGCGGACTCGGGTGACGGCGGTGCTGATGCATGGCACCCCTATCTACGGTGTGACGATCTGTCTGGATTTCGCCACCTTCGACGAACGCCTGCGGGCCATCAGCGAAGCGATGGGGGCCCGGGGAGAGTTGATCTCGACCCTGCCGTGGGACGTCCCGGAGGATCGGGAGGGTCTCGCCTTCCTGTTGATCTCAGCCTGCACCGACCCCACCCCGGGAGAATTATCGGCGTTGGAAGGCGAGATCCTGGGGACGACCCTGTTGGCCGACCCTGCCCGGGTGCCTGCCAGTCTTCGGGATGAGGCGCCCGCCGCGACCCCAGCCCCCGAGCCCAAACAGGAGGCCGAGGAGCCCGCCCCGGTCGCAGCATCGGCCCCAGAGGTCGAGATCCTGCGGCTCCCGGTCCATCGGGTGGAAGCCCTCGAAGCCCGCCTGATGGGGGTGGGACAACTCCGGGATACCGCGAGCCGGCTGATGAGACAGGCCCAGGCGACCGACGTCGAGAAGCCCCTAGCCCTCATGGGAGAGATCGAGGAGGGGCTCCTGGAGGTGCAGAAGTCCCTCCTCCAAATGCGCATGGTGAAGGTGGAAACCCTGTTCGCGCGGATCGAGCCCATGGTGAAGAGCCTCAGCAGGGATCTCGGAAAACCGGTGAAGCTCACCTTCGTGGGAGGTGACCTTGAGCTGGAACGCAGCCTCCTGGGCCGCCTGTCCGAGCCCTTCCTCCATCTGATCCGGAACGCCCTGGACCATGGCCTCGAGCCACCCTCGGAACGGTTGGCCCAGGGCAAGAACGAGACCGGTTCCCTTCGGATTTCGGCGTCGCAGCAGGGACGGAACCTCCGTTTCGACCTTCGCGATGATGGCCGGGGTTTCGATCTGGCCCGAATCGAGGCCCGCGGTCTGGAGCTCGGCCTGATCAAGGAGGGCCAACCCCAGGCCCCCGAGAAGCTGCTGCGCCTCTCCCTGGAACCAGGGTTTTCCACCCAGGAACGGGCTTCTCAGATCTCGGGACGCGGCGTGGGTATGGATGTCGTGCGTTCCGAAGTGGAAGGTTTGGGCGGAGAGATCCACCTCTCCAGCGAGCCAAGGCGAGGTAGCCTCGTTCGGCTGACCTTGCCCCTCAGTCGGGCGGTGGTGAGCTGCCTGAAGGTCCGCTGCGATAGCCAGGTCTTCGGGATCCCCCTCGGCAGCGTCCATCGGGTGCAGGCTGGCAGGCAGGTCCTTCGCGGCGGCGACCAGGTGGAAGTGCTTGGGATGTCCCTTCCCCTTGAATCGTTGCAGGCCTGCCTGGGACTCCCTGAGCCCGATATGCAGCGGGCCTTTGTGGTGCTGACCCAGCAGGGGGGGGCCGCGGCGAGTGTGGAAATCGCCCTCGGTGTGGACGAGGTGGTTGGGAGGGGGGAGGTGCTCATGCGGAGCCTGCCGGAGCTGGCTCGCTCACCGGGGATCATGGGCGGCAGCCCCCAGGAAGAGGGCATCCTCTGGGTGCTGGATCCTGAGGCCGTCATGGGGCTGGCGATGGATTCGCTGATGCGGCGGGTGGCCCGTGTCTGAGCTGGGGACCTGGCTCCATGTGAAGGCCGCGGGGAGGGACCTGCTCCTGTCCACGCTGGACCTACGCGAAGTGGTAGCCCCCTCGCCGGTCGCCCCTTTGCCTGGACGCCCCCGGGGGATCCAGGGCGTGGTGATCCATCAGGGGGAATTCCTTCCTGTTTTGGATTGGAAGAACCTTCCGGGGTGCAAGGAGCCCTCGACTTCCACTGCCGCCCTGGCGGTGCTCCGGCCCAGGCTGGGTATCCCGCTCGAGCGAATGATGGGCATGGTGGACGTGCTGCCCGAGGGATGGCGGGAAACGGAAGTGGATGATCCCGCCTGGCCCTGGGCAGGGGCTGCGGGCCTGATTGGCGGGGTACCCGTTGCACTGCTGGATGCAGAGCGGTTGATCAGGCTGTTGCGGCGGTTCCGGAGCGAGCGCTGACGGGTTCCGTCGTTCATGCGATGATGACGGTTTCGCGCCGGAGGCCCCTTGAACCATCGATTATCTGCCCCCGTCGGAATCACCGCTACAGGGCAGTGCTATCCGTCCCGTGTGGTCACCAACGATGACTTGTCCAAAATCATGGACACCAATGACGAATGGATTCGGACCCGCACGGGTATCCGCGAACGGCGCTGGGTCGAGCCTGGCACCGGAGCTTCCCAACTGGGAGCCCCGGCCCTCCAGATGGCCCTGGACAACCGGGGCATCAAGGCCTCCGAACTGGACCTGATCCTGGTCACCACCGTCACGCCTGACACCCTGTTTCCGGCCACAGCCTGCCGAATCCAGGAGATGATCGGCGCCGACAACGCCTTCGGGTTTGACCTGAACGCCGCCTGCTCAGGATTTCTCTACGCCCTGACCACGGCCGCCAGCATGGTGGCGTCCGGCGCTGTCCGCCGAGTGGGCCTGGTCGGCGTCGACATCATGACCACCATCATCAACCTGGAGGACCGGGCCACTTCGGTGCTATTCGGGGACGGCGCCGGTGCCGTCATCGTGGAGCGCGTGGAAGAGGGGCTGGGCATTCTGGACTTCGAGCACAAGGTGGACGGCTCGGGCGGCTGCTTCCTCCATATGCCTGCAGGCGGCTCCCTGAAGCCCGCAACCGCGGCGACCGTGGCGGCGAAGGAACACTACATCCACCAGTCCGGCAGCGAGGTCTTCAAGAAGGCCGTCCGGGAGATGGCCGATAACAGCCGGCTGTTGATGGATCGGAATGGCCTCAGCCCGGCCGAACTCAAGCTCTTCGTGCCCCACCAGGCCAACATCCGGATCATGGATGCCGCCGCCAAGCGCTTGGAACTGGATCCGGCCCGCATGATGGTGAACATCGACAAGTACGCCAACACCACCACCGCGACCATCCCGACGGCGCTGCACCAAGCCGTCGAGCAGAACCGCGTGGCCAAGGGCGACCTGGTGGTCCTGTCCGCCTTCGGTGCCGGGTTCACCTGGGGCTCCACCCTGCTCCGTTGGGCCTACTGAGGCCACCCCCTTGCGGGTGGTGGCCGGGACCCTGAAGGGGCGCCGACTTTCGGCGCCTCCGGCCGGTGACCTGCGGGTTCGCCCCACTGCGGATCGGGCCCGGGAGGCCCTGTTCTCCATCCTCCAGCGGTGGCCTCAGGGTCCGTTTCTGGATTTATGCGCCGGCACCGGGGCCGTTGGGATTGAGGCCCATTCCCGTGGATACGCCCCGGTGGTGTGCGTGGAGTCGGCGGAGCCCGGCTGGACCTGCCTCCAAAAGAATCTGACGGGCCTGCCGGTGTTGGGGCTTCGGGCCGACCTTAGCCGGCTGGAGCCGGCAGCTTTCCATGCTCAGGCGGTGATCTTCCTGGATCCACCCTACGAATTGGCCCAGTCGTTTTGGGGCGCCTTGGCGGGCCAGCTCAGGCTCTGGCTGGCACCCGGGGGGATCCTGGTCTTCGAGACGGACCGCCAAACTGTGCTGGAATTACAGCCGGGGTGGATCCTGGCCGAAACACGCGAGTATGGTGCGGCCCGATTCACATTCTGGACCCATGCCTGAGTTCAAGGCAGCGGCCCTCGTTCATCTCGGCGTAGCCGAGCGGAAACTGGTCTTCTTTCGCGTCCGGATGGGGACGGGGATCATCTGGTCCTCGCTGTTCCTCGTCACGGGTCTCCTGCTCCTCTTCGCTGCGCCCTCGGGGTTCCACTTCTCTGTCAAGGGTGGGGCGGTCGGGCTGGGGTTACTGGTTCTATGTGCTGGTACCTCTTTCCTTCAGGTGCAGCACCTGGAACGAACCCTCGCCGCGCAGGCGATCAGTCCTGACCTCTACCGCCCCTTGACCCGGTTCCCCCAATCATCTTCGCTGCTGTTCTGCTTCCTGGGGCTCTGCATGAGTTTTGGGGGCTACCTCTGGCTGAAGCTCTACCTGGGTCAGAGCCTCTGGGTCAGCTTTACCACGACGGCGATCTTCCTGGTGCTGGGCGCCTTGGGGGCGGTTTGCCAGTACTTCGTCGCGAAGCAGAACCTCATGAAGGTCTACAAGATCCTGGCGGGAACGCCGGGGTTCAACGAATCCTTCGCGCGGTACTCCACCAGCTTGCGGGCCAAATTCGGGTTCGGGGTCATGGGCATCACGGGCGGGATGCTGGTTCTTTCCATCCTCGTCTCCGGGCTGACCCTCCAGTCGTCCATCCGGACGAAGGTCAAGAACTATGCGGGAAATGAGCTGGCGAACCTTGCGGATTCGGTTGCCTTCGTCTCTGAGATGAACACCACGCCGGAGGATCTTGACGCGTTCCTGGGGACGCTGCGGCTGGGGGCTGGTGGGGGCGTATCCCTCCGTCTGCCGGCGGCCCGAGGTGGGAGCATTCTGGGTTCCAAGATCGAGCCGCGCGGCGGTGGGGATATCCTGGTCGTCCAAGCCCTGCCTGATGGTTCGGAGCTTCGTGCCGTGATCGTGGAGTCGGAGTACGCCGACGATATCTGGAAGGCCCTCCGCCCGAACCTGGTAATCCTCCTCATCGCGGGTGTCTTCCTCTTCTACTTCATCCCCTTGATCCTGAGGGATGTGCAGCGGCCCCTGCTGCTGTTGAGCCGAAATGCCCAGCAGGTCGGAGAAGGGCATATTGACCGCCTGGAGTCCGTCTACAGCGACGATGAGGTCGCAACCCTGGCCCGGGGTTTCGGGACCATGGTCGGGAGCCTCCGGGGCATGGTCGTCCAGATCCGCGCTGCCAGCCGCGATCTGGCTAAGGCCTCCACCCTGATCCGGGAATCCGGCGACGGGGTCCGCCAATCGAACCGCGGGCAACGTGAATTGATCGAGACCTTCCATCAGGAGATCAACGAACTCACGGATACTTCCATCGGCATCAGCGCGAGTTCCATGGAATTGAGCCTTGCCTCCGAAAGTACCAATGCGACCATCGTGGAGATGGCCGCGAGTGTCCAGCAGATCAACCAGAGTATGGATGAGCTGCTGATGGTGGTGGAGGGTATCACCTCGGCCATCCGGGATTTCGATGTCGCGATCAAGAACGTGGGCAAGAACATCGACCATCTGGCGGGTCATGCCGAGCACACCAAGGAATTCGCTGAGAACCTGGAGCAGAGCACCTCTGCCATCGACGATAGCGTGAAGATCGCCCAGCGGTACACCAAAAAGGTGATTCATAATGCCGGCCGGGGCATGGAACTGGTGGCGCGAAATCGCGAGAAGATCCAGGTCATCGAGCGCGTCGTGCAGGATTTCCATGGGACCACCAAGACCCTGCTGCAGTTGGGTTCGGACATCGCCAAGATCCTCGACTACATCGGCGACCACACCCAGCAGACCAACCTACTCGCCCTCAATGCGGCCATCATCGCCTCCCAAGGGGGAGCCGGGGACAGCCAGTCAAAAGGGTTCTCCGTGGTTGCAGACGAGATCAAGCAGCTTTCCGAGCAGACCAACCGGTCCACCCGGGAAATCCAGCAAATCATCGGCACCCTCCAGGCCGAGATCCGCAAGGCCTACCAGCAGGTCGAGCTGGGGCTGGACGCCGTCCGGGATGGCGCTGACTCGGTGGGCCAGAGCGAGGTGGCCCTGCAGGCCATTCTTGAATCCATCAGCGAGACCGACAGTGTGGTCGAGAGCATCCTCAGCGAGACCCTGCAGCAGGCGGGTCAGGCGTCCCTGATCCACGAGGCCAATCGGAACATCCACAATCAGGTGGAGACCATCCGCACGGTGATCGAGGAGCAGCAGCAGACCAGCAACTACATCCTTTCCCTGGCCATGAACGTTCAGCAGGCCACGGCCGTGGTGCGGGATTCGACCAAGGAGCAGAGTACTGGGAGCGACGAGATCGCCCGAGCCACCGAGCAGGTCCGGACCCTTGCGAGCAACCTGCATGAGATCCTGGCTCGGCAGGAGGATCATGTGATTTCCCTGAAGGAGACCATGAACCGCGTACTCGGCAAGGCGATCGAGAGTGAACAGGCGATCGAAACCTCCAGCGGGGCCGTCGAACAGCTGGGCATTCAGGTTCACATGCTCAACCGCGAGGTCAATCTCTTCAAGTTGTAGCGGGGCGCTCCAACCCTTGGACAGGCTCCTAGCTGTTAGGCTGGACCCGGTTCCCAGGGCTCCCATCCATGTATCGAATCTCCATCAAGACCAAGCTGAGCACGGTCATCAGCATCCTGGTCCTCTCGTTCATCGCCTTCAACCTGCTCTACTACCCACGCTGGGTGGAGCAGCAGATCCGTTCCCAGGCCGAACTGAGTGCCCGACAGGTCGCCGAGACGGCCAGCTACGCCCTCGGCCCCGCCGTCAGCACAGGGAACACCCGGGACATCGACAAGGTCCTTCAGGGCGTACAGAACATCCCCGCCTTCCGCTTCAGCGCCGTCTATGGAGCCCATGGCGAGGCCTTAGACAGCACCACCACGACGCCGGAATGGGCCATGGGACAAGTCCTGCGGGACGGCCTCACCCACACGTACGTGAGGCCGGAGGACAACATGCTGGTCGCGGTTGCCCCTGTGTTCTACGAGGAGCCCCGGGCAGATCTGGTGGGAACGCTGGTCATCGGGTTCACCACGGAGGGTACCCAGTACGCTGTCAAACAAAACATCAGGGCGAGCTTGGCCGTGGGCCTGATCACCCTGATTTTGGGCATCACCGTGGCGATATTCCTATCAAATAGGTATCTCCGGCCCGTCATTCAGCTGACCGAGGCGGCCCGAAAGGTGGCTCAGGGCAACCTGGAGACGGTCTCCGTCAAGGTGTACACCCGAGACGAGATCCAGGATCTCAGCCAATCCTTCGAGGTAATGACCGATAAGCTCCGGGTCTCCCGCGACGAGATTGAACGGCAGAATCGGCTGCTCGAGTACCGCGTCCAGGAGCGGACTCGGCAGCTGATGGAGACTATCTGGGAGCTGGAAGAAATCCGCGCCAACCTTGAGCAGCTGGTCCAGGACCGCACACGTGGTTTGGAGCAGAGCCGCGCCGAGCTGAAGGCTTGGGCCAACACCCTCGAGGAGAAGGTCCACGAAAAAACGCAGGAACTGCGTGAGCTGAATGACAACCTGCTCACCAGCTACCAGAAGCTGAAGGAAGTCGACCACCTCAAGGACGAGTTCCTCGCCAACATGAGCCACGAACTGAGGACCCCACTCAACTCCATCATCGGCTTCTCGGGGATGCTGATGCAGGATCCGCAAGGGCGGCTAGGTGTCGAGGCCCGGGAGGATCTCCAGATCATCTACCAGAACGGGCGGTCCCTGCTGGGGCTCATCGATTCGATCCTGGACCTCTCGAAAATCGAAGCGGGCAAAATGGAAGTGGACATGGAGGAGGTCGATCCCTTGCAACTCCTGGACGAAGTCAAGGCGATGTCGGCCGGGCTCATTAAGGGCCGTCCCGTCACCATCCAATACCAGCGACCGGAGGGGGAAATCCGCGTGATGGGGGACCCTGACCGGCTCCGGCAGGTCTTCACGAACCTCACCGGTAACGCGATCAAGTTCACCGAATCCGGCTTCGTCCGAATCACCGCTGCGCAGGAACGTGGGTGGTTCCGAGTCCGCATCGAGGACACTGGCATCGGCATGTCGGAGGCGGAACTGGGGCGGCTCTTCAAGCCCTTCCAGCAGGTGGATGGAAGCATCACCCGGCGTTTTGGGGGCACCGGCCTTGGGTTGGCGATCAGCCAGCGGTTCATGGGGCTCATGAACGGCCGGATTTCAGCCGGAAGCCGCAAGGGAGAAGGCAGCACCTTTATCGTGGAGATGCCAGTGGCCGGAGGAGGTGGGTCATGACCGACGCCCAGTCCCACATATCCGATGCACTGCCCCGTATTCTCTGCATCGAGGACAACCCCATGAACTGGCGCCTCGTGCAGCGACTGCTGTCCCAGGCTGGGTACGAGATGCATTGGGCGGAGGACGGCCTCAAGGGCTGCGAGATGGCCGTGGCGCTGAAGCCTTCCCTCATCCTGCTGGACATCAACCTGCCGGGGCTGTCCGGGTTCGAAGTCGCCACCAAGCTCCGCCAGAACACCAATATGAATGCCACGCTCATTGTGGCGCTGACGGCCAAGACGATGCGGAGTGACCGTGAGACCGCCCTGGTCACCGGGTGCGATGGGTTCATCTCGAAGCCCATCGATCCCTTCCTGTTCGTCAGACAGGTTCAGGCCTACCTCGACGGCCACAGGGACCGGCTTGAATCGGGTCGAGAAGGGGCTGCGCTCCGCCAGTTCAGCCAGCAGGTCGTGGAGCATCTCGAGGTCCAACTTCGCGAGGCCCAAGAGGGTACCCGGAAGCTGCTGGAGGCCCAGACCGAACTGGAACAGCGCAGCCAGCATCTGTCTCGGTTCTTATCGCTCGGCAAGGAAATCATCCCCGTCCGGGATACCGGCGAGATCCTCCGCCGGGTCCTCAGCCAGCTTCACGAGGAACTCCGGCTAGATCGCCTGCGGTCGTACCGCCTGCACGATAGCGGTGCCTATTTCCAGGGGATGACCCGCTTGGGGGACGGCTTTGAGGACACACCGGTCCTGCCCGTGGAGCACCCTTTGGTCAGGTGGCTCGCTGATCTCCCAGGGGGAGCGGTCTTGTCGGGGATGGAGCTTCGCCAGTCCGCTTCCTGGGAGCAGGGTCTGGAGCTGGGTCTTTGGGCCCCCAAAGCCCAGGCCCTGCTCCTGCCCCTCCGAAACCGGTCGGGTACAGATCAGCTCTGGGGTTTCCTGGCCGGTGACCGGACGGATGCGCCTTTCCAGCCCTTTGAAACGGAACTCGCGGCCCTGCACGCGGGCATCCTCCAGGTCAGCATCGAGAATGCAGGACTCATCACCCACCTGGACGAAACGAGCCAGGCCTTGGGGACCAGCTACGAGGGGCTCGAATCCGCCTACGACTCGCTCAAGGAGGCCCAGCGCGCCCTAGGGGCCCAGGACCAGAAGACGGCCCTCGGAGGTCTGTTCATGAATATGGCCCAGAGACTCGAGGGGCCGGTACGCACGCTGAAGGAAGAGAGCGCCACCCTATCCCTTTACCTGGATCGCAAGGACCATGCACCCATTCAGGAGCGGGCGGAATGTCACCGGTCGATGGATCAGATCCGCCGAGCGGTCTCCCAGGTCGAAGGGCTCGTCAGGGCTTTGCTTCGGCGCGCCCATCAAGGGGAGGCGAACACCCCGGAGTGGATCCACCTCCACGAGCTGCTGAGAGAGGAAATGGAGCTCATGAGGGCGGAATCCATCCTCTCTGACGAACTCCCCGTGGCCATGAATCTCAAGGCTCCCCGCGACCTTCTGTACGGGGTCCACTCCGACTTTGCCGAGGTGCTCGGCCACTTGATCAATCATGCGGTCGAAGGCGGCCCTGGGTTGATCTCCCTGCGGACCTGGGGCGGGACCAGCCACTTCCGCCTCGAGGTGGAAGATGACGGAGCCGCCATCGATCCGGGACTGCTCGCGAGTGCTTTCGAGCCCTTCTCCGACCTACGGCCCCCGTCAGGCAGGGTGGGGCGGCGACCAGGCCAAGGGCTTCCTGTCTGCGCCCAGCTCTTGAACGCCTACGGCGGCACCGTCCAGATTCTGCCTGTGGAGCGGGGCTCCCTGGTGAGGATTAGCCTGCCGATGGAGTGATCGGGTGACCACCTTTGCCATGCGGTTCTCATCGTCCCCGCCCGGTACCATCGCTGGCATCCTGCTGGAGTTCCTCCCTGGACCTGAAAGGTCAACACGATGAAACGAATGCTCCTGGCTGTCTTGTGCCCGCTGATTCTCGCGGCCCAGCCCGCGCGCCAGACCCCTCCGGGCAACGGCCTGCTGGATGCCAGGGAAATTCATCTGCGAAACGTCAGGAAGCTCACGGGCACGGGTTCCAATGCGGAGGCCTACTGGTCGAACGACGGCAAGAAGATCGTCTTTCAGAGCACCCGGGATGGCTATCCCTGCGACCAGCTCTACACCATGAATGCCGACGGGTCGGACCCGAAACGCGTCAGCTCCGGCAAAGGGCGCGTCAGCTGCGGCTGGTTCCTGCCGGGCGACCGGAAGCTGATCTACGCCAGCACCCATGGGGCAGGCCCGGAGTGCCCCGAAGGGCCGCCCTTCACGCCCGGCAAGTACCAGTGGCCGGTGTTCCAGAGCTACGATCTCTACCTCGCGAACACCGATGGCAGCGATGCGAAGCCCTTCCTTCCCTCGCCGGGCTACGATGCGGAAGCCACGGTCTCCCCCAACGGTAAGTGGATCGTCTTCACCAGCGAGCGCAGTGGCGACGTAGATGTCTGGCGCGTGGACCTCGATGGCAAGCACCTCGTCCGCCTCACGGATGGCTTGGGCTACGACGGGGGCGCCGTGTTCAGCCCCGACTCCAAACTCATCGCCTGGCGCACGAACTATCCCAAGGGTGAGGCCGCGACGGCCAAGTACATGGAGCTTCTGAAACAGCACCTGGTGGAACCCATGGACATGGACATCTGGGTGATGAACGCCGACGGCAGTGGCAAACGGCAAGTCACGAAGCTGCCTGGGGCCGCCTTCGCGCCCATCTTCACGCCGGATGGCCGGGGCCTCGTCTTTGCCTCCAACCACCATGACAATCAGGGCAAGGGCCGCATCTTCGACCTCTTCCGCATCAACCTGGACGGCACTGGCCTGGAACGCATCACCTGGACCGGTGTGTTCAACTCCTTCCCCCATTTCAGCCCCGACGGGAAGCAGCTCCTGTGGGTGAGCGGGAGGGCCCCCCGTGGCTCGCGCCAGTTCGACGTGTGCGTCGCGGGGTGGCTGCCTTGAGCATCAGGCCCGCCGTCTTCCTGGACCGGGACGGCACCCTCAACGAGGAGGTGGACTACCTTTTCGACCCGGAGCAGCTGGTCCTGGTCCCGGGCGCGGCGGCGGCCGTGGCTCGGCTGAACGCTAAGGGTATTCCGGTGGTGGTGGTCACAAACCAGAGCGGCATCGGCCGGGGAAAATACACCTGGCAGGACTTTGCCGCGGTCATGCGCCGCATGGATGAGCTGCTGGCCCTCGAAAATGCCTGGATCGACGCGGTCTACGCCTCGCCGCACCATGAAAAGGGGCAGGGGGACTACGCCGTGGCCGACCATCCGGAACGCAAGCCGAATCCCGGCATGTTGCAGCGGGCGGCGGAAGAACACGGGCTCGACCTCACGCAATCCTGGATGGTGGGGGACAAGGACATCGATCTGGAAGCCGGGCGCCGGGCCGGCTGCCGGGTCGCCCTCGTCCGCACGGGCTATGGCACCGAGGTGGATGGTGCCCTGGCAGACCTGGTGGCCACGGACCTTCCGGAGGCCCTCGAGCGCATCCTGGCTCAGTGGCCATGATCCTGGTCGAGAAGACCGGCCTGGTGCCAGGCACGCTGCTCCAGCGTTACAAGCGGTTTCTCGCGGACGTGCGCCTGGAGGATGGAACCGTGGTCACCGCCCACACCACCAACACCGGGTCCATGAAGACCTGCTGGGAGCCTGGCGACCGGGTGCTGCTGGAGACCGCGGCCAATCCCGATCGAAAGCTGAAATTCACCTGGTTGGCCGTGGAGCGTTCCGGCGAGTGGGTTGGCGTGGAGACCGGCATGCCCAACCGCGTGGTGGCCGAGGCTGCTCGGCGGGACAAGCTGCCCGGCCTCCCGGGACTGCGCAACGTCCGCACCGAGGTAAAATACGGTTCCGAGAACAGCCGCATCGACGTGCTGGCCCTAGACGGTGATGGGCTCCAGGTGTTCATCGAGGTGAAGAATACAACCTTGAAAGAGGGTCCCTGGGCCCTCTTCCCAGACGCGGTCACCGAACGCGGCACCAAGCATCTGCGGGAGCTCCAGTCAATGGTGCGCGAAGGCCACCGGGCTGCCATCGCATTCTTCGTGCATCGGACCGACGTCGACCGCTTCGATGCCGCCCGGGAGATCGATCCGGGCTACGGAGGGGAACTGGATCGGGCGGCGGAATCGGGTGTCCTGATCCTCCCTCTGGCTGTGCGTCTCGTCACAAGCATGGAACCCAATGGTCTGTGGGACCTGGGCTGGGAGTTACCAGGTCTTCTGCCTTGGGAGCGGCGGCGATAGACTGTGACTTCACGGAGCCCCAGATGTCTGAGCTGATGAAGACGCCCCTCAACGCCGCCCACCGCGCCCTGCACGCCAAGATGGTGGATTTTGGCGGCTGGGACATGCCCGTGCAGTACCCGGCGGGGATCCTCGCCGAGCACGAAGCCGTAAGGACCAAGGCGGGTCTGTTTGACGTCAGCCACATGGGCGAGATCCGCGTGAAGGGCCCCGACGCCCTGGCCCTGGTGGAGCACCTCACGCCGAACGCCGTGTCGAAGCTCGCCCTCGGCCAGGTCCACTACACGGCCTTTCTCTACGAGAACGGCACCTTCGTGGACGACCTGCTGGTCTACCGCGAGGGGGAGCAGGAGTTCCTGCTGGTGGTGAACGCCGGCAACTCCGACAAGGACTTCGCCTGGGTGCAGCAGCACGCCAAGGGCTACGACTGCACGGTGGTCGACGAAAGCCTCCATACGGGCCAGATCGCCCTCCAGGGTCCCCTGTCATTGAGTATCCTGCAGCCCCTCACCAAGACCCCCCTCGAGCCCATCGGCTACTACTTCTTCACCCACGGTGAGGTGGCCGGGATCAAGTGCCTCATCAGCCGCACGGGCTACACCGGCGAGGACGGGTTCGAGCTTTACTGCGCCGCCGGGGACACCGAGAAGATCTGGAATGCGGTGATGGCGGCCGGAACACCCCAGGGCCTGCTGCCCGCCGGTCTGGGTTGCCGCAACACGCTGCGCCTGGAGTGCAAGATGGCCCTCTACGGCCACGAGATCGACGACACCCTCCAGGCGCTGGAGGCGGGCCTTAGCTGGATCGTGAAGCTGGACAAGGGCGACTTCATCGGCCGCGAGGCCCTGTTGGCAGCCAAGGCCGTCCCGGCGCCCCGCAAGCTGGTGGGCTTCAAGACCCTCGAGAAGCGCGATATCGCCCGCGACCATATGCCCGTGGTTGCAGACGGGAAACCGATCGGCTTCGTCACCAGTGCGGCGCCTTCACCCACCTGCGGGATCAACCTGGGCCTGGCCTACGTGCCCACGGCCCTGGCGAAGGTCGGCGGCCCTATCCAGATCGAGATCCGCGGTCGTTCCGTAGCAGCGGAAATCATCCCCACGCCCTTCTACAAGCGGCAGAAGTAACGTCCAAGCATCCGTTCTCTGCTCATTTGCCGTCAAGCCTTCCCTGGAGGATCCATGTTCCCTGCCGACCTGAAATACACCAAGGACCACGAGTGGCTGAAGCCTGCGGGCGATGGCACGGCGCTGATTGGCATCACGCGGTACGCGCAGGACGCACTGGGCGACGTGGTGTTCGTGGACCTGCCCGAGGTTGGCATCGCCTTCGCCCAGGGCGAGGAGTTTGGTACGGTGGAATCGGTGAAGACGGTGTCGGAGCTGAACATGCCCTCGGCTGGTGAGGTGCTCGAGGTGAACGCCACCTTGGCCGATCATCCAGAAGCCGTGAACGAGGATCCCTACGGCAAGGGTTGGATGGTGAAGATCAAGCTCACCGGTGACCTCGCCAACCTGCTGGACGCCAAGGCCTATGAGGCCCTGGTGAGCGCTGAAAGCCACTAAGCCCATGCTGCTACAGGTCCTGGCCACCCTGCTTTGGGGGACGGTGCCGACGCCGGTACAAACGCCGGCGCCGTCCCTCCCGACGCACGTGGCCACGGTCCCCGCCCGGGCGGCCGAGTCCGATGCCTCTCGCGTCCAGCGGCTCCGCGTGCTGGTGGAGGCAGCTGAGAAGGCCCTGGAGGCCGAGGACGAAGAGGCCGCCACAGCACGGTCGGACGAGGCGGATGTCCTCACGGCCGACTGGTCCCCCGAGCTGCTCAAGAAGCCGGAAGTTCAGGCCCTGCTCCAGCGCATGAAGGATGTCCAGGACCAGATCACCGTGGAAGCGGCGCCTGGGGCTGAACCCGGACTCAAGGCTTCTGAGGAGGTCGTGGCCATCAGCGGGGACGAACTTCGGGCCGAGATGGAGCGAGTGCGGGCGGCGGAGCAGGGTGCCACCTACGATTTCCCCATTGACCTGAACGACAAGGTGCTCACCTGGGTGAGTCTCTTCAGCACCACCAAGCGTGGCTTCATGGAGAATGCCCTCGGCCGGGCCTCCATGTACCTGCCCATGATCCGGCAAGTCTTCGCGGAAGAAGGCGTACCTTCGGATCTGGCCTACCTAGCGGTCATCGAGTCGGGCTTCCGCAACGAGGCGAAGAGCCGCGCCAAGGCCGTTGGCATGTGGCAGTTCATCCGCTCCACAGGCCGTATCTATGGGCTCTCTGCCAACGCCTGGGTGGAGGAGCGCTGCGATCCCGTGAAGGCCACCCGGGGCGCTGCGCGCTATCTGAAACGCCTTTATGAGATCACGGGCGACTGGTACCTCGCGACCTCCAGCTACAACGCCGGCCCGCTCACGCTGGATCGGGCCAGCCACAACATGGGCACCCGCAATTTCTGGGATCTGGCCCGTTCCCGGTGGCTGCGCACTGAGACCAAGAACTACGTCCCGGAGCTTTGCGCAGCCATCCTGGTGGGCCGGAATCCCGAACGCTACGGCCTCCACATTGCGCCCCTCATGCCCTACGCCTACGAGACGGTGACCGTGTCTGCCATGACCAGCCTCACGGTGCTGGCCCGTTGCGCTGGTACGGACGCCGCAGTGCTTAAGGCCCTGAATCCGGAGTTGCTCCGGGGCTCGACACCGCCCGGTTCCTACACGCTGCGGGTGCCCCCGGGCCGGGCCTTGGACTGTTTGCGCCAGCTGGCCCGCTTGCCCGCCGGCAAGCGACTCGACTTCCAGGGCTACACCCTCCGCAAGGGCGACACTTTGGTGAAGGTGGCGAAGCGGTTCAAGGTGGACCCGGAGGATCTTCTCTCGGCCAATGACATGACGGCGAAGCAGTTCCGGCCTGGCAAGCGCCTGCTGGTGCCGCCACCGCCCTCCGTGGACGTGACGGTTCGGAACATCTCCTCCAGGGGTGAGGGATCCACGGCCCTCGGTGATCGTCCCCTAAGGCCACTACCGGTCGTTCCCCAAGACCTGGACGATCCGGCGGAAACCCCCGACCAGCCTGCGATACCTTCCGCGACGCCATCGTTCACTGCTCAGATTTCACCAACACCATCGGTTCCGGTTACACCCGCGGAGAGGCGTCCTGCTGAGGGAACGGTACCCATTCCCCAGGCCGAGGACGCGACTCGATCGACGTTTTCCCTCCGTGCCAAGCCGGGTGACACCCTGGCGAAGCTCGCCCGGGCCCACAAAGTGTCCCTGGGCGAATTGATACGATTGAATCCAGGGGCGGTGAAGGCGCTGCATCCCGGCGATGACATCAAACTGCCGGGCCACTCCGAAGTTCCCAAAGGTGCCCCCACCGTCCACCGGGTCCAGAAGGGTGAAACCCTCGCCTCCATCGCCCGCAAGTACGGCGTGGAACCCGGGGATCTCAAGACCTGGAACCGGCTGAAGGGCGGCCGGATCCATGCGGGACAAAAGCTCCGGCTGACTCCCCGCTGATCTGTGCTTGCAGAGGCGCGGAAGGAGTGGGATACTGGGTCTTCCCGAATGGGGCCATAGCTCAGCTGGGAGAGCGCTTGCATGGCATGCAAGAGGTCGTCGGTTCGATCCCGATTGGCTCCACCAAACAGAAGGCCACCGCAAGGTGGCCTTCTTGCTGAAGGCTGATTGCCACCCACCATGCTTGCTTCGCTGAATCACGTCGATCTCCGCTTCGGCCCCCAAGAGGTGCTGAAGGATGTGACCTGGGCCATTCAGGAGGGTGAGTGCTGGGGCGTCATCGGGCGCAATGGCGCGGGCAAGAGCACCGTCTTCAAGCTGCTGCTTGGCCAACTGGAGGCTGACCAGGGCACGGTGGTGCAGCCCACGAAGGAGCGGGGGATCCGCATGGGCCACTATGCCCAGGACCTGGTGCCCGAGACTGAAGGAAGCGTCTTGGAAGAGGCTCTGGCGGCCTTTGGCGATGTGGAACGGCTCCAACATGAGATGCGGGAGCTGGAGCACCGCATGGGTGAAGCCGGCAAGAATCTCGACGAGGTGATGGAGCGTTACCAGAAAGTCACGGAGGCTTTTGAGCACCTCGATGGCTTCAGCATTCGCGCCCGCACCGAAAGCATCCTGCAGTCCCTGGGGTTTCCCGCCACCGATTTCGACCGACCGGTGGCGACGCTTTCCGGTGGCCAGAAGTGCCGCGTGATGCTGGCCAAGGCCATCCTCAAGGGGCAGGATCTGCTGCTGCTCGACGAGCCTACCAACCACCTGGATCTGCCCAGTCTCCGCTGGCTGGAGGATTTCCTGCAGGGGACGGACGCCACCGTGGCCGTCATCAGTCATGACCGCTACTTCCTGGACAAGATCGCCACCGAGATTCTGGAGCTGGAGCAAGGCCGTTCGCGGGTCTACGAGGGTAACTACTCCGAGTTCATGGAGAAGAAGGAGCAGGAACTGGAACTGCTCGAGCGCCACTTTGAACAGCAGCAGGCCTACATCAAGAACCAGGAGGAGTACATCCGCCGCAACATCGCGGGCCAGAACACCAAGCAGGCCCGGGGTCGGCGCACCCACTTGGCCAAGCTGGGCCGCATCCAGAAACCCTTGCGAGATCGGCGGAAGGTGAAGTTCAGCTTCCCCGAGACCCAGCGCTGCGGCGACATCGCCCTGGTGCTGGAAAACGCCAGTGTGGGCTGGGACGGGCAGGCTCTCTACACGCCCCTGGATCAGCTCCAGATCAAGCGTGGCCAGAAACTGGGCATCGTCGGCCTCAACGGCACAGGCAAGTCCACGCTGCTGAAGGCCATCTCGGAAGAAATCCCCTTCATCACCGGCATGGCTCGTCTGGGCAGCCAGGTGAAGCTGGGCTACTTCGACCAGCATCACCGGAATCTGGATCCGCGGAACACGGTGTTCCAGCAGATCCACGCCGTGAATCCCCAGTCCCTGAAGCAGGATGTGCTGGGCTTCCTGGCCAAGTTCCAGTTCCGCGGCGACGAGGTGGACAAGCCGGTCACGGCGCTTTCGGGCGGCGAGCGGGCCCGCCTCAGCATTGCCACGATCATCCGTAATGGCGTGAACCTCATGCTCTTGGATGAGCCCACCAACCACATGGACATCCCCAGCATGGAGGCCATGGAGGACACCATCCTGAGCTTCAGCGGCGCCGTCATCGTGGTGACCCACGATCGCTACCTGCTGGGCCGCGTGGCAGATTCCCTACTCCGCATCCACGAAGGCCGGGCCCAGTTCCGCGAGGGCGGCTACGAGGACCATCAGGCCTGGGTGGACCTGGACCTGGGCGCCGAAAACGAGGCCGGCAGCCCGGAACCCGACACGCCGAACAAGTCCGAAAAGAAGCCCGAACTCTCCCAGCCGAAGGCTATCCCGGCGGCGAAGCCGCAGCGCGTGAGTGCGAAGCCGCAGGGCCCCATCGACAGGGACAAGCAGCGGGCCGTCAAACGGTTTGAAAAGCAGGTGACCGAGGCCGAAGCGAGGGTGGCCGAACTCGAGGCCAGCCTCGTCGAACTTCAGAAAGAGATGGCCACCATGGACCCCTCCGATTGGCAAGCCTTCAACGGAAAGCTCGATGCCCAGAAGGCCCTGGAAGCCGACCTGGCCTACGCCATGAGCGACTGGGAGGAGTCCCAGGGCGCACTGGAGGAAGCCCAGCGCTCCTGAGGTCTAGAAATACTTCAAGGTCAGGTCGAGCATCCGCCGCACGAAGCCGGTATAGGGCGGGTACATGAGCTGGATGGCGGAGAAGCGGGTTCGCTGGCGGAGAATACCCCGGGCGTTGGAGAAGGCCTCGAAGCCATACATGCCGTGGGCCTTGCCAAAGCCTGACGTGTTCACACCGCCGGTGGGCAGGCCCGTATGGGCGAAGTGCAGCACCGTATCGTTGATGCAGCCGCCACCTGCCGTGGTGCGGGCAATGAGCGCTTCCGCGCGGCCTCGGCTCCCGCTGAATACGTACAGGGCCAAGGGCTTGGGACGGGCGTTCACGAAGGCCACGGCGGCGTCCATGTCCGGCACCTTTAGGATGGGCAGCAGGGGCCCGAAAATCTCCTCCTGCATGACAGGAGAAGCCGGGTCCACTTCTATGAGAAGGGTGGGGCTGATGTAGCGGGAGGCCGCATCGGTTTCCCCGCCGAAGGCGACTTGCGCCCCGGAGCCACTGAGCAATGCCTCAATCCTGGCGAAGTGACGCTCATTGATGATGCGGGCCAGGTCCGGGCTGGCCCGCCGGGCTGCTGCATCCGCGCCGTAGAAGGCCTCGAAGGCCCGCTTCAGCTCAGCCACCAGCTCATCGTGGACGCGCTCGTGAACCAGCACGTAGTCGGGCGCCACGCAGGTCTGGCCGGCATTGACGCCCTTGCCCCAGGCGATTTTTCGGGCGGCTTCGAGCAGGTTGGCGTCTGCGTCCACCAGTACCGGCGACTTGCCGCCCAGTTCCAGCGTCACGGAGGTGAGGTGCTCGGCCGCCGCCTTCATGACAACCTTGCCCACCGCTGGGCTGCCCGTGAAGAAGATGTGGTCGAAGGGCAGAGCCAGCAGGGCCCTCGCGACTTCCGCATCACCCTCCACCAGGGCCACCTCCTCCTCCGGGAAGAGCTCCGCCAGGACCTTGCGCAGAAAGGCTGTGGTGTGCGGCGTGAACTCCGAGGGCTTAAGGACGGCGCAGTTGCCCGCAGCAAGGGCCGAGACCAGGGGGCCGAGGGTGAGGTAGAGGGGGTAGTTCCAAGGGCTGATGATCAGCACCACGCCCCGGGGCTCCTGAACAATGGTGCCCGCGCTGCCGAAGAGGCCGATGGGGGTGGCGACTTTCCGGGGCTTCATCCAGCGGGGCAGGTGGCGCAGAGCGTCCTTGATCTCGGCGATGACGGGATACAGCTCGGTGAGATCCACCTCCTCCGCCGGTTTGCGAAAATCCATCGCGAGCGCCGCCTGAGCCTCGGCCCGTTGGGCCAGGAGGGCCTTCAGCAGGGCACGGAGCTTGGCCTTGCGCTGATCAGCCGAGGTAGCCGCCACCCGCCAGCGGGCCGACTGCTGGCGGGCGAAGAGGGCTTCCAATGGGGTCTGGGACACAGACGCTCCTGAAGGGTCGGGGGTAATGCCCATCTTAGAAGCCTCTTCAGGCGGAAGCGAGTGCTAGACCCAGGCCATTTCCGCTGTGAAGTGCCGGAGATACTTGCTCTGCTTGATGATTTTCACGCCGCGGATGTCTTTGGCCTTGGCCTTCACATCCGCGATCACTTCGGCGGCGAAGTCGAAGTGACTCTGGGTGTACATGCGACGCGGGAAGGCCAGACGCACCAGTTCCATACTGTGGTAGGTCTCGGTGCCGTCCTCCAGCCGCTTGCCGAACATGACCGACCCAATCTCCACCCCGCGAATACCACCTTCCAGGTAGAGGGCGTTGCAGAGGGCCCAGGCTGGGTAGTGCGCCACGGGCATGTCGGGCAGCACGGTCTTGGCGTCGATGTAGACCGCATGGCCGCCCGTGGGTTTGACGAACCCCACCCCGGCAGCTTCGAGCTTTTCACCCAGGTATTCGGCCGTGCGAAGGCGGTAGCGCAGATAGGACTCATCCATGCCTTCTTCCATGCCCACCGCCAGCGCCTCCAGGTCACGCCCGGCCAGGCCGCCGTAGGTGGGGAAGCCTTCGGTGAGGATGAGCATGTTGCGGACGGGATCGAGCCACTCGTCGCTGCGCAGCATGATGAAGCCGCCGATGTTCACCATGCCGTCCTTCTTGGCGCTCATGGTGCAGCCGTCGGCGTAGCTGAACAGCTCCTGGCAGATGGCCTTGATGGGTGTGTCCTGGTAGCCGTCCTCG
>JANYAS010000058.1 GCA_025361205.1 Holophagaceae bacterium
CCATATTCATGCCTATCTTAAACCTAAATCATTTAATGATTTAGATTGAAGTAGATGCTGAACGAATGTGGGTATCTCCACCACACTTTGTGGTCAATGGGGCCGCGCCCGCGCCCAGTCCTCGGTGGTGGTGAGCTTCAAGTTGGAACTGGGGCTGGGAATCAGCTTCACCGCCATGCCCAAGCGCTCGAGAAGGGCCACGTCATCCGTGCCCCTGAACCCGGCTTCCGCGGCCGATTGGAAGGCTTGGAGCCAGGTGCCCAGCCGGGCGATCTGGGGGGTCTGGGCCCGGAAGAACTCCTCCCGGGGCTCAGTACGCAGCACCCGCCCATGGGCATCCACCCGCTTGAGGGTGTCCGTGCAGGGCTCCCCGAGCAGCACACCGTCGTAGCGGTTGAGGGCCTCCAGGGCCTCCCAAAGCTGGACGACCGGCGGGAAGGGGCGCACGGCGTCGTGGATCATCACTGGGGCGAGGGGCTGATCAGGCAGGGTGAGGAGGGCGGCCCAGACGGATTCCTGCCGGGTGTCGCCACCGGGGACCACCGTGCAGGGAACGCTGAAGGTCCAACTGCGGGCCTCCTCCACATGCGATTCGGGCACGGCCAGGGCAATGCCTGAAAGGGGGGGCATCCCGGGTGCGAGGAAGGCATCCACCGTCACCTGGAGGAGGGGACGGCCATCCCAGTCGCGAAACTGCTTGGGCAAGCCACCACCCATGCGCAGGCCTCGTCCGCCGGCTGGGATGACCAGGAAAGGACGCTTGGGGTCAGCGCTGGCGGGTGATAAAGGGTTCGACACCGCGGTCCTTCAGGAGTTTGGCGAGTTGTTCTGCGGCCTGTTCGGCATCCTGCCGACTGGTGTAGCTACCGACGCGCACCCGTTTCACGGGTTGGCCCCCCCGGCGGGTGGCTCCCTGGAGTGTGACTACCCCGAAGGTATTCTCAAGTTCACGTGTAAGTGATTCTATATTTTGGGGATTGGAAAGAGCGGCCACCTGTACGACGAAGGGATCGGTCCGATCCACAGACGGATCCAGGGCCGTGGGAAGCCCCATGGCATCCACGGAGCGGAGGCGAATGTGGGTGGTGCCACGGCCGAGAAACGCGAGATCCTGGGCCCCACGCCTCGAAAGGTCCAGTACGCGACCCTTGATGAAGGGACCTCGATCGTTCACCCGGAGAACGGTGCGCTTGAGGTTCTCGAGGTTCTCGACTTCCACGAAGGTTCCCAAAGGAAGGGTCCTGTGGGCACAAGTGTATTGCTCAGGATCGAAAATTTCCCCGCTGGCCGTGGGCCTTCCTGCAAACCCGTCGCCATCCCCCCCGTACCAGCTGGCCAGGCCTTCTTCCACGTAGGGCTGGGCATCCGCCGCCGCCGATCCACCCCGGGGCCCGTGGGTCGGCCGAGATAGGGGGGCCGGGGGTCGGGTGCAGTGCAGGGTGAAACTTAGGGCGACTAGGGTGGCGACCCGGGGGGTGCTCCAGCGCATGAGCCTGAGGACGCCGCCGCTCCCTGGCACCACCGGGGCTGGAGAATCGAAGGCGATGTGAATCTCGTGGATCCACGACGCGCATGCCTGACTCCAGTTGGTGGGGTTGAAGGGATATAACATTGGGCTCCACAAAGATCAGGTGGCCATAATTAATGAACCAGCTCGTATACATACAAAGTATTGTCGAGCCTAGACCGTTTGTAAAGGGCCTGTAATTGAATTAAGGATATATCGTGGAATTGTAGAAGTTAGAATTATTGCTTGTCTGGGATCTGGGTAACCCTGAAGGCCTTGGGCCGGTTCCCCTCGGCGAGGAAAGGGGGAGGAAGCCTCCTCGCAGCGGCCTTGGCGGCCGCCTCCGAACCATAGGAGCCCAGGAAGACCTGGTAGCAGGTGCGCCCGTCCCGCATGGCCATGGGAGTGAGAAAAACGTCCGGATCCTGGCTCTTCAAGAGTTCGGCGGCCTGCTGAACCGTGCTGCCCTGGCAGGCGATCTCAAGGCGGAGGGTCCAGCGACCCTGAAGCGCCTTTCTCTGGATCGCGCCCTGGGCGAGCGCCTTTTTCCAATCACCCTGGATGATTATTTGAAGTCTATCTGACCTGGAAATAATAGATTCCGATTCTAACTTCAAGATGGCTGTAGGAGCAGGAACCGGCTTAGAAGCCTCGGGTTCGGCCTTCGGTTCGAGAGCAGGGGTCGGGGCGGGAGCTGAAGCGGGGTTCATGACCTCCGGGGCTGGAGGGGCCGACTTCCCCACCGGGGCTGGAGCAGTCTGAGGTGCGGATGGGACTCCGAGGTGGGTGCGCCTGGACCACCGGAACCCGGCCCAAAGGCCCCCGGCGAGGACCAGAAGGGTCACCAACGCCCAGGGGCGCCGGAAAGGGGCCGGGGCTTCCCCCTGGAAGGCAGGCTCAGGCCTTTCGATGCTGCCCTCGGCCTCGTGATGCTCATGATGATGGATGGGTAGAGCGGGTTCAGCCGGCGTGGGTGGGTGCGGGTCCGCTGGGAAGGGATCATCCACTTCATCCTCCGGGCCCAGGCTGTCCAGGGCCTCGGAAAGGTGCTCCAGGTTGGTGGTGGGGCGCTGGCTGGCGTGGATTTCGTCGAACAGGGAGGGTTGCGGGGTCAGCGGGGGCTCGGGAAGGGCGGGTGTGATGGTGGGTTCGGGTGCTTCCAGGGCCATCGCCAGTGCCCCGCGGTCCAGGGGGGGCAGCTCGTGGAGCTTCGCCCAGCCCATCTCGCGAAGAAAGAGGACGAAGGCGCCGAGACGGAAGGGTTCGACGCCCGACTCCCGGCTTAGCTCCAGCAGGGTCTGGCTGCCGTCCAGCAGGCCCAACAGCTTGGCCAAGTCAGCGGGCAGGGTGAGTTCCTGGTGGCGGCGCCCCTCCAGGACGACCACCTGGTTCAGGGGACCCAGCTCTTCCAGCATGCGCTCCCGGTCCTTCAGGTTCAGCA
>JANYAS010000114.1 GCA_025361205.1 Holophagaceae bacterium
GCCCCGGAAGGAGGCCACCCGGCCCCCCGCCAAGCGGGTCGTGCGCCGACGGCGCCCAAGCCCCTCCCGCAGCGGCGTCATTTCCTAGAGCACGAAAACTCCGGAAGGCGCGGCCCGAAGCCGGGCCAAAGGGCCATTTTATCGGGCCTCGCCCTTATTTACTATGCGGAGGTTGCGTGCTCTAGGAAATGACGCCGCTGCGGGAGGGGCTTGGGCGCCGTCGGCGCACGACCCGCTTGGCGGGGGGCCGGGTGGCCTCCTTCCGGGGCCGACCCGGTCCGCGCTTGACGGCTGCCTCCTTGGGCTTCACGACCTTGCGGACCTTGACCTTCTTCTCCTTCTTGACGTGCTCCCGGCGGACCAGTGCGGCGGCGGCCCGGCCCGTCACCACCACCCGGGTGCCGTCCTTCAACTTCTTGACCTTGCTGCCGGGCTTGCGCCCCCGCTTGAGGCTCATGGCCAGCGGTTCCTCATCGAGCAGTTCCCGCTCCAATTGGGACTGGAGGGCCATCATTTCACCGCGATCCGTTTCGTGGTCGTGTCCGCAAAGATGCAGGAAGGCGTGGATGACCAGCGTCTCCACCTCCCGCCTTCGGCTGACGCCGAATTTTTTGGCCATTTTCTCAGCGGTCGGCAGGCTGATGACGACATCGCCAAGGTGCGGGAAGGCCCCCTTTTCCGAACTGGTGGGAAAACTCAGCACGTCAGTCGTCATGCTTTTCCCGCGATGTTCCCGGTTGAGTTTCCTCATGCCCCGATCATCGACATAAGTCAGCGATATCCCCTGGGCCTCCGGTGCCAGTCGATCCCGAAGGCCGCGCAGGAGTTTGCCCAGGGACTGCTCACCGGGTCCGCGCATTTTGCTACGGGTAGACCAGTCAATCGTGAAGGGCGGTTGGGTCTGAGTCATGGCCTTCTCCTGCATGAAATCAAACAAATGGGACTCAATTATCAATACTATTGACCCATTCGTCAATCGTCTATTTCTAGGTGCAATATTTAGATCAATGTTACCCGTGGGACGGGTGAAATACTCTTTGCAGTCAACTCAATTCAAAAGGACCAAAAAGATTGAATACAAAGAACAAATACAAACACTGAACGAACTACAATCCTGCCCCGAATTCACTGGCATCCTTAGGGAATGGATCCACGCCTGCCCGCACCTCTGGCCGCCCCTCTGGGCCGATTCCTGGTCCTCCTCGATCGTTGGAACCGCACGCATGCACTGACGGGCCTTCCACCCTCCGAACGCCGGGAGGAGCTGCTGCTGGATGCAGCGTCCCTGCTGCCCTTCCTGGCCACCCTTCCCGCTGGGGCCAGGGTGGCCGACCTGGGTACGGGCATGGGCTCGCCGGCTGTGGTGCTGGCCTTGGCGCGGCCTGATCTCGAAGTGCTTGGCGTGGATGCCTCATCCAAGAAACTGGCCTTCCTGAGGCAGGTGGCGATGGAACTGCCCGTCTCCAACCTAAAGGCCGTGCACGGGCGTTTAGAGGACCTTCCGCCCCTGGAGGCGGACTGGGGAACGGCCAAGGCCCTGGGCTCCCTGGAACAATTGGCGGGATGGTGGACCCGCCATGGCCGCCAGGGTGCACCCTTCCTGGCCCTCAAGGGGCCGGACTGGCGGCAGGATCCTGTCCCCTGGGGCTGGACCGCCACCCCGCATCCCTACACCCTGCCGACCCGCGGGCAGCGGGTGGTGGTGGAACTTCGACAGGCATGAAAGGGCCCCTGTTCGGGGCCCTTTTGGCATGGGAAATCAGGATTAGCGCGTGATCGTATCGCCGATCCGCAACTCTTCAATGGTTCGAAGGACTCGGCAGGTGGCCGTCTGGGCATCGGCTCGTATCACCAGGAGCTGTCCGAGGTAATAGGTGGTGGATTCCGTGGGGGGATTCTTTTCGCCCCCGGTCCCGACAGGGTAGGTTTTCACCCGAACGGCCAGGAGGACGTCGCCCACCTTGAGCCCGTCATTGGCGCCCCGGTCGATGATGGTCATGTCTCCGCCAGCCGCATAGGGCTTGGCATCCCTGGTATAGATCACCACACCGGCGTTGGCGGCGACCGGGACCGGTTCGGCGGTATCGGTCCGGAGCTGCAGGGGGAGGTTGGCGGGTTCGGTGAATCTCACGAGCCGGTCGCCGATCTGCACGGTGTCAAGGCTCCGCTCAATCACGGCCACAGAGCCCTTGGACTGGGCCGTGATCACCCGGACCACACCGATCTGCTGCACGATGTCGCCCAGGTTCTTCTTGGCGACGATGGGGTGGGGGAACTTCCTTACCACTGTTTTCAAGATGAGGAACCGGTCCCCGGCCTTGACGCCCTGGTCAGCCCCGCCATTCATGTAGACGACTTCGCTATCGGCAAGGAACTGGCGGTCTTCGCGCTTATTGGAGGTGATGGTGAAGGCGCCCTGGTCCTTGTAGTGGGCCTCGGCCCCCCCGGATGCAATGAAGGGAAGCTGGATGAAATCCTGGAAAGAGAAGCCCAGTTCAGGGCGGCGGACGGCGCTGGGGTCGGCGCGGCGCTGGTCCGGCTTCAGATTGGCAACGTCATCGGGAAGGGAACCCGAGGTGGCCAGGGCCCGGGCTAGGTCGATGATCAGGGGGTCGCCAGGGTAGATCCAGTGCGGATCCTTAACCCACTGGTTCAGTTCCCAGATTTGGGGCCAGGTATAGGGGTTCCCGAGGTATTTCCCGGCGAGATCCCAGAGGGTGTCGCCCCTCTGGACAATGTGGGTCCTGGAGCCCTCGGGGACCTTGAGCTCTTTGGGATAGTCCCACCTGGAGGCGTGGGCCTCAACCTTGACTGCCTCGGGGGAACCCTCCTGGGCACGCAAGCCTGGAAGGGCAAGGGCTAGGGCCATAAAGAGACTAGGCGCCACCGCAAGGGCGCGCATCCGGCCGACATGCAGGCGAATGAGCTGGTGCATCAGGAACCCCCAATTAGGATTGAACAGCGCTGATTATAGGTCTTCGACGCGAATCATATCTGAAAATAATGACAATCGGTTGCGGAGTTCGTCCTGGGATATCTGCTCGAGGCGTTCGGTCGAGAACTGTTCCACGGTAAAACTCGCCATGACCGAGCCCACCAGGGCGGCATGCTTGAGCGCCGTCACATCGGTTCGTTCGATCGAAGCCAGGTAGCCGAGAAAGCCGCCGGCGAAGGTGTCGCCCGCGCCCGTGGGATCGAAGACGTCTTCGAGGGGATAGGCAGGCGCGGCAAATATGCCGTCGGGCGTAAAGAGCACCACGCCGAATTCGCCGCGCTTGACCAGCAGGATCCGGGGACCGAGGGCCTGGATCTTCCGGTAGGCCTTGATGAGGCTATGCTCCTGGGTCAGTTCGCGGACCTCCGCATCGTTGACCAGCAGGATGTCCACTTCTTTGAGCACGGACTCCAGGGCCGGGCGGGCACCCTTGATCCAGTAGTTCATGGTGTCCAGCGCGATCCATTTGGGGCGGGTGGCCATCTGGCGCACGACATCCAGCTGAAGCACCGGATCGATATTCCCCAGGAACAGGTAGGGGGATTCCCGATAGGTCGGTGGAAGGTCCGGGTGAAAATCAGCGAACACGTTGAGGTCGGTGGCGAGGGTCTTGGCCTCGTTGAGGTCATAGCCGTAGGAACCCTTCCAGCGGAAGCTCAGGCCCTTGGCCCTGGAGAGGCCCGTCAGGTCGATGGGACGTCCCTCGAAGACGCGCATCTGGTCCGGGCCGAAGTCGTCGCCTACCACAGCGACGATCCGGACCGGGTGGAATCGGCTGGCGCTGAGCGAAAAATAGGTGGCCGAGCCACCGAGGGCATGCACCCGGCAACCGAACGGCGTTTCCAGATCATCGAACGCCACACTTCCAACGGCCAACAGACTCATGATCGAAGCTCCATGCGGGGGGTCAGGACTGGGTTTGGGTGGGCCCGAAGTAGAGTAGCCAGGCCTGATTTCCCCCCATGGGGACGGGAGCCTGGGCGAACCGGGCCACCATGGGCACCTGACCCGAGGCCAGCAGGATCAGTAGGCCTTCGTGAAGCAGCGGATCCGGGCCCAGGGTCACCTGCAGGCTGCGCCAGCCGAGCACCGTGCCATCCCCCAAGCGATCCTTGAGGCGTTCGAGGGCGTCGGAAAGGGAGTGGCCCCGCAGGTCCAGGGTGCCGTCCACTTCGAGGGCCATGCCGGCAGCCAATTGGAAGCGCAACGGCATGAGCGGCTGAACCTGGGGTTCCGGCTCGGGGGCTGCGATCGTGGGGACCTCCGCTTGGGTGGGGGCTGGGAGGGGAACCAGGGCAGGCGGAGTAGGTTGTACCGGCTCGGCTGGCGGGGGAGGCTTGGGTGCAGTGGCTTGGTCCGGGAGGCCTTTGGCCAGGGGTTTGAGGCCTTTCAACTCCTTGAGGGCCTCTTGGAACGACTCGGGAGGGGGGGGAGCCACGGTGGCTTTCGCTTCGGGGGCGCCTTCGGCTGTTGTCAGTTTGGTGGGACGCGGCGCCGCAGATTTCTGCCCCATGGCGGAAAGGAAGACCGCATCCTCGTCGTCAATGCTGGTGGGGCCCGAAGGCTTAGGGGCCGGCCTGGGCGGGGGCTTGGGCGCGGGAGCCTCCGGGCCGAGTTGCTGCTTGAGTTTCGCCAGATCCTGCTTCCACGCCATGAACCATCCTCATCCCGTCCAGAGTAGGCCATCCCAGGCTCCGCCCAAAGCCCGCCGTTGCAATCCCGCACGTTCCTGAGGCAAAACGCAGCGGTAGAAGTTCCGGCTCAACGGGTGGGCTTCCCCCGACATCTAAGGAATGACGCCCTTCGGCGTAACCTGGCATGTCCTTCGCTCGTAACCTTTCCATCTAACCTGGAGGCCCCATGCGCCGCGCCGCATCCCTGCTCATTCTCCCTCTGATCCTGGCTTCAGGCTCCGACCTGAAGGCCCAGAGCCCGCACATCGGGATCAGCCTGAACCTAATAGCCCCTGCGGGGGGGTTCGCCAGCCGGACCTATCCGGCCTACTACGACACCCTCGCTGCCCGAACGATCCCGGGCCAGAAAGAGACCTATGATGTGGGCCTCGGCGGCAGCTTCACCGTCAGCTTCCCCATGGATCGGACCCTGGCCATCCGCCTGAACCTCAGTGGCTCTGCGGAGAATGGCACCAACCGGGCCCCCGGTGAAACCACCATCAACCTGCGGCACTCTCAGTTCAACGTTGGTGGGGACCTGCAGATCTTCCCCCAGGGCACGGCCTTCCGGCACCGGGGGCTTTACTTCGTGGTGGGCCTCTCCGCGGATTTCGAGCAATTCGATCGCAGCTACGGCGATTTGTCCACCTACAGCGACTACAATATCGACACCACCCGCAAGAGTCGCCTGGGCGCCAGCGGCGGCATTGGCCACAGCTTCGGGTATGACTCCGGCACGCGGTTCACCCTAGAGGCCACCTACCACAAGACCCTCACCGGCAATGACGTCAACGCCGGCGATCCCCCCAGCACCGACTACGTGAAGATCGGGTTTGGATTCGTGTTCTGATTCCATCCCCCAGAATGAAACGGCCCCGTGAGGGGCCGTTTCATTCTGAAAGGAAGGTGCATCACCCCTTGTTGGTCGCAGCTTTTTTCTTCTTCTTGGGTTTCACGGGTTCGGGTGCTTCCTCTTTACCCATGAGTCCGTTGACGAGCCGCACGACATCCTTGTTCGCAGAATCCAGTTTCTGCAGCCGCCGGGCATAGGCGAGGCGTTCCTGGCGGGGGCGCGCATCGTCGGCCTTCACCTGCTCGAGTTTCTCGGCTACGTAGTGAGGGGCTCCCCCGGCCTCGGCTACTTCCGTTTTTTCGGCCGCGAGAAAGGCCTGCCAATCTGCTGCGGCCTTGGTGGTCGTCTCCTTGGCCTGACGCAGGCGGGCGAGGATGCCTTCAATATCCTTCAGGGCGCGTTCGCTATGAGCGATGGCCGCCTGCTGTTCGTCCGTAAAGATCTTCAACTGCTGGCGCAGCTTCAGCTGGTCCTGGGTGAGCCCGGGAGACTCTTCCAGCTCTCGCAGGCGCGGGGCCTGCTTGGCCAAGGCCTCGCGGAATTCCTTGAGCTTCAGTTCGTGCTCCATGCGGGTCTTGGCCAGGAAAGGCTCCGCGGTGACGAGGTTCTCCTCGGCCGCCGACTGGGCCTTCAGGAAGTGGACGACCGCATCCTCCCAGCTGCCCTCGGAGACGCAGGCCCGGGCGGCCAGTCCGCGCAGGGCCACCAGGGCGTGCATATCGTTGTAGTCCGAAGGATTCACCGTGAGCCCCTCCCGGCCGAGCAGGGCTTCCACGCCCTTGCGGACGGTGGCGGCTTCTCCCCGCTCCAACTGGAGTTCCCAGGGCCCCCGGACCTCCTTGAAGCGGTCAGTGAGGCTCTGGGCACCCAGGCTCGCGGCCATGGCGCAGGCAAGCAGGAAACCGAAGCGGGTCATGGTCGCTCCTCTCAGCGTCAATCCAGGTAGAGCGGCGTCTGGCCAGATGGAACTACTTCTTTTTCGCGCCGCTCTTTTTCGCGGGTTTCGCTTCCTTGATGAAGGCTTCCTTGCCGGCCTTCAGATTGTCAAGGGCCTTCTGGGCGCCCGTGTTGCTGGGATCCAGCACCAGCAGGCGGTTCAGGAAGGCGGCCTGGGCCTGGGGAGCCCCTTGCTTGGTGACGTTGTCATGGTTGAGGAGCACTGCGTCCACCCAGGTCTTCTTGCCGACGATCTTCACCTTTTGCAGGACCTGCTTGGTGTTGAAGGAGGTGATCTCCTCGTTCTGGTCGGCCACGACCTTCTTCGCCTTCGCCACCGCCTCGTCAGCGGTCTTGACCAACCCCTCAATTTCCTTGTGGTTGTCCCCGAGAATCTTGGCGACCTTCGGCGCGTTGGCCAGGTTCTGCTTGTGGACGGGGAGGGCGGTGAGGATCTGATCGAGTTCCTGCTGGTCCTGGGGGGCCTTGGCAATGCGGGCCTTGAGTTCGTCGGTGCCCTTGGCATCGAGCTTTTTCTTCTTGGCGTTCACCGCGGCCACATCTTCCTTCAGGGCATCCAGGTTGGTCTGAAGCTCCTGTTGGCGGGTGGCGCTCTTGGCGACATAATCGCCGGACTCCTGGGCCACCTTCTTCCACTGGTCGGCGATCGGGGCCTGGGCCTTGTCGAGATCAGCCAGGACGGCGCGGGCGGCCTGGGCGCGTTGCTCCTGGATCTCCAGGGCCTTTTCCCACTGACCGGCCTCGGAGTTGACGTTCGCCCATAGGCGATACAGGGACATGAGACCCTGGGCATTGTCCATGCTCTGGACGATGGTCTGAAGGTTCGTGCCGATAAACGCGGGCCGCTCCGCGGGCATCAGCCCCTGGACCTTGGTCAGGGCCTCCTGGGTCTTGAATTCCTTCAGCATCTGGTTGATGCCGGGAAGTTCAGCATTAAACCGCTGGGCGAGATCGGCGGTCGCGGGTGCCTGGGCGACCAGGGCAAGGGCGGAGAAGAGGATGAAGGGCATTGGGCGCATGGCCACTCCAGAAAGGTTCAGACTCCAGGGTAGCGAAAAGGGGATGGCTGGGTGTCCCTACTTGCGAAGTTGTGACGGGGTCAGTTCTCGCCGCGCTTCTCTTCCAGGGCCAGCCATTCCCCTTCCAGGGCTTCCAGCTCCGCCTGCGCGGCGTCCCTGTCCTTCAAGGCCTGGTGGCCTGGGCTGTCCGGACGGAGGAACGCCGATGGATCTGCCAGGACCGCATCGAGGTTCAGGGTCCGCTGGTGGATCGCGGCCAGGCCCTGCTCAACCTCCGCGAGGCGCCGCTGCTCTTTTTGGGAGAGACCGGGCTTCCGAGTCTTAACCATCTCGGAGCGGGCCCCCGGACGGGGCCCTTCGGCCTTGGCCAGCGCCTGGGTGGCGGCGCGGGCCTCCCGGAGGCTGCGCACGGTCGAGGGGGGCCCCTCGTACAGCTCCCAGAGGGGCATACTGCCCCCGTTCCAGGCCAGGGTGTGGGTGGCCACCTGATCCAGGAAGAAGCGGTCGTGGCTCACGAGGAGCAGGGTGCCGGCGAAGCCCATCAGGGCCTCCTCAAGATTCTGGAGGGTCGGGATGTCCAGGTCGTTGGTCGGCTCGTCCAGCACCATCAGATCCGCCGGGCTGAGCATGGCCTTGGCCAGCAGCAGGCGATTCCGCTCGCCGCCGCTGAGGGTCGAGGCCGGGCGGTTCTGCTCGTCCACGGGAAACCCAAAGCGGGTGAGGTAGACATGGGCGAGGACGGCGCCATGGCCGGTGTCCACCACGGCAGCCCGGTCGGCCAGATTGTCCAGGATGGTGCGGTGGCCCTCCAGTTCCCCTCGACCCTGGGAGATGGCGGTGACCGCGAGCTTCGGGTGCCGGATCACCTCGCCGCTGCTGGGTTCCAGTTCTCCCAGCAGCAGCTTGAGCAGGGTGGACTTCCCGCACCCGTTCGGTCCCAGTAGGGCGATGCGCATACCGCGTTGGAGGCTGAGATCCAGGCCTCCCATCAGCTCGGGCCCATCCGGATAGGCGAATTCGACGCCCTCGGTGCGGATCAGCGCGTCGCTGCGGTTGCCGCCGGCGGCGAAGGCCAGGCCCTGGCGGACCTCCAAACGGGTGCGGTCCTCCACCGAATCCTTCAGGTCCAGCACTTCCTCGATGCGCAGCTTGGACTTGCGGGTGCGAGCCTTGGCGCCCCGGCGGAGCCAGGCCATTTCCCGGCGGAGGCGGTTCTGCATGTGCTCGGTGAGCCGGGCCTCGCGGAACTCGCGGTCGGACCTCTCCAACAGGTAGTCGCTGTACCCGCCTTCGTAGCTCCGGAGGGCCCCGTCCTCCAATTCCAGCATCCGCGTCGCCACGGCGTCCAGCAGGTGGCGGTCGTGGGTGATGAGGAGCAGGGCGCCCTCGTAGGCTTGGAGCCAGGCTTCCAGTCGCTCCACCTGGTCGGGATCAAGGTGGTTCGTGGGCTCGTCCAACACCAGGATGTCCGGTTCCTTGAGCCAGGCCTGGGCCAGGGCCACCCGTTTCCGCCAGCCGCCGGACAGGGACTCCACTTCGGCATCCAGATCGAGCAGGCCCCAGAAGGTGGCGGCGGTCTTCAACCGGGGCGTGAGATCCCAGCCCCAGTGGTTCAGGAGGTGCTCGACGTGTTGCAGCTCATCGTGCATCCGAGTTTCGGCCTCGGCCCCGGCTCCATGCAGGCTCCCGTGGATTTCCTGATGTCGGGCCAGGAGTGCGGCGTGGTCCGCCAGGGCGGACTCGAGCGCCTGGCGGACGGTGGCTCCGGGGGCGAAATGGGGTTCCTGGCTCAGGCGGGCAATGCGCTGGCCCTGGGTGACCACCACCTCGCCCGAATCGGGGGTTTCATCGCCGGACAGAATGCGGAAAAGCGTGCTCTTGCCCGCGCCGTTCCGGCCGATGAGGCCCACCTTCTCCCCCTGAAAGAGACCGAGGCTCAGTCCGTCCAAAATGGCTGTCGCGCCATATCGTTTCGTGACATTGATCAAACTCATGGCGATGGACGACAAGAATGGCTCCTATGACCTTCCAGAATCCCACGGAAGGGGAGATGCTTGCCCCCAAAGTCTGCCGAGGCATCCATGTCCCTTCAGGAAGAACTCCAGATGTCCAAGCTGCCCGCACCGGGCGTGCAGCTGGTGCTTCAGCTGATGCTCACGCGCGAGGCTGTGGTCCGCGTGCAGGAGCGGCTCTTCGAGGCCCACGGGCTCACGATCCAGCAGTACAACGTGCTCCGCATCGTGCGCGGGGGCCCCGCCAAGGGCCACCCGATCTATGAGATCGAGCGCCGCATGATCTACCGTTTCGCCAACGTAACGCGCCTGGTGGACCGCCTCGAATTGCAAGGGTTGCTCAAGCGGGTCGCGGATTCCAAGGATCGCCGCGTGAGCCGAGTGGTCATTACGCCCAAGGGCCGCCGCCTCATGGAACGCCTGGACGAACCCGTACAGGCGATGGCCACGCGCATCACCAGCTGCTGCGATGACGCGGAGTGCCTGACCATCGCGAACCACCTGGAGCGTCTCCGCGACCACTGCACCCTGCAGGCCGGGCTTCAGGAGGAACTGGCGGGAGCCAGCAGCTGATCCAGCACGTCGAAGGCTTCGACCTCTGACACATCCTCCACCTGGAGCCAATGACCTTCGCCCAGGTCCATCCACAGCGTGCGAGTGCTGGATGCCCACCAGCCCGGCCTGAGCGTGCGGGCGCCGGCCAGACGCCGGGTCCCGTTGAGCTGGGCCTCGTTTGGTCGGGTCACGGCCTGGATTCGCCACGGTCCGCCTTTGGGGGGACGCAGCGTCAACCTGCCCTGCTGGAGCGTCCATTGGCCACCGGGCAGCCGCAGCTGGAGGCCCCCGGGCCCGGTGATCAGGTCGCCACGGAGTGCCAGTCCCTCGCCGTAGGGGCGAGTCCCCTCCCGCTCCGGAACCCACCGCACGTCTGACAGGGCCAGGGCCGCGTTCTCCCAGCCCACACTCCCCAGATCCGCCAGATCCGTATCGCCCAGCTTGAGGCGAAGGGCCGAGGCCGGGGCCTGGTCGAAGGTGGGATCGATGGGCACCCAGCGGTCCTTCAGCCTGACCTCCACCCAGAAATGGAGCCCGAGGGTCTCGCCCAGGCCCACCCAGCCGGTGACCCCCCGGGCGGGCACGCCCAGGCGGCGCAGCAGGGCCACGGCCAGAACGCCGTGTTCGGTGCAGTCGCCTCGGGGGTGATGGCAGACCTCCAGGGCCGAAGCGAAGCCCACGGTGAAGTCCTTCACCGTGATCCATTCGAACACGAAGGTATTCACCCGGCGGGCCAGCTCCCAGCGCGACAGGCCCCGGGGCAGCGCCATCCGGCGAAGCAGGCCATCGAAGGCCGGATCCTGAAATGGGACCAGGGGGCTGGGGTTCAGGTAGCGGGCCTCATTGGGCAGAGGGACGCCCTGGAATGGAGGCTGGGTGGCCTCGGCCGTGGTGGGTTTCGCCGCCCGGCTCAGGCGCCAGCGATCGTGGGGGAGCCGGTGTTGCTGCGCATCCTCCGGGAGGTTCGGCGAGGCCCCTTCCGCCCGCAGGGTCAGGTCCGGGATCCAGGGCTGGAAGGGATGGATGGGGAGCTTCTGCAGGGTGCGCTCGAAGAAGCCTCCCGTGGTTTCCTTGCCTGGGATGGGTGCGGGCAATTCCGAGCGCTGGGTGAGCACCTTAAGGCCGCCCATGTCGGTTCGGTGGCGAAGTTCGCCGACCGTGGGTGAGATCCAGACTTCCACGGCCATGCTGGCAGCGCCTTGGGCTTCCTCCCCGGTGAACCGGACGGCGTCCGGGAACCCCGGCAGGGGCGCCGGGCCCTGCGGTTCGAGCCGGAGGGTGCTCCACTGCTGGACCGGAAAGGAAAAGGTGGTTGCCTGGAGCGACCGGCCGGTTCTCGCGGCCTCTTTCAGCCGGGATTCTAGATCCTCAGGCCAAAGCAGCGCCCCCTTGGGGACCTCCTTGCGGACCGTGGGACCGTTGGCAGGATAGATGGCCAGGATTCCCGGTGCCCGCGGCGACCACTCGGCCCAGCCTTCGAAGGGCTCTGCGGAGAGTTGCAGTCGCCAGGTGAAGGCCAGGGCTCCTTCAGGCGTTTTGCGCACGGTCTCTTGCAGGTCCTGCTTGATCTCCTGACCCAGGCGGGACAGCACCATCCACTCGCGGGAGCGGATCTCGCGGGTGGTTCCATCCTGGCGCAGGTTCAGAGTCGAGCCGCCGACCTCCTGGTCCCCCAGCCACTGGCGGAAGGTCCGGGCGGGGCCATCCTGTCCCAGCAGGGTCAGGCCCGTGAGGATCAGCATGAAAAAGGGGGATGCGCGCATCCCCCTAGTCTATGTTGTCCGGGGGGACCGCCTGCTCGCTTTGCTCGCTACGTGCGCGACCGCCGGGTGGCAGAGCAGGCTCCGGGGGAGCCTGCGGAGCCGGGACTCGGCGAGGAGCGTATGCGACCCCCGGGCCCCCGCTTCAGTGCTCGGTGGAACCGCGCCCTGAAGTCTCGCGCTCACATCGGGCTTTCCCGGATCAGCCGGGCAGCCCTGCTGCTTGACGCAGGTGGTGCCTGCGCTCATGCCTCCGGGCCTCGGCCGCGCCGCGCATCTCTGCCGCCTTGACTCGCTGCTCGGGGGTGAGCAGGGCCTGGACTTCCTGGTGGACCGAGCGCCGGGCCAGCATCATGTCAAAGCGGGCTCCGGCGGCCTTGTCGTGCAGGGCGCGAAGCTGGGTGTCGGGGGTGGCGGCGTCCTTGAAGGCCCTCCTCAGCGCGGCCTGAGCCTGCTGGACCGCGTCCCGGCGGACGACGAGATCCGGCCGATGCTTCTCGCGGATGGCTCGCATGCTGGTCTTCTGGGTGTCGGACAGGTGCAGGGTCAGGGCGATCCGCTCGGCCCGGGGGCCACGCTTCGGCACCGCCTGGGCCGTCAAGGGCAACGCCATGAGGGCCAGGACAAGCGTGGGCCCTAATTTCAGGGCGGGTCTTAGGAGGACTTTCATGGGGGTCTCCTCGGCAGGTCGGTGCATCGACTTCACCCCATGAGACCCGGATCGGGCCTCGCGGTTGAATGCGGGCAGACTGGAAGGGTGATCCGGACCCACGCGGCCATCGTTCTCAAAGCTGTGCCCTACGCCGAGGGCGGGGCGGTGGTGTCCTTCGTCTCCGAGCACGGAGAGCGGCTCACGGGGGTGGCCAAGGGCGTGAAGAAGCCCACGTCGAAGTGGGTCGCCGCCTTCGAGCCCATGAGCATGGTACGGGTGAGCTTCTTCGGGAAGGAACAGGCGGAGCTGAAGCGGGTCACCCGCTGCGAACTGGCCTTCAGCCCCCTCACCCTGGGCCACCTGGAATCCAGCCTGGTGATGGCCTGCCTGGCGGACCTGTTCGATCGCGTGGCGCGGGAGGGCATTGAAGATGACCGGCTCTACCGGCTGCTGAGCGCCTGTGGGCGGGCGCTGAAGGCCGATCCTGACAATGCCCTGGGGATCCTGGCCTATGCGGAGCACTGGCTGCTCCATTGCATGGGCTTGCTGCCCCATCCCCGGGCCTGCGGTCGCTGCGGCAATGAGGCCGCGCCGCTGGCCCTGCTCAGTCCGGACGAAGGCTGGTGCTGCCTCACCTGCACCCCCGTGGACCCGGCCGAAGCGCTGCCTCCGGGAAGTCGGGAGTACCTCCGACGCCTTCGGGCCGGGGGGGCCGAGGTCGCCCCCAAGGGGGACCCCGCGGACGCCGCCCAGCGGGCGGTCACAGCCCTCCTCCGGGCCCGGCTGCTGCAGGAACTGGGCGGAAGGCTGCGCAGTTACGAGGTGCTTTGGCGGACCGTCTGAGCCCAGCCGGGGACCCCGGTTTCTCAGGAATTCTAATTCTTGCCTCCCGGCCTGGGCTGGCCGATGGGGTCCCATGGCCGAGGAACCGAACGACTCGTTCTTGAAGCTGATCCTACGGTCCCGGATCGGGATGGATCTGGCGATGGTCTTAACTCTTGGAGTTGTGGCCCACCTGGTGTTCCGTCGTGCGGGAGACATTCAACCCCTGGAGGGAGCCATCTTGATGATGGTGGCCGCAAGTCTTCTGGGCCTGGGTCGCTATTGGTGGCGGTGGCAGCGGGCCCTGACTCAAGGTGGCGTGTTGGGGGACTGGGTGCACCGGATCCTCCAGGGTGAACGAGAACCCATGGGGGTCCCTCGAGGCATGCGGGGCGACGACCGCCGGGTCAAGGCGGCCCTGAACATGGTCATTACGGACACCCGGCGCAGCCAGGAGGACCTGGCGCGGCTCAGGCAGGCTGTGGGCTCCGAATGGCGGGAACTGGACGCGCTCCTCGAATCCATCGAGCGCAGTCATGCCGTGGACCAGGCGGCCCGAGTACAGGGGGCGGCTCGGCTGGATGCGCTTGGCCGGGACTTGAAATGTGCCCTGGAGGAGGGCGTCCAGCTGGACCAGGTCGAGTTGAACCAGCGCCTGCGAGCGGATCAGAACCGGCTCCAGGGCCAGACGTTCAGGGCCTCCCTGGGCCAAGTTCGCGCAGGGATGGAGCACTTCGAAAGCCTCCTGGAGGAACTTCAGGACACCTTCCCCAGACTCCGACGGGAGGAGGATGCCCTGGGACGCTTGGCGGACGCAGGACTCCGGCAGGGGGCCCATCTGGCCCTGGCCGTGAAGGGGCTCGTAGCCCACACGCCTCGGCTTGTGGAGGAAACTCAGACCCGCCAGGAATGGTTCCAGCGGTTCCGGAAGTCGGCGGATGGCGTACGGGACCAGACCGAGGCGCTGGCCCGCCGCATTGAAACCTTCCGCGAGGAAACCCAGACCCGCATCCGGTCGTTCAGCGGGGCCCAGGGAAGTCTGAAGGGCCTAGACCATGTGGCCCAGCAGACCGGCCTGCTGGCGGTGAACGCGGCCATCCTGGCCCAGCAGGGAGGGGGGAGCGGGGGGATGACCGCCATCGGTGGCCGCTTGCGTTCCCTGGCAGATCAGACGGCTGAGGGAGCCTCGGACCTCGAACGGACCCTGGACCTGCATCAGCAGGGTCTGGAGCGGGAGATGGCGGGCCTATGGGACCTTCAGGAGGTGACTGAGCGGCTCCTCTCCAACACGCATGAACTGCTCCGCATGGCGGGCCACCTCGATCAGCAGAACCATGAGCTGGAACGGGCGCTGGAGATGCACCTCGGTGTGGTGGACCAGGTCCGGCAGGCCTCCGAGCGGGCGGAGCTCTCCCTGCACGAGGTGGGGGAGCGCGCCATGGCCATGGAAGCCGCCCATGTCCGCCAGTGGGGGGTCGAGGCCAAGATCGTCCCCCAGCGGGAGCGGCTCTCCCGGGCGGGTAGTCACCTGTCCGAGGTGGGCGACGAACTGGCCCGCATCAGCCAGATGAACAGTGACGAGATCTGGGGCATCCTCGCCCGGCACCAAGAGTTTCGGCGGAGCGAGGCCTACCGGCAGGTAACTTCGGAGGGGCTCTCCCGCCTGCTGGCACCCTCCGAGGAATCGGTCTCTGTCTGGCAACGCCTTCCCTGGGCCAGGGCCCAGAGACGGTCCAGGCTGGCCAGTGACGCCGCAGGGCCCCTCCCGCTGGGGAGAAGGGAGCCGAACGGTGGAACCTGGCTGCTCCTGATGGGCCAGGATGCCCTGGACCGAGCCGAACCATCGGCTCTGGAATCCTGGTCCTGCGATGCCACGGGCCAGGTTTGGCAGCTCGTTCTCCTGGAAGGTCTGAGGAGCGAAGTTCATCGGCTTGCCCTCATCGAGGCCCTCAAGGAGAGCCCGCTTCCAGCCTGCTTCCCAGGCCTTTCCATTCGCATCGAATCAGCGGGAGTGGAACTCAAGCTGCCCTCCCCCTATCCCGGATTCCCAACCTTCCTGGCTGGGCTGGGCTTGGAACTCCCCCTGGAAGCCGGTGCCTGGGAGCGCCCCCTGCGAGCGGCCGGACCCCGAAGCGTGGCGGTCCAGCGGTTGCTGTGGGTGGGTCCTTACCAAAGCAATGGTCAGGACTCCCCCTGCCTGCACTTGGTCCACCAGTGGTTGCGCGATGATCCGGAGCATGAGGCGTTCCTTCCCTGGCTGCCCTACGAGGGAAACCGGCCGCCCTGTCCGTTGCAGGAGGATGGACCGGTCCCCATGACCCTGGAAGTCCCGGTGCCCTTGCGGTGCCTGGGCCTGGGGGCCGACGCCTCCCAGCTCCATCCCCTGCGGGACCGGCTGCTGGCGGCCGGAGCCACGGAAGAGCCCGATGGTGCGGTGCTCTGTGCCATCGGGGTCGGCCACGCCCATCCCGAGGCGCTGCTGTTGCGGCTGTTTCAGGAGGATGCCGGTCTCGCGGGTGGCTCCCATCCGGACCTGATTCCCTACCGGGCCCGCCTTCAGCAGGAAGTCCTGAAGGGCACCACCGGTGATCCGTACCGAGCAGCCTGGTCCATTCTGGAGGACCTGCAGGTGAAGGGGTGGGTGATGCCCCTCCCGTCCGCATGAAGTATCTGTGACATATCTCTGGGGTTATTTCATCCACTTAGGGTTGACTCCAGAGTCAAGGTGCCGATACCTGTTGCAAGCGATCTTTGGACCTCCCCCAGACGGTGTGTGATCCAGGGCCCGGGATTGCCGCCAACCAGCCCTTGCTCTCTGCCGAGGGTGGACCTGTAGGAGGCCAGGGGCGCCCCCCGCAGGAGATTCCATGTTCAGCCTTGCGCTTCTGCGCGGCCGGGGCTCTGCCTTAAGGGTCCGTTCAGAAATAAACTTGACGATTGCTGGGGCCAGCCGCGTGATCCGACAAGGCGAGTGGCGAAGGGGGATGTGGTTCATCCTTCGAGCCACTCAACGCAGTCGGGCGCGCGGCTGGCCCCAGCCCTTCGGGTGCGGGCGGCGGGCGTCGCCTGGCGTCGTCAAGGCCCCTTGATATGGAACCACCATGCC
>JANYAS010000132.1 GCA_025361205.1 Holophagaceae bacterium
TGTCTGACGAGGACTTGGCCAGGGTGAACCTCGAAAAGGGTGAATTCCATGGCGAGTGGAACTACTCCATCACGCCAGGTTCAAGCGGGTAGTTTTGACCATGTTAATTTTGGACGATGCCTAAGTGATCGGTGCTTTGAAGAGACGGTTAGGCCCCAGATCCCTGGGGGTGGATAGGTCGGCCTCCTGCGCCCAGGCCCGCCGGGCCTGGAGCTGCGCCGCCTCGCGCTCGGGATCGTGGATGGGCAGGCTCAGCTCGGCCTTGGCGCGGCCCGCCCGCAGCACCAGCTCCGTGCGGCGGGCCAGCAGGTCCACCAGTTCCTGGTCGAGCGCGTCGATGTGATTGCGGGCCTCCTGCAGGGCGGGGGAGCGCGTGCCCAGGTCCGGGATGGAGAGCTGTTCGCCGCCGCCGGTCTCGGCCGCTTCCGCGAGGCTGCTATGGATGGCGGACAGGGCCTCCAGCAGGCCCTCCCGGGCGCCCATGGCGAAGGGGTTCTCGTTCTGGAGGGCGGCGAAGAGGTGGCCCGCATCCTCGCGCACGGATTCCAGGGTGCGGGCGATGGCGTGGAAGGGGGGCGGCGTGAAGGGCAGCTCGGCGCCGGCTCCCACTGCCAGCAGACCCTTGGCGAGGAAGAAGGTGAGTGCGTGGGTGGTGGCCATGACGCGGTCATGGTCCTCAGGGCTCTGGCGCAGCACCTCGCAGCCGAGACTGCGGAAGAGGCCCTCCACGCGCCGGGCCGCGTCCGGATGGCTAACCGAGGGGCAGAGCACCACGCGCAGGGGCCGCTCGGCGCGGGCCAGGCTCACGGGCCCGAAGAGCGGATGGGTGCCCGCATGCGGAATGGCCGCGCCCAGGTGTGCCTCCAGCAGGACGCAGGGCCCCACCTTCACGCTGCCCACGTCGAAGACGAGCTGATCGGCACGCAGATGGGGTCGCAAGTCCCGGAGCAGCCCGTCCAGCGAGCGAATGGGCACCGCCAGGATCAGGGTGTCCTGGTCCGCCACGAGTTCCTGGAAGCCGCTGGACTGGTGTTCCGCCGGGATCTCCGCGACCGGATCCCAGGCCCGATAGTTATGCCCGGCCTCCAGGAGCAGCGAACCGAGCGCCCTCCCGAAGCGGCCATAGCCCAGGATGCCGATGCGCATGGGTTTCTCCGGAGACAGGAGGCCATCCTACCGCATGCACTCGAGGGGAGCAGACCGGATCATGACCGGCCCACCGTGGCCTTGGGACCCACGTTGTAGACCAGCAACTCGACCTCGAAACGGGCATAGGGGAAGGGTCCGGTGGGTTCCAGCCAGAGGGCATCCCCCTTCGACATGAGATGAAACCCCGAGTAGTCACCGAAGGCCTGCACGGGCGTGGACCATGGGTATTTCCGGTAGGTCTTGCCATCGCTCGATTGAAAGCGATCCTCCGAGACGAAATCCGCCAGATCCCCGTTCTCATCAAAGCTCAGAATGGCGGAGACGCGGTGACCTTGATGGCGCAGGGTGCCCTTCAGAGTCCTGCCGTAGGCTTCGCCCCAGCTCACGTCCACATCCAGCAGGGCCGCCGGCGCCAGCAGGCAGAGGTCGTTGAAGAAGGTCACGGTCTCGCTTTGGTCCAGTTCGGGGCCCTTGGCGTCGACCACCTGGAAGAGCGAGGCCACGCGCACCTGCATGCTGGCCCTGGGGCCCACGAAGCGGTGGGAGGCCTCGAAGGGAATGCCGAACCGGGCGGCCTTCACCAGAAACAGGCGCGCGGGCTCACGCCCCAGGAAGGTGTATTGTTCCGCCCGGATCTGCATCCAACCCGACTCGTGGCTGGTGCGCAATTCGCCCCAGAATCTCGCGCGGAAGTTCTGCACGCGGGGCTGGCCCACCACGCCGACCCGCTGCAGGTAGGTCCTTAACAAGGGTGGGAGGTCTGCCAGATCCGCTTCGGTGACCAAAGCCTTGGGCCGCGCATGCGCCAATCGGTGCGTCACATCCTGTTCGTACCGGGTTCGGAAACTGGTCTGCATATTCTCAGCCTTGTTTGGACTCCAACGCTGGGCAACAGGTTACCGCCGAAAGGTCCCCTGTGGATAGGACAGATGGGCATCGTGCGCAATCTGACGGCGGCGGAGATCGTGGGTCAAGTGATGGCCATGCTCATCACCCACCACCACCCCGAAGGCGTACCCATCAACCTGGTCTTCATGGGCATGGGCGAACCCATGCACAATCTGGGGCATGTGATGGCAGCCTTTGCGCTGCTGACGGACGCGGGAGGCTTGGCCATTCCCCCGCGACGCATCACCATGAGCACCTGTGGTTTGGTGAGCGGTATCGAGAAGCTGGCGGAATTCCCCAAACGCCCGCGCCTGGCGCTCAGCCTCAACGGCACCACCAACGAATACCGTTCCCGCATCATGCCGGTGAACCGGGTGTGGAACCTGGAGGCTTTGGCGAAAACCCTGAGGGCCTTTCCCCTGGAACACGGCGAACGCATCACCCTGGAATACGTGCTCCTCAAGGGCGTCACCGACAGCCTGGAGGACGCCCGCCGCCTCGCCACCTTCGCCCGAAAATTCCCGAGCAAGGTGAACTTGATTCCCTTCAACAGCCACGAAGGCAGCGGGTTTGAAGAGCCTGACGAAGACCGGATTCAAGACTTCTACAAGTTCCTTAACGACCGCGATATCACCGTCAGCGTACGCCGCAGCCGCGGCCAGGATGTGGCCGGAGCCTGCGGCCAGTTGGTGCGGGAAGGGCGAAAGAAAGCAGAAGTCTGAAGATGTTAGTTCGTCACTTGCGGCCTACTGGACGACAATGCAGCGCAGTGACGAAGCCCGGGTGGGATCCAAGGGCGCAAGGGGGACCCAGATCCCGTTCTTCCAATAGCCTGCAGTCACAAGGCCAGCGGCGGTGTTACTCCATCCCGCGGCGTAGACATCTTCGCCGGATACGGCCAGGGCGATGACATAGGCATCGTTGGTCGTGGAAAGGGGCGTCAGGGCTGTCCAGGTGCCGTTTTTCCAGTAGCCAGGCGTTGCGACGTTGCTGCTGTTGGTACTGAGACCTCCCAGATACACATTGGCGGCGGCCAGAGCGATGGCGTTGACGGCGGCGGTTTTGTCCGCGGCCACGCAAGGCAGACTCGCCACGGTGCCGTTCTTCCAGGTGCAGGCGACGGGGGCGATGCCGCTGTAGCTGTAGCCCGCCACGTAGATATCGGTGGTGGTCACCGCCATGGCGGTTGCGACGGAGGGCATGGTGGCGTCCAGGGCTGGCAGGGCGGTCCAGGTGCCGTTCTTCCAGTAACCGGGCACGCCAACCCCTGTTGGGTCCGCGTTATAGCCGCATGCATAGACGTCGCTGCCTTGCACGGCCAAGCCAGTGGCATAGGAATCCGTGCCCGGAGTAAGCCTGGGAAGGCTGGTCAGCGCACCGTTCTTCCAGGTACAGGGAACCCAGGAGAAATCGCTGGCGGAACTGTAGCCCGCCACGTAGACGTCGGTTCCGGACACCACCAGGGCGGCCACATCGGCGTTGGCCGTGGCGACCAGGGAGGGCAGCGCCGTCCAGGCCCCGTTCTTCCAGACACCGGCCACCTTTACCCCGGAGCTATTGGTGCTGTAACCCGCCGCATAGACATCGCCGCCCGAAACGACCAGGGCGGCCACCATCGCGTTGCGGGTGGCATCGAGGGCCGGTAGGCCCACCCACGCGCCGTCCTTCCAGTAGCCCGAAACCTGAATGTTGGCGGTGTTCCGGTTCACACCGGAAACATAAACCACCTTTGCTGGGTCGGCGGGTGTGGACGTCCCGTCGGAAGTGCAGGCCAAGAAGGTGGTCAAGGCCAGGCCGCCCAACAGCGACGCTGAAATGAATCCGTACGAGCTCCGCATGGGAGACCTCCAAGAATGGAACTTGCTTAATCAAGAACCGCAATCCGCGGGTGGATAGGCTCGTAAGCACCACGGCGGGCAACGCAGGCTTCATCACCTGCCTCTATGTCGTCCTGGTACCTATGGTGGGATACTTCCTGGGGAGAACCACGGGAATCCGGATCTGGATCGGCGCCTTGCTGGCCCTGATCGGACTCT
>JANYAS010000152.1 GCA_025361205.1 Holophagaceae bacterium
CGAACGCTCTTCCATCTTGATGCGCTGGCGGAGATGTTCCATCACCTTGGCCTCGTAGCCGGAATAGGTGTGGATGATGAACCACTTCATCTCGCGGCCCTCAGGCTGCGCGGCGATTTCCAGGGGGGTGCTGACGAGATCGGTCATGACTGCCTCCGCTTCAGCGAGTCTTCATGAAGAACAACGCGAAGCCTTTTGAGAGGACCCAGTCCACGGACCAGAGATAGACCCCAACGAACAGAGAGACGATCACCACCGTCCAAGCGGAGGTCATGACCTTTTCTTTGCTGGGCCAATCCACCCGGTTGAGTTCGGCCGCAAGATCTTTGGCCTGTTGCTTAATGGCACCGATCACGATGAACCCCGTGGAATGGACATGGATCAGAAAAACCTGGCCCCGGGCGAGATCGCCGGGGCCGGAATGTGGCAGGGGAGACAGGCTTCGAACCCGTGACCTGCGGATTTGGAGTCCGCTGCTCTACCAACTGAGCTACTCCCCTGTGGGAACCGCCCGGGCACCTGCTGGCGCCGGGCGGGAATCCTCGGGACCGGAGGCTATTTCGTCTCGCGGTGAACCCGGTAACCGCCACAAAAACGGCAGAACTTGTTGAATTCAAGCTTGCCCGTGGTGGTTCGTTTGTTCTTGGTGGTGCTGTAGTTCTTGCGTTTGCATTCCTGGCACTGCAGGTGAATGATATCGCGCATGTGAAACCTCCTAGTCGGAGGACGGATCGGCTGTTAAGCCAGGATCTCGCCCACGTTGCCGGCGCCTACCGTACGACCACCCTCGCGGATGGCGAACTTGAGACCCTTGACCATGGCGATGGGCTGGATCAGTTCGACAGTCAGTGTGACGTTGTCGCCAGGCATCACCATTTCGCGGCCGGCTTCGAGTTCGATGGAGCCGGTCACGTCGGTGGTGCGGAAATAGAACTGGGGACGGTACTTGTTGAAGAAGGGGGTGTGGCGGCCGCCCTCTTCCTTGGTCAGCACATACACCTGGGCATTGAACTTGGTGTGGGGGGTGATGCTGCCGGGCTTGGCAAGCACCTGGCCGCGCTCTACATCCTTGCGCTCGATGCCGCGGAGCAGGAGACCCGCGTTGTCACCAGCCTGACCCTGATCCAGGGACTTGCGGAACATCTCGACGCCGGTGACAACCTTCTTCACGGTGTCCTTGAGGCCGATGATTTCGACTTCCTCGCCGACCCTGACGATGCCCTGCTCGATGCGGCCGGTCACCACAGTGCCGCGACCGGTGATGGTGAACACGTCCTCGACGGGCATGATGAAGGGCTTGTCGATGGCGCGGACGGGATCCGGGATGTAGGAATCCACCGCCGCCATGAGCTCATGGATGCAGAGGCAATCCGGATGGTCCGGGGTCTCGGCATGGTCCAGGGCCAGACGTGCGGAACCCTTGATGATGGGGATTTCGTCGCCGGGGTACTGGTAGGAGGACAGAAGGTCGCGGATTTCCATTTCGACCAGCTCGGTGAGCTCGGGGTCGGCGATGTCCACCTTGTTCATGAAGACCACGATGTAAGGCACGCCGACCTGGCGGGCCAGGAGGATGTGCTCGCGGGTCTGGGGCATGGGGCCGTCGGTGGCAGCCACCACGAGGATGGCGCCGTCCATCTGGGCCGCGCCCGTGATCATGTTCTTGATGTAGTCAGCGTGGCCGGGGCAGTCGACGTGGGCGTAGTGACGCTTCTCGGTCTGGTACTCGACGTGGGCGGTGTTAATCGTGATCCCGCGGGCCTTCTCTTCGGGCGCGGAGTCGATCTGGGCGTAGGACTTGGTCTCGCCCCCGAACTTCTTGGCCAGCACATAGGTAATGGCGGCAGTCAGCGTGGTCTTGCCGTGATCCACATGGCCAATGGTGCCGATGTTGACGTGGGTCTTTGAACGGTCAAATTTCTCTTTGGCCACGGGTGCCTCCTGAAGGGTGGAAGAGAGTAATGAAAAGGAAGAACAAGCGAAAGGGTGGAGCCCACAACCGGTCTCGAACCGGTGACCTCTTCCTTACCAAGGAAGTGCTCTACCACTGAGCTATGTGGGCCTTGAACCTTCCCGCCGTGAGGCGGGATCGTGCCGTCAGCCCGCAGGTAATGGCTGACGTGGGGTGGAGCGGGAAACGGGGTTCGAACCCGCGACATTCAGCTTGGAAGGCTGACGCTCTACCAACTGAGCTATTCCCGCGATGAAAATTCGAGCACGGGACCCAGCGCTTCGGTGGGAACCGAAGGACTGGTGCCGAGAGAAGGATTCGAACCTCCGTAACGCGTTGCGTGGCAGATTTACAGTCTGCTGCCATTAACCACTCGGCCATCTCGGCATGCTTGTCCAGTGCCCCTCACGGGGCTTGTCAATGCTCCCCCGGGAAAAACCGGGAAAGCAACCCATTGGAACCCCTGTCGAGGCTCCGCGTCAGGGGTCACTGCGAGGCAGGGCTTTCCTGATAGGGAACTCGAAAGGTATCACGGCAACGGAACACCCTCAAGGGGAAACTTCTGAGGAGCCTCTCCGAGCGATTACACGGAACAGCGTCACCGCCGCCGCAGCCGACACGTTCAGGCTCTCGGTACCCCCGGGCATGGGGATGTGCAGCAGACCATCGCACCGCTCGCGGATCTTCAGATGGAGGCCTTCGCCTTCGGCGCCCATGACCAGCACCGTGGCGCGGTCAAAGGCTTCCCGCAGGTAGTCGCGACTGCCCTCCCCGGCCGCCAGGCCATAGATCCAGGCCCCGGCTTCCTTCAAGTCGTCGAGGGTGCGGCCCAGATTGACCACTTGGCACACGGGCACTCGCCCCGCCGTGCCGGCGCTGGCGCGGATCACGGTCTCATTCACGGCAGCGGACCGCCGCTCGGGCAGGATCACGGCATCCACGGCGGCGGCGGCGGCGGAACGCAGGATGGCGCCCAGGTTGTTGGGATCCGTGACCCCGTCCAGGGCCAGCACCAGCGCCGCACCGCCCCGGGCGGCCACCCGAGTCAGGACCTCCTCGAAGGCCGCATAGGCGAAGGGACCACCCTCCCCCAACACACCCTGGTGCCGCTGTCCCTGGCTACGGCGATCGAGGCCCTCCATGGACTCGCGGTGGATCACCACGCCCGCCGTGCGCGCCCCGGCAATCAGCTTGCCCACCCGGGCGAAGGCCGCGGGCGCAATCCAGAGGCCCTGCAGCTCGTTGCGGGCTAGCGCCTCCTCGCAGGCGTGGGGGCCCAGGAATCGCATGGCTAGAAGGTCTTCTTGAAGCCGAGGGCCATGAGGTGGCCCATGCCCTCCATGCGGACGCGGGCCACGCTGACGGTGCGGTAGCCTGAGGAACTCCAGACGCCGACCACATTTCGAGTGTCCTGGTCCTCACTCTGCCGGTACTGATAGCCAAGGCTCAACTCGCCACCCCAAACCTTGAAACCCGCTCCGATGGAGAAGGCCGCCGTGCGCGCCCCGCCGAGCAGCGGTTCCACGGCAGATTCAGCGAAGCTGCGCTGATCCAATGAGAGGCCACCCCGGAGGGTCCAGAACTTTCCGAGTTCCACTTCCACCGAGGCGCCCAGGCCGAAATGCCCCCTGCCCTGGGGGAGCTCCGAGGGTGTCGCAACGGATCCCGATGGCGTCTGCACTGTCGCGAAGGTAGGCACTCGCAGGGCGCCCGAGACCCAGCGGAGATCGGCCTCCCAGGTCACCATGGGCGTGGCGCGATGGCGCATGCCGAGGGTGGTCTGAGAGGGGAGGTTCAGGGTCGAGGTTCCCGCCATGGGCTGGGACGAGGCCAACAGGGTTGCGGCCCGCAGATCGGTCCCGAGGTTGGCCGCCGAGCTCAACCCCGTATTGTCCCAGTACCGCAGGGGTGTGCCCCGGAAGCCGACCTTCAGATCGAGGTCTCCCTTGAGTCCGGACTGGTGCGTGAACCCCAAGGTCCAACGCGGGCTGAGGGCCCACCGCAGGCCCAGCGAGTAGCTGGGAACCACCTTATTCCCGCTCTGACCCACCCTCTGTTCTGCCAGCCCATTCACAACATTGGACGAAGATGCCGGCTGGGTAGGGTCCTTCGGCACGCCAAGGTTCATCACGCTGGTGGACCCGAAGGACAGACGGGCCGCACCCAGACCCACCCCCATGGACAGGTTGGGGCTGAGGGCCCAGGCCAGCTGGCCTTCCATCCGGCGGGCGGAGAGATCGATGCCATCGCCGATGTATCGACTGGGTGCGTCATCCAGCAGCTTCCCGTGACGAAGGTAGGGCTCGTCCAACTTCAGGCCAAGGGTCAGACTGGGTGACAGTCGCGCGGCCAATCCGAAGCCGCCGAGGGTGCGGTTACGGTCGAAGCTCTGATAGGCCCGCTGATTCGATTCCAGGCTTTGCTGGGTGGCGGCCATCTCCAGCCCCGCGGCCAGGTAGACCCCGCCCTTTTCCTTTAGGGAGGACAGCAGCGCGGGATTGCTGGTGGCTGCCTCCAGGCTGTAGCCGTAGGCCACCTGGGCCCCGCTGCGGGAGATGCCCACGGGATCGACGGCCGGAAGGGCCATGTCCTGGGCCGCGGCCGGAAGGGCGCCCACGCCCAGCATCAACCCCACCCCGATCATTCCACGAACCGCCTGCGCCATACCACCTGCCTCCGAGACACGCTTCTTGAATGACCCGAACCCAGAAAGGGTTCAAGCCCAAGCCTCCAGGATCGCCAAAAGAGGTCGAATCACCAAGCACAGTGTTCAGGCCTGGGCTCCAGAGCCTGTCCCAAAACCCCCCGCGTGCCGCGACGATGCCAGGCGGGATGCTCATCAAATTTCCCTCTGTCTCGCGTATCGCCTTTGGCGATACCGAGAAGGAAGGGCCCGCAGGGCGATGTGGTTCATCGTTCAAGGGCGCTGACGCCGAGGAGCGC
>JANYAS010000153.1 GCA_025361205.1 Holophagaceae bacterium
CTTCTTCATCAAGTTCGAGACCACCAGCGAGCAGTTCCACAAAGACTTCAACGGGCTCAAGGGTGCGGAAAGCATCAGTCGCGGCGCCAAGGCCGAGCTGATCGAAGCCAACCTCCGCCTCGTGGTCAGCATTGCCAAGCGTTACACCAACCGCGGTCTTCAGTTCCTGGACCTGATCCAGGAAGGCAACATCGGCCTCATGAAGGCCGTGGACAAGTTCGAATACAGCCGTGGTTTCAAGTTCTCCACCTACGCCACCTGGTGGATCCGGCAGGCCATCACCCGCGCCATCGCGGACCAGGCTCGTACCATCCGCATCCCCGTGCACATGATCGAGACCATCAACAAGCTCATCCGCACACAGCGAGAGCTGGTCCAGAAGCTGGGCCGAGAACCCTCCAGTGAAGAGATCGCGCTCGCCATGGACATGCCCGTGGGCAAAGTACGCAAGGTGATGAAGATCGCCCAAGAGCCCATCTCCCTCGAGACGCCCATCGGCGAGGAGGAGGATTCCCACCTCGGCGACTTTATCGAAGACAAGACGGTGGTGTCCCCGGTGGAGCAGGTCGTCCAACAGCGCCTCAAGGAGACTGTCCGCAACGTGCTCAACACCCTGAGTGAGCGCGAAGAACGCGTCCTCCGCATGCGCTTCGGCGTGGGCGACGACGGTTCCGAGCACACGCTGGAGGAAGTGGGCAGCGAGTTCGCGGTCACCCGCGAACGCATCCCACAGATCGAGTCCAAGGCCCTGCGTAAGATCCGTCATCCGCGCTATTCCAAGACGCTTAAGGCGTTCCTGGGTTAACCACACGCGCAGAGACCGTTGGAAACGACTGAGGCTCGCAGAGGAAAGAACAATTCTTTCTCCGCAAACCTCAGCTTTTTCATTTGTTCCCTGTAAGTATTTTTCTGCACAAAGTCGAGGTAGCCTGAGCCTGTGAGCGCCACCAAGGATCCTTTCGCCCCCCTTCGAAGCCGTGTGTTCCTGGCGATCTGGATCGCGGCCATGGCTTCGAATGTGGGCACCTGGACCCAGAGCGTGGGCGAGAAATGGCTCATGGGTGAGATCACCCGCTCGCCGCTCCTCATGAGCCTCATCGAGACCGGCGCCACACTGCCCATGCTGCTGCTATCCATGCCCGGTGGCGCCATCGCTGACATCGTGGACCGCCGGCGGTTGCTGCTGGTTACTCAATCTTGGATGCTCCTCGTGGCTGCCGCCATGGCGGTGCTGTCAGCGCTTCATCTGGTGACGCCCACCGTGCTCATTGCCATGTCCCTGCTGCTGGGCGTGGGAGCCGCCCTCAACGCGCCGGCCTGGCAGGCCTCCGTACCCGACCTGGTGCCCCGGGACCAGATCGCCGCAGGCGTGGCCTTGAACAGCGCCGGGTACAACGCCAGTCGGGCCGTGGGGCCCGCCCTGGGGGGGCTCCTGGTGGGTTGGCTGGGGCCCACCTGGGCCTTCGCCCTCAATGCCGTCTCCTTTGTCGGAGTGCTGGTTGTCATCAAAGGGTGGAAGCGCAAGCCTGTCACCACGGACCTTCCCGCAGAACGGTTCATCGCGGCCATGAAGGAAGGGCTCCGCTACACCCGGCATCGCACCACCCTGCAGGTGATCCTGCTGCGCAGCGGTGGCTTCGTGTTCTTCGGCGGGACCGTCTTTGCGCTGCTGCCCACCCTGGCCATCCATGGACTCCACCTTAGCTCCACGGCCTTTGGTCTCCTCCTCGGGTGCATCGGCGTCGGCGCCGTGGGGGCCACCCTGGTGCTGCCCACCCTCCGGGAACGCCTCAGCCCCAACGCACTTTTGGCCGGGGCCATTTCCGCCTTCGCCCTCGGGCTGCTGGTGCTGGCCTTCGTGGTCCATACCATCCCGGTCGGGCTGGCGCTGCTGGTCTGCGGGGCCGGCTGGCTGTCGGTGCTGAGTACCTTCAACACCGGGATTCAGCTCTCCGTGCCCTCCTGGGTACGGGCTCGGGCCCTCGGCGTCTACATCACCGTCTGGGGGGGTGCCATGGCAGGCGGCGCCGCCTTCTGGGGCTGGGTCGGCGAGCGGTGGGGGATCCATGCGGCCTTCGCGGCCGCCGCGGGTGGCATGCTCCTGGTGCTGGCGGCCACCGCGCGCTTGAAGATCCAGGCCCTCCAGGAACCCACGGACCTGAGCCCCCACCGCCTTCTGCCCCATTCCCCCGCCTCCATCCACCCCGACGAGGGGCCGATTCTCACCGTCCTGGAATACCGGATCCCCGAGGACCGAAAGGCCGCCTTCCAGGAGGCCATGCGGGAGGTCCGGCGCATCCGCATCCGCGATGGTGCCGTGCGGTGGTCCCTGTTCCAGGATCTGGCTCCGCTGGAACCGGGCCTCCTGCGCTTCTTGGAAAGCTTCCTGAGCTCCAGCTGGGGTGAGCACCTCCGCCAGCACCACCGAGCCACCGTGGAGGACCGCACCATTTTCCGGAAGGCCTACGTCCTGGGTGCTGAGGCCCGGCCCCGGATTCGGCACCTGATTGCTGCCTGGGAGGACCGCGGCTCCATCCTTGATCGCATTCTCGAGTAGGATTCGCCCGCCGAAGCGCGAGGAGCGTGTCCAAGCAATGGATAGGGGCTGCGTTGATGGCAAAGGGCTTCCAGGCAAGGAAGGGGGCGCAGGGCGGTGTGGGTTCACCGTTCAAGCCCGGTGACGCAGCATGGGGGGCCCTTTGCTATCAACCCTTCGGGCTGGGGCGGCAGCCGTCGGAATGCTGCGTCAGGTCCTCGTCCTTGGAACCACCAAGGCCTCCAGCTGACGGCACGCGGTGCGTGCCTCCCACTCGCCTTCGGCTCGCGGAGCCGGAGCCTCCGTCGCATTCCTTGCCTCCCTCGGCTGGCGCCCCAGCGCAGCCCCTACCCATTGCTTGGACACGCTCCTAGTGTTTCGGTCATGCTGGATTCATCGCTTCGGAGCTCGCTGACCGTGCTTTCCAAGGACCAGACCCTGGGCAAATACCAGATCCTGGATCGCCTCGGTTCCGGGGGGTTTGGTGCCGTGTACCTGGCCATGGACACCTGGGTGAACCGCAAGGTGGCCCTGAAGGTGCCTCACCAGCAGCAGGATGAAATCGTGGACCTGCTGAAGGAACCCCGAATCATGGCGGGGCTGAAGCATCCGAACATCGTCGAGCTCATCACGGTCGAGCGTAAGAACGGCATTTTTTTCATGGTACTGGAATACGTGGAGGGCGAGGGCCTGGATCGCTTCATCCGGCGCGAACGCACGCTGCCGCCCAGCCGCGCCCTGGAAATCGGGCTCGACATCTGCAGCGCCATCGCCTTTGCCCACGGCCACCAGATCCTCCACCGGGACCTGCGCCCCGCCAACATTCTGCTGAACCGAGATGGCGTCGCCAAGGTCACGGACTTCGGCACGTCCCGGGTGCTGGAGATGCAGCATGTCCCCTACGCGCCCACGCGGATCGGGTCGCCTCCGTACATGGCACCGGAGCATTTCCGGGGCCGGGCCGTATTCCAGTCCGATCTGTGGTCCCTGGGAATCACGCTCTACGAGATGCTCACGGGCACCGTGCCTTTCTACGACGCGGACCCGATCAAGATCGCCCAGGCCTTCACCAGCCAACAGATATTGGCGCCCCACCTGCGCAATCCCGTCGTGCCCAAGGCCTTCTCCGAGGTCGTGATGAAGGCCCTGGCAGTGAACCTGGGCGAGCGTTACCTCTCCGCCCAGGCGCTCCTGGAGGCGTTGCGCCGCCTGAAAGAAAACGTGGCGCGGGAGACCCGCCCCCTGGGGACCGCCGTGCTAGGGATTTCCTCAACCGGCCCCCACCCAACCTTGCGAGCTGCCACCCAATCGCGACTCTGCCGCTTCTGCTACCGGCAACTGCCAAGAATGGCCATGGTCTGCCCGAACTGCGGCGAAAAGAACTGATGATTTGGCATCCCACCAAGGACGCGGTTCGGCGGCTCTGGAGCCGCCGATGGGTACGCCGGGTGTCCTATGCCGTCGTGGCGGGCGCGACCGCCTTCACGGTGGGTCCCTGGCTGGCAACGCGGCCGGCGGTCCTTCGTTGGGCCGTGGGTCGGCTCAATGTGGTTGTCCTCGACGAAACCGGGCTGCCCCTCGCCATTGGGCGGGTTGAACTCCACCCCCTCCTGGGGTCTTTTGTGCTCCAAGACATCCACTGGGGCGGGGACCTGGTAACCGTGGAGCGGATCGAAGTTCAGACCGATTTCTGGTCCCTCTTCGAGCCCACCCATCGCATCCATTCGGTACGGGTGGAGCACCCTCACGTCCGCTTGACCGAGGCTGGACTGGCCGCACTCAGGCTCAAGGTGCACCCCCCTCGAAAGGGGCCTCTGCCCCAGTTCCACCTGGGCTTTTTCAGTGTCATCGGCGGCGAGATCCTCGTGCCTGAGCCGGTGCGGGGAATCCCAGCCCTCCGGTACCAGTTCGACGTCAAGGGCACGGGCCTAGGCCCTAACCGAATCCGCGTGGATCTAGCCGGTGCCCAGCTGGCCGTCAAAGGCCCGGGTGGCTGGGAAAAGGGCCGCCTGGACCTGAACGGCGAACTGGCCGAACCCGCTGTGACAATCCGTGAGGCCTACCTGCGCCTCGGGGAAAGTCAGGTGCGGTTGAGCGGCCGCTACGAGGTTGGGACGCCTCTGACAGAAGATCATGTGGCGGCCCGCCTCACGGGGGTCCTGGACCTGACCCAAGCCGCCCGCTGGGGTGGAACCCCCCGCCCTGCCTTGGCAGGCAACATGGATCTCGCGGCTACCCTCGAGGGGTCCACGCGTCATCCGGTCTGGACCCTCGCCGCCGATGGGCAGAATCTACGGCCCAGCCAGGGCACTTTCCTTCCGGGCAACCTCGTGCTCAAGAGCGGTGGGGGCCTGGACCATGCCCGGCTGGACCAGCTGCGCTGGTCCTCTCCCCAGGGGAATCTGGAAGCCCAGGGCAGGTGGTCCCGCCAGGCACCGATCCAGGCCACCCTCCAGGGATCCAACCTCGATCTCGATGCCCTCGGTCGAGCCCTGCGCCTTCAGGAATTCCGCGGTGTGCGGGGGACGCTCAAGGCTGATATCCGGGGTCCCAAAGCTGGCGAACCCCTCGAGCGACCGGACCACTGGCAGGCTTCCCTCAAAATGGGGCTCAGCCAGCATGGGCTTGCCGCCGGTGGGCTCGAAGCCGCTCTCAACCGGGGTCGCGTCACCCTGGACCGCCTGAAACTGGATCTTGATGCCCTGAAACTGGACGGTGCGGGCTGGGCGATCCTGGGGCCCCGAGGCTTGGTTCAGCTGGGGGGAGAAGGCCACGCCGAGGTCGGCGCGGGCCAGGTGGCTCAGACTCTGCGCGCCTGGAAAGTGGTGGATCTGGATATGGAAGGGTCGGCCCGAGTGCAAGCCAAGGTCGGCTGGAGCCATGGAACCGGTCTGGTCCTGGATGGCTCCTGCGAGGTGGACCAACCGCGCTGGCATGGCGCCCGGGCGGACAGTCTCCTAGTCAAGACCGTGGAGATCCGAGGTTCCGACCTTTGGGTCAAGGGCATCGACCTCGTCAAGGGTGAGGGCCGCGGCGGCGGCGATCTCTGGCTCACCTGGGCGCGCACCGCCCCTGGGCAGTCCCAGATGGACATGTGCTACACCGCTTCCCAGCTACCGGTGGCAGAAGGCCTGAAAGCAGCAGACCTTGGGCATCTCCTGCTCTCCGGCAGCGGGGGCGGATGGGTGCGCATCCAGGGCCCTTTCAATCACCTTGTGCTGAACGGTGTGGCCCAAGTCGAATCAGCTGAAGCGTACGGAATCAAAGTTCCAGCGGCTATTTCAGACTTCCAGATGGATTTGGAGTCGCGCCGAATGAAGCTGTCGGACGTTCGAATTGCTGAGCGCCCCGATCTCCTCGGCCAGGGCGACCTCCCCCCTGACGGCGTGTTAGCCCTGACGGGACAGGCCGATATGGATTTCCGCAGCCTGACCTGGTGGGTGGACCTCCGCGGGCGCCTCGATTCCAAGCTGCTGGCCCTCCCAGGGCCCCGCATCCAATCGCAGGTCGAAGCCCGCCTCCTGGGCCCCATCACCAGTCCTTTCGGCCCCGTGGACCTGCCGGAGGGCAGGATTACCTTGAACCGCGGTCGGATCTTCTTCAGCGACCGGAGTTTTGAAGGTCTCCAGGGCCAGGCCAGCCTTCAGCGCGGTCGCCTGGAAGCCTATCTCGGCATCGAAGGCATGGGACGCCATCTGCTGGATCTTCAAGTTCGGCAGGAGGGCCCGGATCTCGCGGGTGGGCTCAGTCTGGCCCTCTCCCCTGATACAGCCAACACCGACAGCCTGGCCCAGAGCCTGACCGGGGACCTGCTGGAGGATCTGAGCCTGGAAGCCAAGGCCCAGGGGCGCTGGCACCAGGGCAACCTGGCTTGGTCCGGCTCTCTCGAGCGCCTGACGGCCCGGTTCAACGCCTTCGAACTGCACCAGGCGGGGCCCTCTGAGCTCAAAGGCAATGCCCTGGGCGCCATGGTGGACATCGCGTTGGAGGGCGGGGCCCGCCAGTCGGCCGAGCAGCCGACCGAGCAGGCAGCCGTGCAGGCAGCGCATATGAGGTTCTCCGGCACCGTCCCGTTCTCCGCCTCCGCCCCCATGGCCATCCAGGTTCGGGGCTCCGCTGATCTGGCCCACCTGAAAGCCATCATGGATCGAGTCATGGAGGTGGATGAATACAGCCTGCTCTCCGGATTGCGCGTGGGGGGCACCAGCCGCTTTGACATCCTGGCCCACGGCACCTATGCCAATCCGGCCATGGATGGAACCCTGTCCCTCGACAAGGGCCAGATGAACCTGCGCGGCTACCAGGGCGTGGAGCATCTTCAGGCCGAGGTGGTGCTGAAGGACCGGTCCGTGTCCATCCCCGAGGGGAAGCCCATCCGAGGCACCCTGGCCCACGGGGACCTGGAGGTCACCGGAGCACTGACCTGGAAGTTGGGCGGCCTCGATGCCTACGCCCTGAAGGCCTCACTGGCGAACTTCCAGCTGCGGGATGTGCCGGATGGCCTGGACCTTCAAGGCAGCCTCCAGGCCAGCCTCGACGGTGGCGAGGAGGGCGGTCTGCTGAAGGGGAAGCTGTACGCAGACAGGCTGAGCTACCAGACGGAAGTGAAGCTCGCAGACCTCATCCTCCGCAGCGCCCTCAGCGACAGCGGGGGGCTGACGGGACTTGACCTGGATGATCCGTTGGATCGCATCCGCCTCGACCTCGATCTGGAACTGCGAGGCCCCTGGAGCTTTGACACCAACCTGCTCAAACTGGCGGGCCGCACCGAAGGCCCCTTCCAGGTTCTGGGCACCCTCGCCCATCCGGTTCCGAAGGGCATCTTGATCTTCCAACCCGGCGGTCGCGTGACCAACATCTTCCCCGCGGGCGACATGGTGGTAAACCGGGGATCGCTGACCTTCTCAGAGTCCCACCCCATGGATCCGCTGATTGCCCTTGAGGGGAGCGTCAGTTCCATACCGGGTTACACGGTCAACCTCGACATCCGGGGCACCCTCAGCAACCTGACCATCGTGCCAAGTTCCACGCCCAGCCTGCGGCAGGACGAGATTGTGGCCATCCTCATCAGCCCCGGTAACGCGGCCAACGTCGGCACCTCCGCGGCTTCCTCCGGGACCACCCAGGGCGCCATCACCTCGGGGCTGGCCGGCGGGGTGTCGGGTCTGGTCTCCACGCTTGCGTTTACGCCTTTGCAGGAGCAGCTGCGGCGCACCCTGGGCCTGGACCGCGTCAACGTGGCCGTCCGGACGGTCCTAGGCAACACGGAGACGGAGTTCACCCTCGGCAAGAGCATCAGCCTCTTCGGCCAGCGCAGCGCCATCGTGGGCTCCCACAGGAAGAGCGGCGAAGTGAGCATCACTTCGGGTCAGGTGGAATGGCGCTTCGGGAATTTCATCCTGCAGCTCGGTGTCAGCAGTGGCGGCAGCACCGGCCTTGCCCCCACCGGAGAGATCCGGCACACCTGGAGCCCAAAGTAGGCTGTGGGCTGTCGGCCAGGGGCGGTAGGCTAGTTGCGGAGACGCCCATGATCACGGTCAAATGCTTCGCCCGCTACCGGGTGCTCCTGGGCTTCAGTGCACTAGAGCTGCCCGCGCCTGCCAACCTGGGCGCCCTGCTGGCCGATCCTCGCTTCCAAGACCTGCCCAAGGACGCTTTGGTGGCCGTGAATCAGTCCTTCGTGGACCGCACCGCACCGCTGGCCGATGGCGACGAAGTGGCCCTCATGCCGCCCGTTTCCGGCGGCTGATCCCTACCCCTCGCGCTTAATCTCCAGCACTTCGCCTCCACTGAGTCGCAGCAGCTCCTGGAAGGCGGGTTCCCGCCGGAGGCGATCTTCCGGTGTTTCAGAAACCGCAGCCCCGCCATCCTCGTCAAAATGAATGTCCACAGCCTTCAGGCCGGGCAGCACCGTCGCCAAGGCGCCCAGCAGATGCGGGCTGGCCTTTTCGCGCTCAAAATCCTGGAGCGTCTGGCGGACGTTGCCCGGGAAGCGGAACCGCAGCACGGGTGGCTCCCAGATCAGGTCGGCGGCCATCTGCGGTGCGGTGGCCAGAACCCGTAGGCCCGGCACCTGGCGCAGGGCCTCGCTGCAGGCGGCGCGAAGCTGGGCGGGAGAGGCCGGGGGCCTGGGAGCGGCGGCAGCCGGTGGAGGCGGCACGGGAGTCGGCCGCCGAGGCCCCTCAGGCGCCGGCGCGGCCTGGGGGGCCCTGGAAGGGACCGGTGGAGGGCCTGCGGGATTGCCTGCTGGCCGCACCGGAACCGCGCTGGAAATGGCTCCAGACACGAGAGCGTCCAGGGGTACTAGATGCGGCAGCTGGGCCGCAGTGATCAGGGCCAGTTCAACCACCACGCGGGGGAGGCTGCTGTCCCGCAGATCCCGTTCCCGGCTCAGCAGCAGGTTCAGCATCCGGGCCCACCGCAGCAGTTCCTGGGGCCCGCCGGCGGCCCGCGCCTCGGCTTCCAGCCGGTCGCGGAAGGCCAGCACCAGTTCCCGCCAGAAGGTGGCCCAGTCCGCCCCCTGCTCGTTCAGCTCACGGCAGGCTTCCACCAGGGCCGCAGTATCGCCAATGGAGAGGGCCGACAGGACGCCCTGCACCAGGTGGGCGCTGACGATGCCCAGTTGCTCGCGGACAGCCTCCTCCAGCACTGTGCCATCACCGGCAGAGATGACGCGGTCGAGGATGGTCAACGCGTCACGCATGGAGCCCTGGCCGGCCTCGGCGACGAGCCGCAGGCTGCCTGGCTCGAAGGTCACGCCCTCGGCCTCGCAGACGTGCTTCAGGCGACCTTCGATCAGCCCCACCGGAATGAGCCTGAACGGAAAGATTTGCACGCGGCTCTTGATGGTGTCCGGCACATCCTGCAGTTCCGTGGTGGCCAGCACAAAGATGGCGTGAGGCGGGGGCTCCTCGAGGACCTTCAGCAGGGCGTTGAAGGCCTCGGTGCTCAGCATGTGGACTTCATCGATGATGTAGACCCGGTAGCGGCAGAAAGCCGGACGCGTCTGCACCTGTTCCCGCAGGGCCCGAGCATCGGCCACGGAGGCGCGACTGGCGGCGTCGATCTCGACGATGTCCAGGCTGGTGTCCGGCTGCTCCGCGGCACGGCAAGGAGCGCACACGCCGCAGGGGCTGGCCGTGGGGCCCTCGACGCAGTTCAGGGCCCGGGCCAGGATGCGGGCCGTGCTGGTCTTGCCCGTGCCGCGCACGCCGGCGAAGAGGTAGGCCTGGTGGATGCGACCGCTCTCCTTGGCTCGTTTCAGCGCATTGGCCAGGGCCTTGACGCTCCCCTCCTGGCCCACGAGGTCGGACAGCAGACGAGGACGATACTTGAGGGCGAGGGTGGTCATGGGAGGTCCAGTCTCCCACAAGGCGCGCGGGATCGTCAGGCCCCAACTCAGGCTCCCGGGTTCCTTCATTTCCGTTAATCTTCTTTTTATCCCGAAGGACATCAAATGCTGGAAGCCTCCCGGAGCGAGCACAGCGCGTGCGGGGTTGGTTTCGTCGCCAGCCGGACCGGCAAGGCCTGCCACGGGATCCTCAAGGACGCCCTCCATGCCCTCAGGTGTGTGGAGCATCGGGGTGGCTGCGCCGCAGACCAGGTTTCCAGCGATGGCGCGGGCGTCATGACGGACATCCCTTTCGAGCTCCTGGGCCACCCCCCGGGCGAGATCGCCGTCGCCAGCCTCTTCATGCCCCAGGACCCCGACCGGCTCCGGCAGGCCCTGGACACCTTCGCGACCACCTTTGGCTTCTTCGACCTGGAGATCCTGGCCGCCCGGGAGGTGCCTGTTGATGCCTCGGTGCTCGGCGAGGAAGCCCGCAGGACCCTGCCTTCGCTGCGCCAGGTCATCCTCCGCCGCCCCCCCCACTGCCGAACGGACGCATCCTTCGACAAGCTGCTTTACAACGCCAAGCAGGTGCTACGGACCAAGCAGACAGAACAGGGCATCAAGGGGGAGTTTTTCTTCGCGTCACTGTCGGCGCGAACCATCGTCTACAAGGCGCTCACCCGCTCGGCGGACCTGGACCGCTTCTACCTGGACCTGCGGGACCCCCGCTTCGTCACCCGCTTCGCACTGATCCACCGCCGGTTCAGCACCAACACCCGTACGTCCTGGGACAAGGCTCAGCCCTTCCGCCTCATCGCCCACAACGGCGAGATCAACACGATCGCGGGCAACCGGTCCCGCGCCATCTCCCGCGAGATGTCCATCGGGCTCAAGGCCGACCAGTTGGTGACCCACGGCTCCATCAGCGATTCCGGCAGCCTGAATGAAATCGCCGAAGCCCTGCTCTACCGCAGCAGCATCCCGCACATGGAGGACATCCTCGCCATCATGATGCCCCCCGCCGAGGGCCAGACGGACTTCTACACCTTCTGGAGCCGGGCCATGGAACCCTGGGACGGTCCCGCCATCGTGATGTTCTCCGATGGCAACACTGTGGGGGCGAGGCTGGACCGCAACGGCTTCCGCCCCGCCCGCTGGGCCCTCACGGACGACCGGTTCATCCTGTCGTCGGAGGCCGGGGCCTTCCCGGTGGACGAGGCCACCATCCGCCGCAAGGGCATCGTGTACGCCGGCACCGGCGTGAAGGTGGACCTGCCCACGGGTCTGGTGCATTTCCGGGACGCCAGCCTGTCGCGGGAGAACCGCGACGCGGCCTTTGATGCCCGCGCCGTCCCCATCGGATCCCTCCCTGAGGAACGGGCTCCGGAAGGGCCCGTCGGCGCCTTCCGCAAGACGCTCTTCACCTGCTCCCGGGAGGAGCTGGAAAAGGAACTCTACCCCATGATCGCCACCGGCAAGGAGGCAATCGGCTCCATGGGTGATACCGCCCGGCCCAATGTCTTCTCGTCGGAACCCCGCCCCTTCTTCGACTACTTCTACCAGCACTTCGCCCAGGTCACGAACCCCCCACTGGACTACCTCCGCGAAGGCAACATCACGGATTTGCGGGTGTTTCTCGGTCGGGCGCCAAACATCTTCTTCCCCAAGGATCTGGTACCGCTGACCGAGGCCCTGGAGCTGCCGCGGCCGATCCTCGACCTGGGCCAGATGCGGTTCCTTCAGCGGATGCAGGCCCTCCGGCCCTCGGAATCCCACATCATCCCGCGCACCTTCCCCATGCTCTTCCGACGCGTGGATGGGATCAGCGGCTTCCATGCGGCCGTGAACCAGCTGGTCGCCGACGTCCTGCAGGCGGTGGAAACGGGCACCAGCGTCATCATCCTGAGCGACCAGGACGCCACCGTGGAGCGGCCGCCCATCCCCGGCCTCATCGCCCTCCGGGCCGTGGTCCACGCCCTCAATGAATCCGGGCTCCGGCTGAATGCAGCCATTGTCATGCACACCGCCGAAGCGCGGACCTCGCACCATCTGGCGGCCCTCATCAGTTTCGGCGCCTCGGCCGTCTGCCCCGTTCTGGCCCTGGAGATCGCGCGGCGCGACGAGCATCCCTCCTTCGGCCAGCTGTCCCCGGACCAGCGCGAGCAGAATCTGGTGGCGGCCCTGGAATCCGGCCTGCTGAAGATCATGGCCAAGTGCGGCATCTCAGTGGTGCAGAGCTACATGAGCGCCAAGCTCTTCACCGCCGTTGGCCTGGGTCCCGAACTGATGGAGATCTTCTTTCCCGGCCATGCCAGCCCCCTCGGCGGCATCGGCTACGAGGAACTGGCAGGAGACGTGCTGCTGAAAACCGGCTTCGCGGCGCAATCGGGTTTCCAGGACCGCCTGCTCCACACCCATCAGTACCGGGAGTCCACCAAACCTGGCGAGGGCGAGCGCCACGGCATGACCACGGCACGCGCACGCCTCGTCCACCGCCTCGTGGCCCTGGATCCGGAGCTACCCGAGGCCGCCGAGATCTACCGCGACTACCTGTCTTCGCTCAAGGTGGACGAGCCCATCAACCCGCGCCATCTGCTGGCTTTCCGGGTGGCTTCCATACCGCAGCCATTGGAAGAAGTCGAACCCAAGGCTGAGATCCTGAGCCGCTTCGGAGCGGGCGCCATGTCCTTCGGCGCTGTCAGCGCGGAAAGCCAGCGCGATCTCCTCCTGGCCATGGAAGCCGTGGGTGGACGCAGCAACAGCGGCGAGGGGGGCGAGAACCCCTTCTACTGGACCGACGGACTCACGGCCACCACCAAACAGGTGGCCTCGGCACGCTTCGGCGTCACGGCGGAGTACCTCATCTCGGGTCAGGAGATCCAGATCAAGGTGGCCCAGGGCGCCAAGCCCGGTGAGGGCGGCCAGCTCATGCGCGTGAAGGTGGATGCCACCATCGCCCGCGCCCGGTTCTCCCTGCCGGGGGTGGACCTCATCTCCCCGCCGCCCCTGCATGACATCTACAGCATCGAGGATCTGAAGGAACTCATCTACGAGCTGAAGCAGGTCCATCCCGCCGCGAAGATCAGCGTCAAGCTCGTCTCCGGCACGGGCATCGGCACCATCGCCATGGGCGTCGCCAAGGCCGGGGCCGACATCATCTACATCGCCGGAGGTGACGGCGGCACCGGCGCGGCCACCCTCGGTTCCATGAAGCATGCGGGCCTGCCCTGGGAATTCGGGTTGATTGAAGCCCACCGCACCCTGCGCGAGAACGGCCTGCGCGACCAGGTGGAACTCCGCGTGGACGGCGGCCTGCTCACCGGCAAGGACATCGCCACCGCCGCCATTCTAGGCGCCGAGGGTTTCGAGTTCGGCAAGCTGCTGCTGGTGGCCGAGGGCTGCATCATGGCCCGCATCTGCGAGAAGAACACCTGCCCCACCGGCATCGCCACCCACGATCCCAAGTTCAAGGCCCGCTACACCGGCAGCCCCGAGGCCATCCAGCGCATGTTAATCCACCTCGCGGAGGATGTGCGTCGGCACCTTTCCACCTTGGGCCTCAGCGGCTTCTCCGACCTGATGGATCGGACCGACCTCCTGACCATCGCCCCCGAACATGCGGCCTTCGTACATGACCGGAAGCTCGACCTTGCCGCCTTTCTCAAGCCCCCCCCTGAGCCGGTAGCCGAAGATGCCGCCGTCTTCCAGCCGGAAGGCGTGGGTGTCCTGAATCATTGCCTCGTGGAGGCGGCCCGCCCTTTCCTGGAAGCGGGGGGCTCGCACCACCTCAGTTTTCGGATCAGCACCCAGGATCGGGGGGTGCTCGCCACCCTGTCCGGCGCCATCGCCCAGGGCGTCCGTGAGCGCCGCAGGATCGGTGCGGATCCGGCGGTGCCCGGCCTGCTGCGCGTGACCTTCACGGGCAGCGCCGGCCAGGGCTTCGGAGCCTTCCTCACCGAGGGGATCCAGGTGAAGCTGCTGGGCGAGGCCAATGATTCCGTGGGCAAATCCATGTCCGGCGGATCCCTGGCCATTTGCCCGGGCCCAGCGTCCACCATTACGCCCGAGGAGAACGCCATTCTGGGCAACGGAGCCCTCTACGGGGCCACCGGTGGTCGATTTTTCGCCCGCGGCCTCGCCGGGGACCGCTTTGCCGTGCGCAACAGTGGGGCCTCGGCCGTGGTGGAGGGCGCGGGGCACCACGCCTGCGAATACATGACCCGCGGCACCGTAGCCATTCTTGGCAAGATCCTGGCAAATGCCGGCGCCGGCATGACGGGCGGCTGCCTCTTCCTGCGCCGGGAGTACGAACCCCGCGTGAACCGCGACTACCTCTCGCCCATCGCCTGGCGCCCGGAAGACGAGGTGGTGTTCCGCGGCCTGCTTGAGGCCCACGCCGCGGAGACCGGCAGTGCCATGGCAAAGGCCCTGCTGGAGAACTGGCCTTCGACCTTGGAAGCCTTCGCACCCTTCGTGCCAGTGGCCATCGCGAAGACCTTGCCTGTTAACCCACCCGATCGAACAGACCGGGCTGGGTCGCCATGACCATCGCCTGGGGCACGGGGCATGAAGCTGGCCCTTCCCGGACCCGCTTTCGAGAGGGGAAGACCCTGCGGAAGGCGGAGCGGATGGTCTCGGCGTAGTCCGGATCCAGCACCTTCAGCCAACCGTGGTCAGCGAGCATTTTGTAGAAGGGGTCCTGCTTGAGCAGGCGCAGGCCGCCCACCCAGGCCCCAGAGGCGCCGCTGGCCTTGGCGCGCCGGGCGAAGGCAGGTGGGTCGTGCACGGCCAGGAGGGGGGCGACGCCGATGGTGACCTGGATGCCGGCCGCGGCCAGGCGCTCGACGGCGGCCCAGCGGCTGGGAATGGGCGGGGCGTGGGGTTCCACGATCTGGCGGACCGTGTCGTCATCGGTGGGGATGGACAGCCCCACCGACAGCCGGTCCCCAAAGGCCCGCAGCAGCTCCAAATCCTGGAGCACCAAGGGCGAGCGGGTGTGCACGATGACCTCGGTGGTCGGACACAGCAGGAGCACTTCCAGGCAGCGGCGGCTGAGGCGGTACTGGCGCTCCAGTGGCTGGTAGGGATCCGTGGCTGAGGCCATAAACACCCGCGCATTGTGAAGGCGATGCCGCTGAGACCAGAGCAACTCAGGCGCATTCAGCTTGGGCGCAACCCACCCGCCCCAGTCCTCGGGCGGGTGGAGGGCATTGGGGTACTCGCGAACGTAGCAGTAGCGGCACCCATGGGCGCACCCCCGATAGGGGCTCAAGGCGAACCCGAAACCGTAGCGCTCATCCTTCTGGGGCCGCAGGATCGAGCGGGCCTCCTCCGGCTCTACAAGCAGATCCTTGAAGAGCGGCGGTGGATCCAAGGGCCAAGGCAGGGGTGTCATGTCCCAAGTGTTCGCTTTTTATTCGTTAAGTCAAGGGGCAACCCGTTCCCTGGCAATCACATTGATCCGGCCGTTGTTCTCTAGGATCGCCACCCGCACGTCCGCCAGATCGGTGATGCCCGCCTGCCGCACGGAGGCCATCAGCTCGTGCTGGGTGATCCGCTCAGAGGCAAGAATGACCTCATCCATCACCCCGTTGTGGACCAGGATCTGGGGGCGCCCCTCCAGGAAGATCTCCGCCCGCTTGCTTCGCCAGGTGAGCCACCCCATCGACCCGTTAACGGCCAGTAAAGTGGCCACCAGGATGAAGCCCGCGGCCACCGTATTGTCGCCGGCGTTCATGCTGTTCTGCACGGCGTTACTGAGCACCAGCAGCAGCACCAGATCGAAGGGCGCCAGCTGGCCCACCTGTCGCTTGCCCGTGAGGCGCAGCGTGACCAGCAGGAAGCCATACACGAGCAGCCCGCGCAGCACGAACTCCCACCAGGGCTGGGTGGTCTTCCACATGGAGATACCCACGGGGAGCGGGCCATCAAGTAGGGCAAAAAAGGGCATGGGGGCTCCGTGGGGCAACCTAACAGGCCCGGCGCTTGGGCACCGGGTTAGGAAGAAATTCTGTGGCTACTGGATCTCGACAGTGAAGCTGGCGGTTCCCAGCTCGGTGCCATCGGCGGCCAAGATCTTCACGGTCCAACTGCCCTCATCACCCGCGCGGAAGGTCCGGTAGGCGTTGGTGCGGTAGGGGGAGCGGGGCACCTTCAGCTCCTGCTTTGAGGACCGGTCGCCCTTGCTGAAGATCGCGGTGATGGTGCTGTCGGCGGCTCCCGTAACCTTGGTCCACGCAAAGATCTTCGTCCCGGCGGCCACCTTGAAGGAAGGAGCTTCGCCCTGGAGTTCCATCTTCGCGATGCCGGTGCCGACCTTGACCTCGGCGGAGGCCTGGGCTTCGGCCGAGGATGGGGGCGCCTGGGCGACCAGCGCCGCACAGGCGAAGACTGGAAGGAAGAAGGCCTGACGCATGGAGGCTCCTTGATGAAAAGGTGGCCCCATTCTGCGCCCGAACTTCGCAGATGTCATCGAGTCCGAAGGGACGCGGCCGCTACCCGACCCATTCCTCCAGGCCTTCTAGGATGTCGCGCACACCCGGTCCGAAACGCGCATTGCTGAGCCAATCTACACCGGCGGGAAGTCCCTCCAGGGCCGCCTTCACCCGGGCGCGGTGCCCCAGCTCGGGGCGCGGAATGGCCCGCTCAGCCCGCTCGTGGCGCATGGCGGAGGCAGCGCCGAGGGACGGGACCCAATGCTTCAGGCGAGCGTAGACACCCTCCCAGGATTCCAGCTCGGCAGGCTTGCCGAAGGCCCCACCGATGAAGCTGCGGAGCTGCATCACGCCAGCAGGCGCGCATTGCGGATCCATCCAGGACGGCACGAGGGATCCGAGATACCCGTGCCCTTCAGGGGGATGGATGAGGAAGCCAAAGCTGTCCTTCAGGGCCGGAAGCGGCGCGTGGCGGCTGTGCCAGAGGTCCACGGAGGTATAGGGGATGGCGGCCAGCGCCTGGGCACTCTGCGGGGCCACGGAGCCGAGCAGGGCGGCAGCTTCGAAGGCCGGCAGGGCCATGATCACGCGCTCTGCCTCGCGCACCTCCCCGCCTCCACTCACCCGCCAACGGCGGTCTGGAAGCGCCTCGATCCGCTCGGCGCGAAGCCCAGTACGGACATTGGCCAGCTTCGCTGCCAGCCGGATGGGCAATTGGCCCATGCCCCCCTCGGGCACCACCATATGGCTGACGCCACCTTTGCGGATGCCGTTCACCAGGCTGCCGGTGGCTTCCCACTGGCGCAGCTTGGGGATGGCATCCACGGAGAGGATCTCCGCCGGCGCGGCCAGCACGCCCGCGACCATGGCCGGGAGCAGTTCGGTGGCCACGCCCTTGCCCAGGCGCCGGGCGATGAAGGCCGACAGGCCCTCTTCGGGTTCGGCGCCGCGTACGGGAATGAAGGGCTCGGCCATCATGCGCAGCTTGGCGCCCAGGGGCATCAGGGCCGAGAACATCAGGGCCGGTGGTGAGGCCGGGACGGGGATGAGCCGCCCTCCCTTTCCCACCCAGCGGGCGCCGTTGCCCGGCGCCTTGAAGGACAGATCGATGGCGCCGAAGAGGCGGTCCACCGCCGTCCCCTTCCGCCACAACACGCCCTGGGGTCCGCTTTCGAAATGGCCGCCCTCCCAGGGCAGGGTCTTCATCCATCCGCCCACGCTCGCGCCGGCTTCCCACACTTCCACGGATTCGCCGCGCCTTTGAAGGTGCCAGGCGGCCGCCAGGCCCGTCACGCCGCCACCGAGAATCAGGGTACTCATGGGAGGATCTCCAGAACGCGCCGGGTGAGGCAGCGGATGTAGGCGGGATGGGTGCCGGGTGTGGCCACGCGGTGGTAGGTGCGGATACCGGCCTTGTCGGCCACGTGGCGATACTCGATGTCCAGCTCATGCAGGGTCTCGATGTGCTCACTGACGAAGCTCATGGGCACCACGATGACGTCCTTGCCGCCCATGGTTTCCAGCACGGCCTTCAATGGCGGTTCCAGCCAGCGCACGGGCCCCGTGCGGCTCTGGTAGGCCAGCAGGTACCCGCCCGGAATGGCACCGATACGGGCCATGAGCGCGTCCCGGGTGGCGTGGATTTCCTTCTCGTAGGGATCCCCGGCCTCGATCTGCCGCACCGGCAGGCTATGGGCACTGAAGATCACCGTGGCCTCCGGCAGTTCCTTCAGGGCCGCGCGGAGCGGCGCCTCCAGGGCATCGAGGTAGTCTGGATCCGTGGCGTAGTGGTCCACACCCGGCAGGAGCTCCATGCCAGCCTTGGCGGCTTCGATGGCCAGTTCCCGCAGGCTCGAGCCCGTGGTGGCACGGCAGTCGTGGGGGTAGAGCGTCACCGGAACGATCTTTCGGATGCCATCGCGCTTCAGGGCCTTCAGGAGTCCCTCGGCCCTGGGCGAAGCGCAGCGGAAGCAGAGCTTCACGGCTTCGTTACGGCCCGCAGCACGGAGGGCAGCGCGCAACGCTGTGGCCTGGAAGGCGCTTTCCCGCAGCAGCGGAGAACCGCCACCGATCTCCGCGTAGCGCCCTCTCGCGCCGGGGGCCCGCAGCCGCGCGATCAGCCGCGCGAAGGGCGGCTGCAGCCACGCCGGACAGGGCAGCCGGATCAGATCCCTGTCGCCGAACAAGGCTTCAAGAAAGGGCTCGACCTGGTCCAGATTCATCGGACCGCCGAGGTTCAGGAGAAGGATCGCCGTGTCTCGCATCGCTTCCACCTTACGCGAGACTTGCTGGAACTTTCGTCACGGAAGCCTGGAGGGGCCCTGTCCATACAGGAAATGAAAGCGGGAGCGCCGGCATCCCATAGACTGTACCGACACTCGGAGCCCCTATGCCCTTGTCTTCCTTTGCCGCCCTGCCCGATGACGCCCGTCTCTGGCTGCTGGCCTTGGCCCTGCCCACGGAAAGCTCCACCCTCGCTCCCGACCTCGATGCCCTCCTGGACCGCTGGCGCCATAAGGGCACGCAGTACCACGCCGCCTGGATCCTGCTGGAGAACCGCATCCTGGCCATCGCGGAACCGACCCTGGCCGCAGAACCATCGGGCTGCGCCATCGACGGCATGCTGCGGGGGGTAAAGCAGATCACGGCGAAGCTGGGGACGGCCCTGTTGGATCCCCAGGATGTGATCGTCCGGTCATTGGATGGAATTCGCGCCATCCCCCGCCCCGAACTTGAGGCCCGGCTGGCCGACGGCACGCTGGATGGCGCCACGACCGTCCTTGACCTCGCTCTCCTCACGCTCGGCGACCTTCGCGGCGGCAGGCTTGAGCGCTCCCTGGCCGCCACTTGGATTGGCCGGAAATATAAGCTCGCGGCGGCGGGTGGAATGTAGGCTGTGGGCTGTAGCGACCTATCCATGCGCCGAGCCCAAACCCAAAAAAAAGAAGCGGCCCAAGGGGCCGCCTCCAATTTCAACTACAGCCTATGGCCCAGAGGCCACAGCCTAGAAGATCGATTCACCGGGCTTGCGGCGCCAACCTTCTGAGCGCTTCGGGGTTTCAATCTTGGGCTTGGCATCCTTGGCGGCAGCCAGGGTCTGCAACAGAGAGCCACCCAACAGGGAAGCCACATTCTTGGCCAGCGCGGGAGCAGCAGGTGCGCTCACGGGACCAGCGGCAGGACCTTCCGGGGCGACCGCCTTGGCGGTCATTTCTTTGAGGCGTTTCTCGTACCAGATCTTCCGCTTGGGATCGATGATACGAATATTGCCCGCCTTCTCCCCTTTCTTCAGAACCTTGGGCTTCGGTTTCTCTCGATCTTCCCGCAGTACGGAATCGGGTTTTGCTGCTTCTTCGAGGATCTTCGCTAAGTTCCCAAGGCCACGCAGGTTCATCATGTGCGGTTACTACTCCAAAAGGGGCCACGGGCCACCGTCATCAAGATAACCGGGAATACCTTTGCTTACATAGTGATTTTAGGCACGAGGTGCAATTCTTTAGCTGGGGAGACTGCCCGGTCCCCTGGGACACTGATGGTTATGGGAACCTCGACCACGCGACTGAAGGACCGCCTGGATGGGCTGTGTGCTCGATACGACACGGCGTTAGCCTTGGAAAAGGACCCCTTGATCGTTCCGCTGGCCTACACCAATCCCCTGGACCAGGAGGTGGCGGCCTTCGTGGCGGCCCACCTGGCCTATGGGCGGGTGGAGCCCATGATCCGGGCGGTCCGGGGCGCCCTGGCCCCCCTGGGGCCGAACCCCGCCGCCTGGCTGCGCGACCGATCCGAACCCGAAGCCCGCAACGCGTTGAACCATGCCCTTCAGTCCTGGGTTTGGCGCTTCCACATCGGCTTGGACCTTGCGGCTTGGCTGCTGGCCTGGAAGCGGCTCGACCTGGAAAGCGGCGAGGGCCTCGAACCGCATCTGCTGCCAGGCACCGGCGAAGATCCCGACACCAGCCTTTCGCGGCTGGTGCACCGGCTGCGGTTGGAACTGCCCGCCACCTATGGCGCCCGGTTCTCCCTGCCCGATCCCCAGGAAGGCGCCGCCTGCAAGCGGTGGCGCATGTTCCTGCGCTGGATGGCGCGCACCGGGTGGCCCGATCTCGGTCTCTGGACCCGTTATCCCGCGGATCGGCTGGTCATCCCGCTCGACACCCATGTGGCCCGGGTCTCCCGCTTCATCGGCCTCACCCGCCGCGCCACGCCCGACGGCAAGATGGCCCGCGAGATCACCGATGCACTGCGTCGCCTCGACCCCCAGGATCCCCTGCGCTACGACTTCGCCCTCAGCCACCTTGGTATCCTTGGCGACTGCCCCGGTGTAAGAAAACCCAGCACCTGTGCTGATTGTCCGCTGTACAGTGTGTGCCGGGCGGGCTCGGAATGCGCTGCGCGGATTTCGAGATAGGAAATGGAAATCGCTGCCCATGCGGGGGCCGGGCTGACCATGTGCGCGACCTAAGTGGGTCGCGGGGCAGGATGCTGAGGGTCACCCTGCCGCAGGCGAGGCCCGAAGGGCGCGGGCCAGGATGGCTCGCATGAGCACAAGCCGAAGGCGCAGCGCTCACGGTTGGTCAACCCTGCCCTGTCGCGCCAAAGGCGCAAAAGGGCCGGGCTGACCACGGCACTCGGGGGAACGACTTAGGGCTGCTTCTTCCGATCTGACCCGGTTCATCGCACCCCGATGCATGGGGCCCGGCTTGCCTTCAGACTAGCCGGGATCGGGCCTCCGCCGCCAGCGTGGGCGCTTCGCTGCAAGGCTGCATGGAGCGGGGGGACTTCCCGAGCAGAGGCTCCACATCCATGAGTCCGAAGGGCGAGTGGGAGTAGAGCGTAGGACGCTGTACGTCAGGTGGAGCAAGCAGGCGGTCCCCCGGACAGCATCGGGGACTTCGCGGAGCGCCGACTATGCTCGAAGTAGCGGTTTCCAGGGGCCTTTTTAATCAAGGGAAAAATCCGCTCGTCTCCCCTTGACACCCCTACATCTTGGGGACATCCTTGTCTCCCGGCACAACCCCTAGAGGTCACCCCCAAAGTCCCCTCCCCCGGGGAGGGCTTTGCACGCCTCGCAGGAAGCCCCTGTTTTCGCCCCCCCTCCCCACACTTACCATCAGGACGGCCCATGAAGATTGCCCGCCACTTCACGAAGGCAGGTCACGACCCCCTGGAAGGGATCCCCTTCGTCCCCCGGACCAGCCGCATTTCCAAGCTCGACGGCACCGTGGTCTTCGAGGCGAAGGACGTGATGGTGCCGGAGACATGGTCCCAGGTGGCCGTGGACATCCTGGCCCAGAAGTACTTCCGCCGGAAGGGGATCGACGCCCAGAACGGCGGGGAGAAGGACGCCCGCCAGGTCTTCCACCGCATGGCGGGCTGCTGGCGGCACTGGGGCGAGACCCACGGGTACTTCGAGACCGCCGAGGATGGCCAGGCCTTCTACGACGAGCTCACCTACATGCTCGCCAACCAGATGTGCGCACCCAATTCGCCGCAGTGGTTCAACACGGGTCTGCACTACGCCTACGGCATCAGCGGCCCTGCCCAGGGCCACAGCTATGTGGATCCCCATACCGGCGACATGATGAAGTCCACCTCGGCCTATGAACGCCCGCAGCCCCATGCCTGCTTCATCCAGAGCGTGGCCGACGACCTCGTCAACGAGGGCGGGATCATGGACCTGTGGACCCGCGAGGCCCGTATCTTCAAGTACGGCTCCGGCACCGGCACCAACTTCTCCAAGGTGCGCGGCTCCGAGGAACCCCTGTCCGGCGGGGGCCGCAGCTCGGGCTTGCTGAGCTTCCTGGCCGTGGGCGACCGGGCCGCGGGCGCCATCAAGAGCGGTGGCACCACCCGCCGCGCCGCCAAGATGGTGTGCCTGGACCTGGACCACCCCGACATCGAAGCCTTCATCGATTGGAAGGTGACCGAGGAGCGCAAGGTCGCCATGCTCGCGGCCGGCAGCGCCCTCGTCCGCCGCCACTGGGATGCGATCTGCCTGTCCGTGGAAGGGTCCACCACCAAGGATGCCGACCCCAAGACCAACGAGGCCCTCCGCAAGGCCTTGGCCCGGGCCAAGCGCGAAGGCGTCCCCGCAGCCTTCCTCACCCAATGCCTTGGCCGCCTCGCCGAGGGCGATCTCGAGCGCGACCTGCGCGGCTACGACACCTCCTGGGATGGCGAAGGCTACCTCACCGTGGGCGGCATGAACTCCAACAACTCCGTGCGCGTGCCTGACGCCTTCATGCGCGCCCTGGAGATGGACGGCGACTGGGAGTTGAAGCGCCGCATCGATGGCAAGACCTTCAAGAAGCTCCGCGCTAAGGATCTCTGGGAGAAGGTGAACCGTGCCGCCTGGTCCTGCGCCGATCCAGGCATTCAGTTCAACACCACCATCAACGACTGGCACACCTGCCCCGAGGATGGCCTCATCAACGCGAGCAATCCCTGCTCTGAGTACATGTTCCTCGATGACACCGCCTGCAACCTGGCCTCGCTGAACCTCTGCACCTTCCTCACGGAAGACGGCGGCTTCGACTTGGTGGGCTACCGGCACGGCATCCGCCTCTGGACCGTCGTGCTCGAGATCAGCGTGCTCATGGCGCAGTTCCCCAGCGAGTCCATTGCGAAACTCAGCTACGACTTCCGCACCCTGGGACTCGGCTACGCCAACCTTGGCTCCATGCTGATGCGCATGGGCATCCCCTACGACAGCCCGGAGGGCACCCAGTGGTGCGCGGCCCTGACGGCCATCCTCACGGGCGATGCCTACGCCGCCAGCGCCGAGATGGCCCGGGAACTGGGGCCCTTCCCCGGCTACCAGAAGAACGCCCAACACATGCTGCGGGTCATCCGCAATCATCGCCGCGCCGCCTACAACGCTCCGGGTTCGGAGTACGAGCAGCTCTCCATCCGGCCCCAGGGCCTGCACGGCGCGGGCGTGCCCAAGCGCATCGTCGAGGCCGCCCGGGAAAGCTGGGACACGGCCCTCACCTATGGCGAACAGTGGGGCTTCCGCAACGCCCAGGTGACAGTACTGGCGCCCACGGGCACCATCGGCCTCCTGATGGACTGCGATACTACCGGCGTTGAGCCTGATTTCGCCCTGGTGAAGTTCAAGAAGCTGGCCGGAGGGGGCTACTTCAAGCTGGTGAATCGAGGCATTCCCGAAGCCCTCGCCCGCCAGGGCTACTCCTCCAAACAGATCACGGAGATCGAACGGCACGTCGTGGGCTGGTTGCAGATCACCGACGAAACCCCCGGCCTCACCCGCACCATGCTCAAGGGCGCCGGCTGGGCCGAGGAGGAGATCGCCTCCGTCGAACAGAAGCTCCCCACCGCCTTCGATCCGGCCTACGCCATCGATGTGGATCGCCTGAAGCGCGACTTCAGCGTCGAGCAGGTGGAGACCTTCCTCGCGGCCCTCGGCGGCACCATGACCGTGGAAGGCGCCCCCCATGTCAAGGACGAGCACCTGCCCATCTTCGACTGCGCCAACCGCTGCGGCCGCGTCGGCCGGCGCTACATCGCGCCCATGGGCCACCTGCGCATGATGGGCGCGGCCCAGCCCTTCCTCAGCGGCGCCATCAGCAAGACCATAAACCTGCCCGCCGAAGCCACGGTCCCCGAAATCGGCAGCATCTACGAGGCCAGCTGGCAGCTCATGCTCAAGGCCGTGGCGCTCTACCGGGACGGCTCGAAGATGAGCCAGGCCATGGCCACCAGCCTCGACCTCCTGGACGGTGTGGACACACTCCTGGACGAGCAGGCCACCTCCGCCGAGAAGGTCCCTGTACTCGCCCAGGCCCTCACCCAGCAGCTGGTGCGCACCTACCGGCGCCGCCTGCCCAACCGCCGCGGCGGCTACACCCAGGCTGCCACCATCGGCGGCACCAAGCTCTA
>JANYAS010000183.1 GCA_025361205.1 Holophagaceae bacterium
TCCAGGTCCACCGCCCAGAGCGGCCGCCTGTCCGCCAGCAGCCGTTCCGTGAGCACCCCGGGACCGGGACCGATCTCCAACAGGCAAGGCGCCCCCGAAGCCAGGGCCGAGCCCACGATGGTGGCAATGGCCCCCTCGTTCACCAGGAAGTTCTGACCTAGAGCCTTTTTCGGGCGGAGGCGGGTGAGGGGGGAAGGTTCGGGCACAGTTCAGCGTACCAGATCCCTGGGGAGGGCATAAAAAGGGGCCCTTGCGGGCCCCTTTGGGTGGATGCGCATTGATCAGCGGACGATGCGCCAGCTTCGTGGACGGAATCCGACGATGCCTGGGTTCGGGGGGGCCCCCCCCACTTGGGCTCCCGCGTTGGATAAGTTGCCCGCAACGCCTGAGGTCGTCACACCCTGGCCGCTCTGGATGATGGTGGTGGTGCCAAGGGCCGTGAGTTCACCGGGAAGGTTGGCGTAGGTGAGCACGATGCCGGTGCACAGAGGATCCCCACTGTTGAAGGAGGTGGATGCCAGAACATTACCGCTGTTGAAGGTGGGCTGGAGCACCTTGCAGATGCGGTAGGTGTTGGTGATGCCCACCCCCTGGCACGAGCCCACACTGCTGCCTGAGGGCGTAAAATCGCTGAAATAGAGCACCCCACTCAGCACAACGGTGTTCGTGATCACCTTGGGGTAGTAGTACCCCGTGGTGCTCTTGGCGGCGGGGGTACCAAGGTTCAATTTGTACCCCAGTTTCTTCTTGAGGTAGTAGGCGCTGTTGCTGGGATCAATGGAATAGCCGCCGAATGTGCCGGTAAAGGCGCTGACCGTGGTCAGATCCGCCAGGTCCCCGTCCGTGCTGCTCTTACCCACCTGGATGCCATTGGCATCGACAGTCGAGGACGCCGTGATGCCGCTGACGCCGGAGATGGAACTGCTGTCCTGGCGGTCGAAGACGACTGTCATCCAATTGTTGTAGGCCGTCGTGTTGCTGCCGGAAGTGACGGCCGGATTGATGCTGTCGTTGTCCATCGGGTCGTTGCGGTCCCCTGTTCCGATGGCGATGCCCACGGCCACGGGAAGGCTCAAGGGGGCGGCTGCGCGCACCGCTGGATAGGGCCCGTTCAGTAAGAATGGGGCCGGCAGCGTGGTGAGGCTCCAACCCGTGTTGGTCTGCAGGATTTTCCGGATGCCCTGGGTGGTGGCCGCCGAGCTGTTTGTCCAGTTGTCGATGTTAGAGCTGTCGAGGCGGATGACGCCATTGGCAGCGAGAGCTGTATTGCCCAGGGCCCAGACAGCGCCACCCCGGGGACTGGTCGAATTGACATTGGCGTCGGTGGGTGTATCCACAAAATAGACCCGTTGGGCCCGGTTGCTGCCGGGGAAGAACTCGAAAGGCACCACGCCGGTGGCGATGCAGCCCATGGCGCCGAAGGTCGACGTGAAGCCCGAGTCGGTGAAATTCCAGGTGTAGAGGCTGGTGCCGGGTCCATTGACCACATCGAAGGCGATGAGGGAGCGCCCCAGCTTGGTTCCCGAACCATAGGTCGGTACAAAGGCCGTATCCACCGACGCCAGGCTGAGGCCTCCGCCGAGGAACAGAAGGTCTTGGATTCCATTAGAAGCGGTCTCAACACGACCCACGGCCGGATTGCCGGTGGAGAAGCCCATGCGAGCCAGCACCTTCTGCTGGGCATTGGTGGTGCTGCTGGGGATATCGTCGGGCACCAGCTTCCAGGCCATCGTGGTCCCGGTATTCGCGACGACGTTGGCGAGGTTGGCGAAATCGAAGGCGAAGTAGGAGCGCCCGCCCTTCCGCTCGCTGACGATGACTCGAACCACATCGGAACCGTCCACGAGCCCGTTGCCGATGACCTGGCCCGAGGCCGGGACATCCTTGAAGTAGATGTAGGGCGATCCGTCCACCCAGTACCGGTGGGGATTCGTGGTCACCCGCAGCTGGGGGATGTACTGCAGCAGCTCGCCGGGAATGAAGGCCCAGAGCTCGTCGACATCCCCATGGGGAACGCTGGCCTTAACGACAGAGGTGACGCCACTGCTGTTGGTCACGGTCACGGATTGAGTGGTGACATAGCTCAGTTCTCCGAAGGCATGGAAAATGCCCTGGTTGTCGCCCACGACGATCACCCGGAAGCGGGGGGTCGCCCCAGAGGGCACACTGGCGATCAAACCCGCCAATTTGGGGCTCACGGCACTGGTGAGGGAGGCGATGGGGTATTCAAGCACTCCCGGCGAACTGTTGACGATATCGCCCAGGATGTCGGGCCTGTGGTTGGTGTTGGTCACATCCGTTTCGGCGGCCGCAATGGCCCCGCGCATGAAGCGGATGTAGGCCGTCCTGTCGGTGCTGGTGGTTGCACCCACCATGGCGGTCGTCAGGCTGGCCGTGCTTTCATCGAATGGCACCAGCGTGGTGGTCCCGAGCAGGTTGGTGTAGATGTTCCGGGTCTTCCAGGTGCGGGCAAAATTATTGAACACGTTGTTGTAGACCGACCAGACCGCATTGCCCTCATTGATGTCCTTGGCGACCGCTCCATTGTTGTCCAGGAAGTTGACTCCTGAGGAGGTCAGGAGGAGGCCCGTCATGAGGAGATCCCCCTGCCAGCGGGGCCCGCCATTGATGTTGTTCTGGAAGAGGCCCAGGTAGACTTGGTTGCCCAGAGACAGGCCCACCAGGGGGCTGCTGGGTGCTGAAATCGAAGCGGAAGACTGGACCACCTGATTGAGGATGGCGGTCACCGACTGGCTGAGTTTGTCGGGGTTCGTGGCGTCGAAGAAGAACGGGTTGTTGTTGGGGTCGCTGCTCGCCAGGTCGGTGGGATCGAAGGGAGTCGTGGACAGACTCCAGCTTTTGGCCCCGGGATTGCCGTAGAGAGCCGCGCGGAAGAGATCCGCCTTACCGCTGGCGGCATCCGTCAGGGAACCGGCCACGCTCATGGCCACGGTCATGGTCCAGGCCCGCCTGGGGGCGGCCGACGTGGCCCCCCGGCTGGTGATCAGCCATGGGGCGTAGCTGTCTATGGTCATGCTGCCCTTGGATGGTCCCGTCCAGGGGGTGGTCACCTTGTAGTGCGCGGCCACACCGGCCAGGGTCCAGATGTTGAAATCGGCATAGCCCGGTCGCAGGTTGGAAAGGGCTCCGAGGGCAGTGTTGCCAGCGGCGGCGGTGCCCACCGCATAGGGATCCCCCGTGCCAAGGCCGGCATCATTGGCGATGCCATCGGTGAAGACCACCAGGAAGGAATTGCGGCAAGCCGGGATGGGGTTTTCGGTGCTTTGCGGTCCGAAGGCGCTCCCGGCATCGTTGGCGCTGACCACGGCCAGCTGGGCATAGGCATTGGCGAAGGCGTGGGCCAGGGGTGTGCTTGTCGAGGGATCGTTCGCCAGGAACTTCCTGAGCTGCTGGTTCGGGACACCCCCGGTAGCCGTCGCGAACAGCCGTACATCCCGGCTGGTGGCGGTGGAGGCCTGATTGCCGTTATTGGCATCGATGTTGATGGTGGAGTCCTCATTGTCATCGATGTAGCGATAGCCCCAATAGACCTTGGTCTGGTTGGCGAACCAGGCCCGGACCACGGCATTCTTCAGGGCCTGGAAGCGGGTCATACCCTGAAGACCGTTCTTCCAGGTGGTGGCGGGGTAGGTGGTGGTGGTCCAGCTGGCGGTGGGCGCCGTGGCGGGCTCAACCCCGGGGCCGAGGGAGTCATAGAATGCGGGAATGACAAACTTCCCCGTATCGGTGGAGCCATTGTTGGTGGCGTTGCGCACGTCGGTGCCGAAGAAGACCCACCACAGGTAGTCCTTGTTGTAGTGAAAACGCCCGATCTTCATGCCGTAGTAGTCGTCGTTGACGATGTTGTCCTGATTGGTGGCCGTGTAGAGCGTGTCGGGGGTCACGGCGGGGCCGCCGGAAGGGTCCGTCACCATGACGATGGTGTTGTAGGCATTGTTGTTGGTAGTTGCGGTGGGATCCAAGATCGCCCAGGGGATGGGCAGGTCCACGGTGCGGGTCACGGTCTGGTTGATGCCGCCGACCAGGACGGTGGCCGTCGCGGTCACACGGATGTGGCTCGCCTGCTTGACGTAGTCGTCCAGCTGGTTCTGGGTGTAGGTTTTCGTGTGATCCAGCGGGATGGTGGTGCCGTTCGGGGCAACCAGCACCGCCTCCCGGGCCGAACCGGCAGCGGCAAACTGGGAAGACTGGGAGTTCATGTAGATGCTCTTGAAGTACCCCGTGCCCTCGTACATGTAGATGTAGCCGTTGGAATCCAGGTAGGCAGCGATCCCCGGGAAGTCCCCAGTGGCACCGGAGGACATGTTGTTCCAGCCGGGATTGTGGGAATCCTGGTAGGGGCCCGTGTAGTACTGGCCCTGCCAATAGATGGCGTGCATGGAGCCCGAGAAATCGAAAACCGTCAGCAGCTCGGGCTTGCCGGTGCTGGCCTGGTAGACGTCCAACAGATCCGTGGTCCCGGATTGCAGGCGTGGGTCGCCCTGGGCCTGGAGGGGCAGTAGGGCGGCGCAAGCGGTCAGGCAGAGGAGAACGGCGCGAAAAGGTTTGGCGAACAACATGAGAACCTCCCGATCGGGGGCAAGGTGAAAATACGGATAGAGAACAGTGAGTCTTTCGGGCCCTAGTGGGCCTGCTGCTGGGCCCTGGGCATGGAACCGATGAGTTCCCGGCGCTGCTGATAGCGGATGTAGGAGGCTCCGGCGGGCACGGCGGCATAGCCGGTACTGATGACTTGCCAAAAATTATCTTGAGTGGCGGCGGCTAGCGGGTTCGTATCGCCAGCCGCTTTCCCCCCCGGGCTGGTCAGCAAAGGGGTATAGGACCCCAGGAAACGGATCTGGAGGTTGAAGCGCTGCACCACCGGATTGCCGCCGCTGTTCGTGGCCTGGAGTACGGCGGCCGTGTTGGTATTGTCGAAGACCATGTCATTGGAGGCGATTTGGGATTCCTGGCTGGTGATGAGAGCCGCCTTGTCCCAGGTCCGGGAAGCATTGGCCAGGAGGCCGTCGGCGCTCAGGGCCCCGTACCAGTTCGGATCCTGGATGTCGTTCATCGCCTTGGCGAGGGCGAGGTTGCCAACGGCGGTGGAAGCGAAGGCAGAGGCCGAGTTGAAGGGGCTCGCCCAGACGATGAACCAGTCCAGGCCGGCGTCGCTGGCTTCGGCGGCCTTGTTGCCCTGGATCATGTGACCCGTCGTGGATAGTTCGCGGATGGCGTTCCGGCTCAGGTTGAAGGCCGCAAGGCTCATGACGACCAGGAGGCCCAGGGCCATGATGATGGTCATGCCACCCTGTTGAGATTGGACCCGGGCAGAAAAAGACGGAGATAAATGGTTGGGGTTCATGGAAGCCCTCATAGCCCGAGCCCAAAGTTTCGGGGCTGGAGGAAGATGGTTTGGGCGCGGGTGCGGTAGGCCAGAGTGGTCGGGGCGTTGGCGTATTCGCTACGGCGCACGAGGGTGCGGGTGGTCACATCAGCCCTCAAGAGGAGGGGCGCCGCCCGGTACCACAGGGGGTTAGCAGGATCCTGGGCACTCGATACATAGCCCACGGCTGGGTTGGCCGAGGCCAGGGAGGCCAGTTGTCCGTTCAGGGTGGTCAGCGTCGCGGACCAGCTGGCTCCTCGGCTCCAGCCCTGGCCCTGGTTCGCACTCATGTCGAAGCGAAGGGCAGTCACGTTCTCCGCGATCATGGACCGCACCACAGCGGTTCCGCCAGGGCCCGCTGTGAGCAGGGTTGTGGCGCTGGCCGTGGCCGCCGGCCAGGTGATCCGGGCCCCGCCGCTGGGATAGGCGGTCTGGTCCCGCATGAGGCAAGGCACCGTGGCGGCGGTGTTCCCGGGGTCCAGGGATAGCGCCATGAGGGTGTAGCGAACCACCTGATTGGGTCGAATGAAGACCACGTCCGCACCGACCTGGTGGAGGAGCGACTGCAGGGGTCCGATGGCACCCAGGAAGGCCCCTGTGCTGGCATCCTGTTGGGTGGCCGTGTTCAAGGTCAAGGCCCCCGAATTACCGCTATAGCTTCCAGCCGCAAGCTGCACCACTTCGTAGGCTGGATCCAGGATCACCGCAAAGTCACCGGCCTTTAGGAGGGACAGGTCCCCCAGGGTGGTCGTCACAGCAATGCCACTGGCAGCGGTAGGTACTGCAGACAACTGGGCCGTGATCGGCAGGACCTGATCTGTCATGAACTGCAGTTCGTCGAAGGTGAGGGTTTCGTTGGTAGGCGTGGCAGAAGGATTGCTCGGATCCGCGATGAACTTGTTTATTATGGTGGCATCCGGAAGAATCATCAGCGGATTCTGATTGCCGGAATTCACATTGTCGATGCTACTAGGCACGGGGCGGATGGGAAAGAAATAACCGGCGGCCTGGAGATCGTCTTGGATGGCTTCCAGGGCCCATCGATTGTCACGCTGGGCCTTGATGGTCTCGTTGGCGGTGGCAAATCCCTGGATGGTGGAGGCATAAACCCGCAGCATTCCAGCCATCAGAAGGGAGATGAAGACGAGGGCCACCAGCAGCTCCACCATGGAGAAGCCCCAGTGCCGATCTTGGACCTGACGAAAATGGCGCATGACGGCCTCAGTAGCGGATGAAACGGCTGGTGCTGATGTAGTGTGGCTGTGTGGTGGATACATGCGTGGTGGGATTGGTAATGGCCTCGCTCCACTGGATGTTGACGACCACTTCCGACGCCGCGGACAGGCTGGCGGCAGACGATGCGATGCCCTTGGTGGCCCGGCGCACCCAGTTCACCGAAAAAACGGGCGTGGTCTGGTTGGGCAGGCCTTGGAGATCAAAGGTCGTGAAGGTGGTGGCCGGATCTGCGAAGGTATTCACGGTGCCATCGACAGCATTTGCCACAAGGGCAGTAGTGGAAATGGTTCCGCCGGTGCTGCGCATCTGGGCGCTGATCCGGCCATCCAGGGAAAGGCGGTCAAGTACGCTGCTGGAAAGGCCCATGGCCGCGTCCCGGGTACGGCTCCCACCGTAGCTTCGCATGGCGGTGGTGGTGAGGGCGGTCAGACCCAGCAAACCGATGCCGAGGATCACGGCCACCATCAGAAATTCGACCATGGAAAAGCCGGCGGCAGGTTGAAGAAGAAGGCGGTCTTTCATAGTCGGCTCCAGGGTGAAGCGGAATCGTTACTCTTGGTTTTATAGAAAACCAGCACGCCGTTATTGCTGGAAGCCAGGATGAGCCCCACCGGCAGGCCCCCACTTACCGTACCGCTCAAAACGCCCACGATGGGCACGTAGAAATCCGCACTGGGGGTTCCATCAGGCTGGAAGAAGATCGCATTGGTAACACCCGCCCCTTGGAAGAGATTGTTGGCCGAATTCCCCCAGAAGGCGGTGCTCTCAAGACTCGACAGCACGGTGTCGCTGCCTGGGGCGGGACTGGGAAGGCTGGTGCCGAACTGGCCGGTGGCCGCGTCCCCCACCTGGGCGTAACGGCTGAGCGACGGATCAAAGACGAGGGATCCCAGGACGGGATTCCCTGCGGTCGCGCCCGGTCCCTGGGTCAGGTCGTCTGTGCCATCGGCATTCTGGACAAAGAACCCATAATTCAACACGAGGGTACGGCCTGGCACAGTCCCGCTTGTCTGGAGCGCCACTCGCCGGCCGGAATTCCGGGCCAGGGTCTGCGCAGCGCGGAGCACTCCATAGACATCGTTAGTGACACCACGCACGCCCGTGGCGGGTCGGTTCAGCATGGAGTTCACCCCGGCGTAAGCGAGGATGCCAATGATTGCGAGCACGACCATGAGCTCGATCAGGTTAAAGCCCGACTGACGATGAGGAGAAGACATGCTTACCTCGGGTGCAAGTAAGATCTGTTGAAAACAGGTCGGCTGAATGGCTTTTTCAAGACGATTAGATTCTTCAAATACTAGACGATCCATGCAAGATCTTCAGAATAAATGGAGCAAGTGTATTATTTTTATACACTATCCAAACTGCCCCGGATCCCGATCCAGGCTGATGAGATCGGTGGGATCCAGGGGATGCCGGGCGAGGACCTCCCCCAGGGCGCCGCGACTGCCCTTCAGCAGCAGGTGCATGCGCCACTGATCCCGGACGCGAGGAACAGCGGCCTCAAGAGGGCCCAGTACCTTCAGGCTCGGAACGGTCAAGCGTTGCCGGAACGCCTCCAGGGCGTCACGGGCTTCCTGCGGCGTGTCGGCCTCGGCCCGGTAGAGGGAGAGCGCCGTGTAGGGGGGATAGCCCAGGCCCTCGCGAAAGGGCAGTTCGGAGGCGGCGAAGCCCTCGAAGTCCTGGGCCAGGGCGAAATTGATGGCGGGATGGTCGGGCGAGTAGGTCTGCAGGATCACACGACCCGGCAGATCGGCGCGGCCGGCCCGTCCGGCCACCTGGGTGAGCAGCTGGAAGGTGCGCTCGCCGGCCCGAAAATCTGCCACCTTCAGCCCCTGGTCCGCGTTGATGACGCCCACCAGGGTGAGCCGCGGGAAGTTGTGGCCCTTGGCCAGCATCTGGGTGCCCACCAGGATGTCCACCTCGCCGGTTTCGGCGGCCAGGAGTCCGGCTTCCAGGGAACCCCGGCGACGCGTGGTGTCCCGGTCCAGGCGCAGGATCCGCGCGGCGGGGAACAGCTGCCTAAGGTGCTCCTCAACCTGCTCGGTGCCTTCACCCACGCCCCGCAGGTGGTCGGCGCCGCACTCCGGGCAGGCCTCCGGCGGTGCGGTCTCATGACCGCAGAGGTGGCAGCGCAGGCGGAAGTCGCCCCGGTGGTAGGTGAGCGAGATGGCGCAATGGGGGCAGCCCAGCGTCTTGCCGCAGGCCCGGCACATCCAGAAATTCTCGTAGCCCCGGCGGTTCAGCAGCAGCAGCGATTGCTCGCCCCGGGCCACGGTCTCGGTGAGGGCCTGCAATAACGGGGGCGCGAAAATCACCTTCCGTCGCAGCTGCCGGTAGGCGTCCCGCAGGTCCACGATCTCCACTGTGGGCAGGGTGATCCCGGCGGGCCGCTGCTTCAGTTGGAGCAGCTGGTAGCGGCCGCACTGGGCGGCGTACCAGCTTTCGAGGCTGGGGGTGGCGCTGCCCAGCACCACTGGGCAGCCCTCGAGCTGGGCCCGCTTGATGGCCAGATCCCGGGCGTTGATGCGGGGATGTTCCTCGGATTTGTAGGACCCCTCCTGCTCCTCGTCCACGACAATGAGCCCGATGTCGCGCAGCGGCGCCATCACCGCGTTCCGCACGCCCACGAACAGGTCCGGGCCATTGAAGAGCAGGCGTACCACATCGCCGTGCTTCTCGCCCACATTCAACCCGGCGTGGCCCACGGCGACGCGGCCGGGGAAGCGCGCCTCCAGCCGATCCAGGAGGCTCGTGGTGAGGCCGATTTCCGGCACCAACCACAGCACGCGCCGCCCGGCGGCCAGCACCCGCTCGGCCAAGGCGAGATAGACCTCGGTCTTGCCCGAGCCCGTGACGCCCTGCAGCAGGTGTACTCCAAAATCACCGAGTGCCACTGCGTCAAGGGCCGTTCGCTGCTCGGCGTTGAGGATCACCGTGCGGTCCGTGCCCGCCTCGCGGCGCTGGGCCAGCAGGTCCACCCGCTTCATACGGGCGATGAGGCCCCGCTTCTCCAGGGTGCCCAGCACCGAGGTCCCCACGCCGGCCGCTGCCAGCAGCTCCGGCTCCATCAATGCCCCACCGGCCTCTTCCAGGGCCAGAAGCACCTTGGCGTGGGCCGAGGTCACGCGGGGCGGATGGGGCACGCCCGTCAGGCGGACTTCAGTAAATCCGGCCCCGCGCCGGATGGCCCGGTGCAGCAGGGTAGGCAGGATGGAGGGCTCCCGGTGCCAGGCCTCGCCCAGATCCGCCAGGACCTGCCAAGCTCCCCGGTCGCGGTGGAAGGACAAGGGCTGGGCAGCCTCGTCCGCCTCGCCACTCTTGCGGGCTTGGCAGGCCTCCCAGTGCGGCAGCATGGCCTGGGGCAGGCTCAGGGGCAACAGGTGGGCCTCCAGGCAACCGTAGTAGCGGGCGGCGAAGGCCTGCAGCTCCCGCAGCTTGGGAGGCAGCAAGGGGAAGGGATCCAGGACGGCTTCGATGGGCCGGAGCTTTGCCGCGGGCGGAATGGGTTCGGGCCCCATGACGAGACCCACCGCCAGGCTGTTCCGCACCTTCACCCGCACTCGCACACCCGCCGGCAGGCCCTCCGGCGCCAGGTAGGTGAGGGGCGGCAGGGGGCGGTTCAGCTGGACCCGCGTGGGAACGAGGTTCATCGGGCCTTCGGCGACAGGGCGCCCCAGCGGGCCGCTAGATCCGGGCGGCCTAGGCGGGTGGCCAGGTCGCGAGCCTGGCCGGGCAGGCCGGACCAGTTGTCCAAGGCCAGAGCTTCACTTAGCACCTGGTCCGCCGAGCCCACGTCCCCGAGAGAGACCAGGGCCTCAACAAGGGGCGAGAGCAGCCGGTTCCAGAGGTTTTCCGCGCCGCCCCAGCGGTAGTCACCGACCCGCATGTCTTCCCAGCGGGCTTCCACAACTTCACGGATCGCGGTCCAATCGCGACGGGCCTTTGCATCCTTGATGTATTCATTCAAGGCCATCATGGGTGGCCATTCCCCCGGGGTGGTCCCCGGCAGCGGTTGCAGGGACTGGAGCAGCGGCAGCAGGGGCCAACCGCCGCACTTTCGGGAGGCCGCCAGCCACACCAGCCAGGGCTCCCCCGCATTCGGCCTTCGGCGCAGGGCTTCCTCCATGTCCGCCTTGGACCGGATGAGCAGGGTGAGCATGGACGGGGAGTGTTCGGCCGATGAGGTCGCGATGGCGATATAGGGATCCATCCCGGCCTCCAGCCAGGCCCCCTTGAAGAGGCGATCCAGCTGCTGCACCACGGGGGACCAGATCTTGAGGTCGTTGTCGGGATCGAGTGGGCGCGGGGGCTCGGGCACGTCCTTCGGGCCACCGGCCGGCTTTTCGGGGGAATTCCCAAGCACCTTGCGGGTCCGCCGGTTGGCAATGAGCACCCGTTCCCTCAGCAGGGCACCCTGCGCCTCCAGGTGATCAGGGTTCTGTTTGAGGAAGTCTTCCAGTTCCTGGGCGCGGGATTTCACCCCTGCCCGCTCAGCGGCCGAGACCAAATCTGTAGCTGTCGGCTGGGAGGAACCCTCGACCAGAAGCAGGCCCTTGGCATCCACCAGGGCCCAGTGTGCCCCCTTGGCCCAGCTGAACCGGTCTCGCAGGATGGGTGCCAGCCCATCGGGCTTTTTCCCGCCGCCAATCACCCGCAGGGGGAGGTTGAGCATCACCAGCGGATCCTCGTCCAGGGCCGCTCGAGCCAGGGCGCCCCAGGCGGCGCCCTCGTCCTCCAGCACCAGCCAGGTGCCGAGTCGGTTTTTCTTCATATCGCGCTCGAAGGCCTCAAGCGGCGGCAGGGCCGACCGCTGGGCCATCAGCACAGCAGGCATCATCATTAGCAGCATCGGACCGCGCATGGGTGGGCTCCAGCTTGCCAAGTTACACTATCCGGATGCTGGTCCTGGGCCTTGAATCCTCCTGCGACGACTGCTCCGCCGCCGTGGTGGAGGAGACAGCCTCCGGCCCCCTGCTGCGGTCGCTGGTCCGCGAGAGCCAGGACGCCATCCATGGCCCCTTCGGCGGTGTGGTGCCCGAGCTCGCCGCCCGGGAACACCTGCTCCAGGTGCGGGCTGTCATGGGCGGGGCCCTCGCCCAGGCGGGCGTGACCCCCCCGGAGATCGACCGCATCGCCGTCACCCGCGGGCCGGGGCTGGTGGGCAGCCTGTTGGCCACCTTCAGTGCCAGTAAGGCGGTGGCGTGGCGTCACGGCATCCCCTGGGTGGGGGTCCACCACCTGCTGGGCCACCTGAACGCCGCCCGCTTCGCCTCGCCTGATCTGCCCTTCCCGGCCCTCGTGCTGCTGGTCTCCGGCGGCCACACACACCTGTACCTGGCCAAGGATTGGACCTCGCTCCAGCTGCTCCAGAAAACCCGGGACGATGCCGCCGGCGAAGCCTTCGACAAGACCGCCCGCATGCTGAACCTGGGCTATCCGGGTGGCCCCCTGGTGGATGCCTGTGCCCAAATGGCCCCCCGGGCCGCCGACCCCTTCACCCCCCCGAAATTCCGCGATGGCAAAGCCTCCTGGAGCTTCTCAGGACTGAAGACCGGCGTGAAGTTGCGGGTGGAACGGAACCCCCGCTTGGCCCTGGCCGGAGCGACGGATCCCGAGGTGTTGGGCCTCTGCCGCAGCCTTCAGGAGGCCATCTCCGCCTGGCTGCTCAAGCCCATCCCCGCCCTGGCCCAGGCGCACGGGGCCCTCAGCCTGGTCATCAGTGGCGGCGTGGCTTGCAACTCCAGGCTGCGCGCTGAGGCCACCGCCCTGGCTGCCCGCGAAGGCCTGATCCTCGCGCTCCCCGAGCCGCGCCTCTGCACCGACAACGGGGCCATGATCGCCGCGGCCGGGGCCCTGCTGCCGCCGGACGGGGACCCCTGGAGCCAGAATGCCGATGCGGATCTCAAACTCGCATAAGGCCCACCTCAGGAGTCTGTCATGTCGGATCTCAAGGCACTCTGCGATCGAATTCGCCAGACGTCCTTTCAGATCCACACCTTCCTGGGGCATGGGCATCTTGAGAAGGTATATGAGAACGCCTTGGTCCATCGTCTGAGGAAAGTGGGCCTGAAGGTGGAACAGCAACAGCCGATCAAGGTGTTCGACGAGGACGGCACCCTGATTGGAGATTATCTGGCCGATCTGGTTGTGGAAGGCATCCTCATCGTGGAACTGAAAGCCGCCAAGAGCCTGGCTCCGGAACATGAGGCACAGGTCCTGGGCTACCTCAAAGCCTCTAGGTTCGAGCATGGCCTCATGATCAACTTCGGCTCTCCCAAATTCGAGATTCGCAAATTCATCTGGAATGCGAATTAGGCACAAAGAACACAAAGAAAAATAAACTCTCAATGAATATGGCTTTTTGTGACCTTTGTGTTCTTTGTGGCCAAATTTTTTTTCTTTTATTGCTGTGGTCGATGAGGAGCCGAAATGGAAGTCACCCGTGAGGACGTGCTGCGGTGCGCCCGCCTGGCCTACTTGAGCCTGCGGGAGGAGGAGATCGAGCCCATGCGGGTGGCCATGGAGCGGATGCTCAGCCATGCCGCCAGCCTTGACGAGCTGCCCCTCGACTCGATCGAACCCATGCTCACGGGTCTGGCCCATCCCCTGCCCCGCCGGGAGGATGAGCCGCGGGATACGTTCAACCAGGCCCAGGCCCTGGCCAACGCCCCCAAGCAGGACCGAGGGATGTTCGTCGTGCCGAAGGTCCTGTAGACGCAGAAGCGGCCCCGAGGGGGGCCGCTTCTGCGTAGGTTGCCGCTGGCATCAGAAGCTGTAGCGGAGGCCCAGGCGAATGGACCGGGGAGCCTGGAAGGTCGTGGGTGATTTGAAGTAGGCATTCGTCTGGCCCACATCGAGTCCACTGAAGTTGTACCGCTGGTCGAGAGCGGTCGCGGACTGGCTATTGAGCACGTTGGTGATGTCCAGCATCAACCGGACCTGGTGCTTGATGAGGACCTTGAAGGTGTAGCTCAGGTTCAGGTCCAGGCGGGTGGTATTCGGCGTCCGACCTTCGGAACCCCGCGGTGTGAGGAAGAGCTCGTACCGCGTATAGGGGAAGGGCTGCACCTGATCGGCGAACCCGAGCCGGTTCACCGGAGTGCCCGTGGCGTAGTTGAATGTGGCGCCGAGACTCAGCCCGAAATCCCACTCATAAAAGCCGCTGGCCTTGACTGTGTGGGTGCGGTCGCCACTGAGCCGGCCGGCGCTGTTGACGATGAACGCCGGTTCGTCGAAGGCCGAATTGATATTCGGATCCAGCTGACCGGTGCCATCTGCGCCGCCGACACCCTGGTAGGCGCCCTCGTAGTTGCCGTCGAGCTTGCTCCAAAGATACGACGCCTGCCAGGTGTAGTGGTCAGCGAGCTTCTTCTGAACGCTGAATTCGACGCCCTTGTAGTCGCGCACGGCCCGGGGATACTGTTTGCCGGTCTGGCTGAAGCCCGGGTTCATGATGAAGTAGTCGCCCGAAGTGCTGTTCACGTCCAGGGAATCCTCGATGGCGCGGCCGATGTAACGGCGGATGTATTTGGCCCCCACGACCAGGTTGGGGGCCACGGTGGTCTCGATCCCCAGGATGAACTCATCGGAGTATTGGCCCTTGATGTCAGGATCCACAGGCTCAATGTAGGATCCGACGATGGCACTGGTGCCAGCGGCCGGATTGGGCGTCAGGCTGGTTGGTGAGTAGTTGAAAATGGTCGGATTGCTCTCGTCGCTGAAGGATCGGATGACGAGGTCGAGAGGGACCTGCTCGTAGAACCGGGAGAGGCTCACGTACAGCTTGTCCTGGCCTTTGCCGGCCCAGTCCCAGATGAGCCCGAGCCTGGGCGCCCACTGATCCTTGAGGGAGATCTTGGTCGCGCCGTGCTGATCTTTGATGTCGGTCGTATCGAGGCGGGCGCCGAGGTTCAAGGTCAAGGTATTGGATACCGACCACTTGTCCTGGAGGAAGTAGCCCGAACTCTCATGCTTGGGAGAGGCCTTGAAAATGATGCTGGGCGCGTTGTTGACATCGGCCCCAGCCACCGTCCAGTAGTAGTGGGAATAGGTCCCATTCCCATAGTCGGTCACCTGCTGCCCGCCCGAATAGCCCCGACTGATGCTCGCCTTGTCCGTCTGAAGGTCGAAGCCCCCCTTCAGTTCATGCGCACCCAAATAGTAGGTGAACGATCCCGCCAGGTTGGTGCGGGTGAAATCCTTGTCGTCGAAGCGCCCGAACCCGCCCGCAGTCTGGCCAGTGACGTTGTTGATCGTCTGGATCTGGTTCGCCCCGATTCCGCCCAGGGTGGAGTTCTTTTCCTCGTGCTGACTTCCCTGTAACTGCAGGAACCAGTTACTTCCGGTGAGTTCATAGCGCAGGCTCAGATCCGTGCCACCCACCTTGTGGATGCCATCCCAGGTGGAAACGGGCCCCTGCGGTGTGGTCACGGCACCCTTGATCTTCTCTGGGTCGCCCAGCACCGAAGCGATGAGGGTCTGGTTCTCAGCGAACCGCCAGGTCAGTTTGATGGCATAGAGGTCGCGGGTGGAATCCGTGGGGGCTTTCAGGTCTTGATCAGGACCAGGCACCCGGACCTGACTTTCCTGGCTGTTGGTCCTGCGGTCATAGGCCGCGAAAAACCAGAGCTTGTCCTTGAGGATCGGGCCCCCCACATCGAATCCGAATTCCGAAGTCTTGTTCTCCAGGAGCAGGGGCTTGGTCCTGAGGTTCGCATCGTTGGTGTGAGTATTTCCGCTCTTGAAGGCCGCGCCTTCTGAATAGGCGAACACATCCCCGGTGAAATTGTTCCCACCCGACTTGGTGATGACATTGATGATTCCGCCGGTGGCCTTGCCATACTCGGCCTCATAGCCGCCGGTCTTCACCTGGAATTCCTGGACGAATTCCATGGGGATCCGCTTGCCCTGGGTTCCGAATTCGACGTTGGTGGCATTGATGCCATCCACCAGGAAGCTGTTTTCAGCGCCAGAGGCTCCGTAGATCTTGAAGCCCACCGAGTCCTGGGTCACCCCAGGAGCCAGCAGTGCAATGTTGGCGAAATCCCGGGACGTCGGCAGGTTGAGGATGGTTTCGCTGGTGTAGTTGCCTCCAACGGTCGTGGCCCTGAGGTCGATGGCCTGATTGGTCTCTAACACTTCGACCGTGGCGGAGGCCACTGCAGCCATCTTCAGTTCCACTGTGGCGGTCTTGTCGAGGCCCACCTGCGCCTGGGCCTTGGCAGTATTGAGGCCTTCCTTGGTGGCCGTCACGGTGATCAGGCCGGGAGGCAAGAGGCCAATGCGGTAAGAGCCGGAGGCATCGGTGACGGTGGCCCTCTCACCCTGGACGCCGGCCCCAGTCGCGGCAACCCGGGCCCCGGCAACGGGGTTTCCCTTGGAATCCAGCACCCGCCCCTGCAGGCCGCCCGTGGTCTGGGCCGACAGCATGGCCCCGGATGCAAGCAGCAGGGACAGGTAGCGCAAGCGACGGCTCAACATGGCCGCTCCTAAAGGAATGACCACCATCGGATGGTCAGAATCGAATGAGAAGTGGCCTCATCATGGGCATTCCGGTATACGAATCAACCGAAAATTCAGCCGAGCAAAAGGCGATATAACCATCGCCAATCACTCGGTTGAACAAACTCACACACCTGCTTCCAGCGTTTTCTCGTCGATGGCAAAGCGATCGAGAGGGCCCGAAAATTACCAGTCGCCGCCGCCGGAATCACCGCCACCGGAGTCGCCACCCCCGGAATCACCCCAGTCGCTGGAGCCGGAACTGGATTCGCCCCAGTCGCTGGAGGATTTGTCGGAGGAGCCAGAGGAGCCGGAGGACCCACCGCCCCAGCCGTCGCCGTCATTGGGGCGGTCATGGTGCTGGCCGCCGCCCAGCATGTTGCCGATCATCATGCCGGTGAGCAGGCCGCCCATGCCGCCACCGGGCTGCCCGTAGCCACCCTGCTGCCCGGGAATCGCTCCCTGGGCAGGGCCCCCATCCAGACCCAACTGGCGGCGGGCGGAGGGAGGCAGCTCCTCGTCCTTGAGCGCCTGGATGCCGGCCACAGCGCTACAGTAGCCGCAGGACCACTTCACGGAACGCAGCCCATCCCACTCCTGCTTCATCCGGTCGCCCGAGGCGCCGCAGGTGGGGCACTTGGGATAGGGACAGGGGAAGACATGGGGTTCCAGGGGCCCCGTGGGTAGCCCGCGACGGGAGGCCCCCAGCTGCTCGGAGCGGTCCTGCTTGCCCCGCAGCGCGAAGTAGAGCACGGCGCCGATGATGAGAAGAATGACGAGCATGGTCATGGGAGCTCCCGGACGGCTCAAGGGTACCCCCGAATCCGCCAGAGCGCGGTACAAGCTGGCATCATCAGCACCATGCAGCCCCGCATCCCGATCCCGGAGGACCGCCCCTGGCGGGCGCTAGGCCTGATGTCGGGCACCAGCGCCGATGGGGTGGACGTGGTGGCCATCGAGGTCGATCCCCGTGCCTTCGAGCAGGGGCGCCCGTTCCGGTCGCTGCTGGGCCATCACTCGGCCGCCTACCCGGAGGTCCTGCGGGATCAGGTGCTGGCCGCCGCTTCGAACCGTCTCGACCCGGCGGGCCTCTGCATCCTCCAGCGTCGGCTGGGCGATCACCACGCCCGCGCCGCCCGGGACCTCTGCGATTCCCTCCGCCTTCAACCCGATCTGGCCGCCCTGCACGGTCAGACGGTGCAGCATCACCCTGCCCACGGTGCAAGTCTGCAGCTGGCGGATCCCTATGTGCTGGCCGAAGCCCTGGGTTGCCCGGTGGTATGGGATCTCCGCCGCCGCGACCTCGCCCTTGGGGGCCAGGGCGCGCCGCTGGTGCCTATGCCCGAACGCTGGCTGCACGGCGCGGGCCCCTGGTTGGCGTTGAACCTCGGCGGCATTGCGAACCTTACCTTCTGGGACGGGCACCAGACCCGAGCCTGGGACACCGGCCCTGGCATGTCGCTGCTGGACCTCGCCGCGCAGCGCTGGCTGGGCCTGCCCTTCGATCCCGGGGGCGCCGCCGCCACCGGGCGCGTGGCGGAACCGCTGCTGGCGCACTGGCTCACCCATCCCTACTTTGCAGGGCTCCCGCCCAAGTCCACGGGACGGGAGGTCTTTGGTGAGGCCTGGCTGGAGCAGGAACGGGGCGCCCTGGAAGCCTTGCTTCTGCACGATCGCCTGGCCACCCTGGCGGCCTTCACCGCCGCCTCGGTGGCCGCGGAGACCTCCCGCGCCAAGCCTTGGCCCTTGGGCTTGGTGGGGCTCGTCAGCGGCGGCGGCGCCCGCCACCAACGGTTGCGCGAAGAACTGGCCGCCCGGCTGCCGCTGGCCCTGAAGGACGACACCACCTTCCCCACCGGCGCCCGGGAGGCCGTGAGCTGGGCCCTGCTGGGCGCCGCCTGCGCCCTGGGGATTCCCGGCAATCTGCCCGAGGTCACCGGCGCCTCGCGGCCCGCCGTGTTGGGGAGCTGGGTGTGGCCGTGAGGTGGAGTCCCTGGAGCGACCACTTGCCGCTCTGGGTGGCGCTGGGGGCCTCGATCTCCACGGGCAGCTACGAGCCGGGCGAGCTGGTCCTGATGGCCGTTCCGCTGGTCGCGGCGGCAGTCGTGGAGCAGCTGCGGTGGGATGTCAGCCGCCACCATCGCTGGCTGGAGATCGGCGCCCTGCTGTTCTTCCTGGGCGATCTGGCCCGGGGGCACGGCATCTTCCCCGTGGCCATCCACACCTTGTTTATCCTGGCCGGCGTGCGCTTGGCTCTACCGCGGGAACCCACCCACCGACGCCAGCTGCTGCTGATGAGCTTCATGCTGTTCCTGACCACCGCCATCGGCACCACGGATGTCTGGTTCCTGGCCTGGACGCTCGCCTGGGCCTGGGCCGCCACCCTGGCCCTGCTTCAGCAGAGCTGGGAACCCTCCGCCGCCCTCCGTCGCGGCGCGCTGGCGCGCCCCCCCTATGCGCGGGTTCCCCTATGGGTGGGCACCGCCCTGCTGTTCGGCTCCGGCTTCTTCGTCATCATGCCCCGCCTGAGCCTGGGCCTGCGGCCCGGCGCCTTTTTCGGGGCCCGCACCCTCGGCCAGGCGGGCCTGGGGGAGCAACTGGATCTGTCGGGGGGGGGCCCCATTGAGCCCAATCCTGAAGTCGCCCTGCGGATCGAGCCGCCGGCTGGTGTGAAGGTCGCCACCGAGCCCCGGTGGGCCCGTGGCCTCGAGCTGCTGCGGGGCATCACGCTGGAATCGGTCAAGGGGCTGCGGTGGGAGCCTTCCGACCTCACTCCTCCACCCTCCTTCGCTCCGTCCTCCGGAATTGGCGCCCAGCGGGCCGAGTTCAACTACGCCCCGAGCCCCCACGGCATCCTCGTTCTGCCCGCGGGGGTGACTCGGCTGGAACCTCCGGAGCTACCGATCACCTTTGGACCGGGTGGCAGCCGCCGCTGGCGCTTCCCCAGGGGCCGCACCTCGCCGGTCACCGTGACCTGGAATGCCACACCATCCGACCCCCGGGAACCCCGCCTCTCCCCCCGCCGCCTCGACCTGCTTACCCAGTTGGAGCCCGGCCACGAAGCCGCCCGTCGGGCCAGCCTCCGCTTCGCGCCGGGCATCCTCCCCACGCCCCAGCTCGCCCAGACACTGGAGAAGGCCCTGCGAGGCTTCGGATACACCCAGGACAATCCATCAGGCAAGGCCGCCAATCCCCTGGCGGATTTTCTCGACCACACCCAGGCCGGACACTGTGAGTACTTCGCCTCGGCCATGGCCTTGATGCTGCGGGCCCGGGGCGTGCCGGCCCGGGTGGTGAACGGCTATCGCCTGGGACCGTGGATCCCTGAAGGGGGCTACTTCCGGGTGAGCCAGAACGAGGCCCACAGCTGGGTGGAGTACTGGTATGAGGGCCGGTGGCGGACCTCCGATCCCACGCCCCAGGGTTCCGCTGGGGCCACCTCGGGTTCGCGGGGTCTCGGGTTCGCAGAGCGCTGGCTCGATGCCCTACGCTACCGCTGGGACCGGCACGTGGTGCGGTTCTCCGATCAGGATCAGCTGGTCGGCCTCTCCTGGATCCAGGTGCAATTCCAAGGCTGGGAATGGCGCTGGAAGGCGCCGTCGCAACGCCAGGTTTGGGCCCTGGGACTCGCAGCCCTGGCTTGGGTGCTGTGGCGCACCCGGAACCACTGGTGGCTCGTACCGGAGGGACCCGGCCGCATCCGCGCCCTGGTGCCTCTGCTGGCCCGCACCCGCGGGACGGTGCCGCCGGGGCCCGGGGACACCGCCCGGACCTGGCTGCTGCGCCTGGGCGCCCTGCGTCCAGAGCGGATGGAGGCCCTGGTCCTGCTCGCGGATGCCGTGGATGCCGAGGCCTATGGCAGGGAGAACACCGAGGCCTCCGTCCTGGCAAGGGCGGAGGCCTCGGTGTGGCGGGGCTGGAAGCTCCCTACTCGGACTTAGTGTACTTCTCGAAGGCCTTCATG
>JANYAS010000006.1 GCA_025361205.1 Holophagaceae bacterium
ATCATCCACCGCGCGGCAGACCTCACTCGCCAGATGCTCGCCTATTCCGGGAAGGGGCGCTTTGTCGTGCGGGCCTACGATCTCAACCACGTCGTCCAGGAGGTGACCCATCTCCTAGAGGTGTCCATCTCCAAGAAGATCGCCTTGCGCTTCGATCTGGTCCCGGCTTTGCCCCTCGTGGAGGCTGACGCAGCGCAGATCCAGCAGGTGATCATGAACTTGGTGACCAACGCCGCAGACGCCATCGGCGACCGCGAGGGCACCATCCGGCTTTCGACCGATTGGCTCCAGTTGGACCGGTCCTACCTCGATCACGTGTTCCAGGGCCAGGAGCTCTCCCCGGGGGCGTACGTGACACTGGAAGTGAGCGACACCGGGTGCGGCATGGCTCCCGTGATCATGGAGCGCATCTTCGAGCCCTTTTTCACCACGAAGGTGGCAGGGCGCGGCCTCGGTCTTTCGGCCACCATGGGCATCCTGAAAGGGCACCGTGCGGGGATGCGGATCTACAGCGAGCCTGGCCACGGAACCACCTTCAAGCTGCTCTTCCCCACCAGCAAAGCCCGCCGGGAGGAGGAGGCCCAGCAGATTGCCTTGCCCGCGCTGGCGCGCAAAGCCACGGTGCTGCTGGTGGACGACGAGGAGATGATTCGCGAATCCGCGGCCACCGTCCTCGAGTCCCTCGGGTTGACGGTGATCCTTGCCGCGGACGGGCTGGAAGCCGTGGAGGCGGTCCAAAGGACGGACCTGAAGGTGGACGTGGTCCTGATGGACCTCACCATGCCCCGCATGGACGGACGGGAGGCCTTCCAGGCCATCCGCCGCATCCATCCCGACATGCCCGTGATCCTCAGCAGCGGCTACAACGAACAGGAGTCCATCCAGGCCTTCATGGGCCGCGGCCTGGCCGCCTTCCTTCAGAAGCCCTACACCCTGCGCTCCCTGGAGCGGATCGTGCTTGAGGTACTGGCGAAGCGCCAAGCCTAAAACCGGGCTGCCGAGATCAGGCTCTGAAGGATGCGCTTCGCTCACCCGGGGACTGCCCCCACTGGTCAGCGGCTGAGGATGAGCAGGGTCAGGTCGTCGGCGAGGGGCCGTTCGTGTACAAAGGCCGCCACATCCGCAAGGATGGATGCTTGCAGATCCTCAGACGGATACCCGAGCAAGACCTCCAGCCGATCCTCGCCATAGAAGGAATCATCGGGGGCCTGCGCTTCGGAGAGACCATCTGTGTAAAAAACCAGACTGTCACCAGGCTCCAGGGTCCCTTCGCAGACTTCGAGCGCATCCCGGAACCGGCTGAGGCTGAGGCCCACCCCCATGCCCCGGGGACGCAGGCGGGCCACGTCGCCGTCCGCCCGGCGCAGGAAGGCAGGAGGGTGGCCTGCACGCACGAAGGCGAAGCGCCCCGTGCGGGGATGGAACAGGCCGTAGGCCAGTGTGAGGAAGAGATTCCGCCCATGGCCCGCGCACCAGATGGCATTGAGCCGGGAGGCCACTTCACGCGGATCCAGCACCTGCTTGTCGAGGGCGGACAGCACCCCCTTGGTCTCCGCCGCATAGAAGGCCGCGCTGGTGCCCTTGCCGCTGACATCGGCGATGAGGAAGGCCAGGCTACCGTCCGCCAGCGGGAACAGATCGTAGTAGTCCCCAGCCACCTCCCGGGCCGGCAGGATCGTGGCCCGGACCGAAGGCAGACGCATCGCCTCCAGGTCGGGGAGCAGGCGCATCTGCACCTCCCGCGCGACCCGCAGTTCTTCCTCCATCCGCAGGCGGTCCTCCCGCTCCAAGGCAGCGGCGTGCAGGCGGACGGCCATCTCGTTGAACGCCGAAGAGAGCTGGGCGACCTGATCCCGGCCCCGCGGGTGGATGCGCGCGGAGAAATCGCCGAGGCTAAGGCGCTTCACGCCCCCGTGGAGATCGTTGACCGCCCGGCCCAGGGACCAGGCCATCACCAGCCCGAGAATCATCGCCACGGCCTGGGCAAAACCCAGCCCCATCAAGACGAGCACGACCGCCAGGATGGCCATCACAGTGCGCTCGGGCAGCGCCTGTCTGCTGCTGGATTGGTAGCCCTCGAAAAGGGCCCAGAGATTGGTTTCGGGTGTGGCGGTAAGGGCCATTTGTCGGCCCGTGGACCAGTCCGTGATGGCGATGGCCATGGGTGGCAGGTTGAAAGGCGTGAACAGCCCCCGGCCCTGAAGCGGCTGGCCCTTGGTCCAGACCGCGAGGGCCTCGCGCTGCCCGACGATGATGGGGACATTCTTGTCCGCACCCCGACCGCCAGTCTCGATTCGGAGGGCGTCACCCCCTTCAGTCCCCTCCCGGCGGAGCGCCAGGCGGAAGACCACCTGGCCGCCGGCCAGGGCTCGGGCCCGCTCGCCGAGGACGCCCAGGTGGAGGGAGACGATGCGGTAGCCGCCCGGCTCCTTCCGCACCGCCCGGAGGTAGGTGTCGTTGCCCGTGCCCGATAGACCGGCGTCGTGGCTGTAAGCCCAGACCATGCCCACGAAGGCTTCAGGAATGCCTTCAGGCAGGGTGCCGGAATGTTCGACCCAGGTCCGCCCGTAGGTCCGGAGGGCCTGCAGGGCCACCTCATCCGAGGGTTCCTGGACCGCCACCTTCAGGGCCTCCTCCCAGGCAGCCAGGGTCTGCTGGGTGGAGCGGCTCACCTGGGCGCCGAGCCCCAGCCAGGCGAAAGCCAGCAGCATCAGGGCCAGGGCCGCCACCGGCAGCACCGACATGAGGGCCAGGATCATCCAGAGCCGACGCGACACCCGGAACAGCAGCTTGTCCCAGATCCAGCGCAGCCCCCGCGCCGCCAACACCAGTCCACCAATAAAGGCAAGGGCCGAGGCGCACCCGGATTTCAAGGGCGGGAGCGCGAAGAGCAGCCCACCCGCCAGCAGCACCCACGGCCAGTGGCGGCGGATGCGGAAGGCAGCCCGGCTGCGACTGACCAGATCCTGCATGGGGGCGAACATCACGGGGCCCTCAGGCCATCAGCATGCCGCCGTTGACGCTCAGCACCTGGCCGGTGATGTAGCCAGCCTCCTCGCTGGCGAGGAAGCCCACGGCGGCGGCAATGTCTGCGGGAGACCCCATGCGGCCCAGGGGGATCTGCTTGGTGAACTCGGCTTTCACGTCCTCGGACAGGCCTGCAGTCATGGCGGTCTCGATGTAGCCCGGGGTGACGGCGTTGGCGGTGACCTTCCGGCTGGCCAACTCGCGGGCCACGGACTTGGTGAGGCCGATGAGGCCGGCCTTGGCCGCCACATAGTTCGCCTGACCCGGATTGCCCATCTGGCCCACCACGGAAGCGATGTTGATGATGCGGCCCCAGCGCTGCTTCATCATGGTCTTGGTGGACGCCTGGATGGCCGTCCAGGCACCCTTGAGGTTGGTGTCCAGAACCGCGTCCCAGTCCTCCTCTTTCATCTGGATGAGCAGCTTGTCGCGGGTGATGCCGGCATTGTTCACGAGGATGTGGAGGCCGCCGTGGCGCTCGATGGTGGTGGCGACGGCCCCGCGCACGGAGGCACTGTCGCTCAGATCGGCCTCCACCACATCCGACTGGCCCCCGGCCTGGCGAATGGCATCGGCCACCATCTGCAGCTTAGTCAGCCGCCGGGCCGCACAGACCACGATGGCGCCCTGGGCGCCCAGCTGCTTCGCGATGGCTTCCCCGATGCCCTGGCTGGCGCCGGTGACAAGGGCGACTCGGCCGTCGAGACGGAACATGGGACCTCCGCAATAATGGAGATCCAGTCTACCTGCTTGCTCGCCGGTTCAGGCTCGGGCCGTCCCACTGCCGTCGGAGTCCGGGCCTTGTCCTTCCCGCGGCCGGGCGTATCTTTATGATCTTTCCCCGGGAGGGATCATGTTCGTCTTTGCCTGTCTGCTGCTGCTCCAGACGCCCGAACCGCCGGCCGCGCCCGTCTGGTCCGCCACCACCCTCGAGGCCGCCGCCACCGAGGCCAACCGGAGGGTCCTGGCCGACGGCCGGCCACTCACCCTGACGGGCGAAGTGGTGGATGTCTCCTGCTACACCCAGCTGGGCAAGCGGGGCGAAGGCCATAAGGCCTGCGGGGCGATGTGTGTGGCTTGCGGTTCCCCCGCAGGCCTGCTCACGGCTGATGGCACCCTCTACATCCTCATGCCCGAGCCCCACCATCCCCGGCGGGATGGCCAAGTGAGCCTGGCCAAATACCTCAGCGAGCACATGGCCCAGACCCTCACCCTCAGCGGCATGGCCTCCACCCATGGGGGCATCCACACGCTCTTCATCCCAGCACCGATGGGTCAGAAGTAGTCACCTGAGCTGTTTCAACCACGCCGCCAATGGCGACAGGTCCGCCATGGGCGTGCTGTCGCCGTAGGCCGTCGCGGCGGTGGGGCCGGAGAGGCCGGATCTGGCGCGGGTCTCGCGCTTGAAGAGGTGGTTGGCCTCAGGGATCTGGATCACCGTGCCCTTGAAGTCGGGGGGCAGGACCTCGGGCTTCCAGGCCTGGATATCGCGGTCGCCCCACACGACGGCGCAAGGTATGGGCAGGCGCTGGGCCGTGCCCCAGGGATCCAGATCGAGAAGGTCGCGCACGAACCCGCGGCTCTCCGGGCGGGCGAGGCCCTTTGCCAGGTTGGCGATGCCCGGTGCCACCCCAGCCGCCGCCGGGGTCAGGTCCTGGTCTTTCCGGATGGCCACAAGGGCGGCTTCGAGGTAGGCGATGTTCTGCGCGGAGACCTCTGCGGGCGCCCCCGCCGCCTCCAGTTGCCCCTTCACCTGAGCCACGATGAGCTTGCCCAGGCTGATGCCCGGCATGGCCAGCAGCAACACAGCATCGACCTCACCCGCCGCCAGCAGCGACAGCAGGGCCCCTTCGCTGTGGCCCACAAGCAGCAGCTTCTTCCCCTTCGCCTCGGGCAGGAATCGGGCGGACCTCATTGCCGCCTTGATGTCGCCCACCTGAGCATCCAGGGAGATATCGAGCTTCGGATCCTTCGACCCGATGAACCGCTTGTCGTAGCGCAGGGAACCAATCCCCTGCGCCTGAAACCAGGCGGCCATGTCCCGTCCGCCATGGCTGGGCAGTGGAATGAGCGGGTTGGACCAGTCCCGATCCGTGGGCCCGGATCCCGCCACCATCACGGCGAAATAGGGATGCGCGCCACCCGCCCTCACGCTGCCCTTCAGGGGGAAGGCATTGAACCCCGGGAAGGCCACCTCCCGATCCTTCGGGTCCCGCTTCGGGGCCTCGACCTCTGCTGCCGCCGGGGCAGCCCCCCGGGCCAGGGTGAAGGGGAAGCCTTGGCCGCCCTGGTTGAACTCCCCCTCGATGTGCCCGTCCTTCCCCAACCTGCCCTTGAAATGGGGATCCCCGGGGATGCCCACCATGGCGAAGGACACGGTATCGGCAGACACTTGGACATCGCCCAGAGGAAGGTCCTTGGCGCCCTGCGCCGGAATGGATATACGCCCGGTCCAGGTGGAGCCGCCCCCCACCAGGCTGACGCTGATTTTCAGTTCCATGCCAGGGAGGTGTATGGCCCCTGCCCACTCCCCCGCCAGCGTTGGAGCTGGCTGGGCCACGAGGGCCGGGATGGCAAGCAGAAGGGCGAGGATGGGACGGTGCATGGTGTGCTCCAGGACGATGGATCAAATGGACACTAATTGTCTGATGTCATTATTTTTCAGCGAATCGCAGGAGATAGGCGTGCCCCGAGCCGCCTTGAAGTCGAGCCACCCCCAATCCAGTGCCAGGATGAAGAGGTAGATTACGGTGGCAAGGGCTGGGATGAGCAGCGCAGCCTCCCAGGGCCCGCCCCAACGGTTCACCTCGTCGTGAATGTTCCAGTATATGGGCACCCGCGCCTCATCTTGGTTTTCACAACCTGTGTTGCGTCCTGGATGTGCATCAAGGCCTGGGGACTCCGCGCCGGGAATGCGTAAACGGGTCCTTCGGCATGGCGCCTTCAAGGGTCCACGACTGCCCCTGCTTCAGCCTTGCGATCCGACTGTGCGGGCGCTATGACGAGGCGGTGGGATGGAGGTTTTCATGGGTCGCACCATCCACCGAGTCCCCGGCCATGGCACGGTGGCCCTTCTATCCATGCTGGCCTTCAGCCAGGCCATGGCCCAGACCCCTGCGCACACCCCGGCACCAGCCGTGCAACTGACCCTCGCCCAGGGTGGCTTCCAGCAGGCCTTCCAGGCCGGCCTGAGCCAGCGCCCCGAACGGGCGGTGCTGGAGGCACGCGAGCTGGCGGCCGTTAACCTGTTCCAGGCCGCCCGCATGGCCCAGGGGCCTGCCGACGGCACCGTCATCAAGCAGTCCAGCATGATGGCCTTCGCCGATACCTTCTGGTTCATGGGCATGCTCTGCTTCGCGCTCTTTCCGCTGATCTTCCTGCTGCGCCGGAGCCGGGCCCAAGGCCCGGTGGTGGTCGAATAGAGGGCGCATGGGGACGATGGGCCACAGGTATCTCTGGGTCGAACGGGGAGCTACCATGGGCCGATGTCCCTGAGAGCCCTGCCCCCTTCTGAACGCGCCTTCGCGACCTTGGTGGTGCTCGTCCTGACCCTGACCCTCGGGATGGGTCTGGGCTTGGTCTTCACGCGGGAACTGAAGCCCGCGGGGCCAAACCAGACACCCGCGGCCCGGTCGCGGCTCACGGCGGTGCTGGAAGGCGTGATGGCCGGAAACGTCACCCCGGCCGAGGTGCAGCGCTTCAAGGCCTGGGTAGCCGCCGGAGCCACCCAAGCGGAGTTTGCGCAGGTGGAAGCCGTGGTGGCCAACAACTGCGCCAGCTGCCATGCCCAGGGGGGACAGTTCCCCCGCATCGCCAGCTTCGAGGATCTGCGCCCCCTCGCGGTGGAGGCCGGACCCGCTGGCCTCTTGGGGTTGGTGGACGCTGGCACCCTTCACCTGCTCGCGTTTCCCCTGGTCTTCCTGGTGGCGGCCGGGGGCTATCTCCGCCGTACGACCCTGCCCCGGCGGGGCCTGCTCATGGGCACCTGCGCCCTGGCGGTCCTCTTCGACGCCGGACAATGGTGGGTGCGCCAAGGCCGACCTGGGATGGGGGTGCTCTGGGCCACCTGGCTGGCCTCGTTGGCCCTCCTGGCGACCCTGGTCGTCCTGGTCGCGGTGGTATTGGCGGAACTCTGGGGGCCGAGGTCCGGTCAGGGGCCGGTACGGAATAACCTTGGTTGAATTCGCCATTCTGCTACGGCCCCTGACATGAATGCCCCTCGGGCTTTCATGCCACGTGGCGCCCCGCAGGGACATGATTTCTTATCCGTTCTCGCCATGTTCGAGAAGGTTCGTTTTATGACGACGGCTTAGGCTACTGGGCCGCCGGCTCATCCACGAAATCGTCGTCCGATAGGCCACTGTCCGGGGGCAGTTTGGCCAATTCGACCTTTACGAGATCCTGGTGCAGGATCTCCTCGTCCCGCAGTTCCTCGAACAGCGCCTTCACTTCTGCGTTCTTCAACACGGGGAGGGCGGCCACGAAGAAGGCGTGGGCCTTTACTTCTGAGGCCAGCGCAGCCTGCATGGCCTGGCGGGGACTCATGAACGCTCGGGCCGCGTCAAAGTCCGGCGCTTCGATGTCGAAGATCAGGGCCCGCGACACGGTCGGCGGTGCGCTGCCGAAAAGCTCCGCGCGCCTTACCGCGAGTTGCTCGCCGTGCTTCGCCTCATTCTCCGCCATGTAACGGAAGAACTTTGCAGCGTCGGGCGTCCGGTGCTGGTCCATTTGCGCCGCGAAGTCCTCGTAGCGCACCAGGGCCTCATCCTCGACCAGGATGGCCAGATCGAGGGCATCCATCAGGGAAAGGTTCGCAAAATCGATGCCTTTGCTTGGCATGGGGACCTCCTCTCACTTCTTGATGAAGAGGTCCAGGATGCGCTCCTTGGGCAGCGCGTCCTTGGACAACAGGGCCTGACGCTCCCGCACGAGGCCGTCGTAGGTGGGCGCCGGTTCGGGATTGCGGTAGAACACCCCCAGGTGCATTTTTTCGCCGTAGTGCTGGGCCAGATCCATGGCGGCCAGGCGGTCGGCGGGATTGTGGCCGAGGGCCACCAGCGATTCGCTGATGGCCTTGAGGCCCTTGATCTGCTGGGCTTCCTCGCCATAGGTCACACAGGGCGACTGGATGTTCACGAAGGAGAAACCGGGGAAGCGGATGGCTTCCTCGATGATCGCCGCCATGCCGACCAGATCCGTGGGCGAGGCCTGGGCCACAAAACCGGCGCCATAGGCCAGCATGTAAAGCAGGGGATTGACGGGCTGTTCCAGGCTGCCGAAGCGGGACGTGCAGGTGACGCGGCCCTTCTGGGAGGTGGGCGAGAGCTGGCCCTTGGTGAGGCCGTAGATCTGGTTGTCCATCACGATGTAAGTGATGTCGATGTTGCGGCGGACCAGGTGGGCGATGTGGCCGCCGCCGATGGAGAAGCCGTCGCCATCGCCACCGGCGGCCAGCACCAGCAGGTCGGGGTTGGCCAGCTTGATGCCCTGGGCGATGGGGAGGGCCCGGCCATGGATGGTGTTGAAGCCGTAGGCCGTGGTGTAGCCGGGAATGCGGCTGGAGCAGCCGATGCCCGACACAAAGGCGATCTCATGGGGCGGGCGGCCAATGGCGGCCAGGGCGCGATAAATACCCTGCACCACGGAGAAGTCGCCGCAGCCGGGACACCAGATGGGCTTGAGGTCGCTCTTGTAGTCTTTTGCCTGGAATTCGCAGGTGGCGCTCATGAGGACCTCACTCCTGGGGCTGAAGCTTGCCCTCGTGGCTGCGCTGCAGCTCCGAGAGGAGTTGATGGAGGGCCGCGACGATTTCGCCGGGCAGGAAGGGATTCGCGCCACTGCGGGCGAGGGACCGCAGGCCCTTGGGCAGGTCGAGGTGCATCCGCAGCAGCTTGAAGGTCTGGGCCAGGTGGGTCTGCTCGATGACGAGGCCCTTCTGGACGGACCCGAAGAAGTCGTTGTAGACCCCTTCCGCCACCGGATACAGCAGGTAGGGCACCAGCAGCTTGACGTTGAGCCCCTCGGCCTGAGCCATGGCGAGGGCTTCACGGCAGACCCCCGCCACACTACCCCAGGCAATCATGGCAATCGGAGCATGAGGATCACCCGTCACTTCGAACAGATCCTTCCGGTCCTTCAGGGAGTCGAACTTCCTGGTGCGCTTTTCATTCATGCGCGTATGGACGGACCCGCTGTTGGTGGGTGCTCCCGATTCGACGTGCTCGATGCCGGAGGCCAGGTAGGTGCCGCCGAGCATGCCGGGATGGCTGATGGGGCTGATGTGATTCTCGGTCTGCTTGAAACGCTTGTAGTCCACCAGATCCGCCCCGGCGGGGCGCAGCCGATTGATGATCTTGAATTGGGTGGTGTCGATGGGGTCCATGGTCTCTTTGCGGGAGGCGATTTCCTGGTCGGACAACACGATGACCGGCGTCTGGTAGTACTCGGCAATGTTGAAGGCCTCGATGGTGATGCGGAACGTGTCCGCCACGGAAGTCGGCGCCAGCACCGGGCGGATCACGTCGCCATGGGCTGAGAAGGCCGCAGCAAAGAGGTCGGACTGCTCGGTTTTGGTCGGCAGGCCCGTGGAGGGGCCACCGCGCTGCACGTCCACGATCACCAGGGGCAGTTCGGCGATGCTGGCGAGACCCATCATCTCGCCCTTGAGCGAGAGGCCCGGGCCGCTGGTAGCGGTCATGGCCTTCTTCCCGGCGAAGGAGGCGCCAATGGCGGCGCCGATGCCCGCGATCTCGTCCTCGGCCTGCAACACCGCGCCACCGTACTTCCAGACGTGGTCCGTGAAGAACTGCATGATTTCGGTGGAGGGCGTGATGGGGTAGCCACCGAAGAACTGGCAGCCCGCGAAAATGGCCGCGGCCGCACACATATCGTTGCCATCCGTAATGAGCTTCACGTCGCCCTTGGTCTCCGAAGCGACGATGTTCATGCTGGCCTTGAGCGGATGTGCCATGGCGAAGGCCCGGCCCGCGTCGAAGGCGCGCTGGTTGGCTTCGACCAGCTCTTCGCCCTTCTTGGCAAGCTTCTTCCGGATGCCCTTCATCACGGCCACGGCGCCGATGCCGAACCAGCCAGCGATGAGGCCCAGCACCACCGTGTTCTTGGCGCGCTCCGTACCGGCGGTTTCCTTGGCCATCGCCGCGATGGGCACTGCGATCACCTGCAGCGGCGTCACGCCGACCAGGGGGATCTCGTTCTCGGCCACACCGGTCGCAGCCTCGTAGATCACCACCGTGGTGCCGCTGACGGGGAGCTCAGCGCCGAACTTGAGGAAGTCGTCCCAGTTCAGGGCCACGGCCACGTCGAGATTGCCGCCGGGATTCAGGATCGGATCGGTGCTGATGCGCACGCGGCAGGAGGATTCGCCGCCGCGAATCTGCGACCCGAAGCTCTTGGTCATGACGCCGTGGTAGCCCTCCGCCGCAGCGGCCTGGAGGAGCGAGTCGCCGGCGGAGACGATACCGTCCCCTCCCGAACCAGCCATTCCGAAGACAAGATCCTTGCGCATGGGCACCTCCGGGACGGGTGTGGATGAGGGATCGCCAGATACCTGCGCACACCCCACCATCCCGCTCACGAAAACCTTGGTCGTGGCGTTTCTTTTACCCTAGTCCTGAAGGCCCTTGCTTTTCATCACACCTTCCCCTGTAGGCGGTCCAGTGCTGCCAGCGCCCTGTCAGCCGAGTTGGGCCCAATCCTCAGGGGCACCGAGACTTAGGGCGGAAATCTCCAGGCCCCGCTCCTTGGCCTGGCGCCTCACGAGACCCGCCAGCACCTTGCCAGGGCCCAGCTCGATGAAGGTGCTGACACCTTCGTCCAGCAGCAGGTCGAGGGTGGCCTGCCAGCGCACGGCCCCGGGGATCTGGCGAATCAGTCCGTCGCGCAGCGCCTCGGGAGCCGAGACAGCGGCGGCATCCACGTTGTTCACCAGGGGGCACGTGGGCGCCTTGAAGGGAAGGCCGCGCAGGATGGGCTCCATGTGGGCCTGGGCGGGCTCCATCAGGGGCGAATGGAAGGGCGCGCTCACGGGCAGCTGCATCATCTTGCGTCCACCCCGGGCCTTGGCCGCCGTCAGGGCCGCCTCGACGGCCTCCGCATGGCCGGCGATGACGATCTGGCCAGGACCGTTGAAGTTCGCGGGCACGACGATCTTGCCCGTGGCTGCCACCGCCTCGGCACAGCTGGCCTCCACATCCGCCAGGCTCATACCCAGGATGGCCGCCATGGCGCCCACACCCACGGGCACGGCCGTCTGCATGGCCCGCCCGCGCTCCCGCACGGTGCGCACGGCATCCTGGAAGTCCAGGGCGCCCAGGGCCACCAGGGCGCTGTACTCCCCCAGGGAATGGCCCGCGGCGAAATCGGCCCTGGGCAGCCGGTGGCCCCAGGCCCGCACCACCATGGTGCTATGGGTGAGGATGGCGGGCTGGGTGTGCTCGGTGAGTTTCAAGGTCTCTTCCGGTCCCTCCGCCATCACCTTCGACAAGGGGAAGCCCAGGGCTGCGTCGGCCTCTTGAAGCACGGCCCGGGCCGCAGGTTCGGCCTCAACGAGCGCCAGGCCCATGCCCACCGACTGGGAACCCTGACCCGGAAACAGCCATGCCACCTTGCTCATAAAGACCTCGAAAAGGTTTGCCACCGATGAACACGGATGAACTCAGATAGAAAAACATCCGTGTCTATCTGTGTTCATCCGTGGCAGAAAAAGTCAATCCTGGGGCAGCAGCTGCGCCACGCGCTCCTGGATGCGCTCGTGGAGGTGGTGCTCCGCTGCGCGCAGGGCGGCGCGGATGGCGTTGCGTACGGCCTTGGCATCGCTGCGTCCGTGCCCGATGATGCTCACGCCCTTCACGCCCAGCAGGGGGGCGCCGCCGTATTCCGCGTAGTCGAGCTTCTTCATGAACCGCTTCATGGCGGGTTTGGCGAGCAGCCCTGCGAACTTCGTGACCGCGCTCTCCATGAAGCTGTCGCGCAGGCCGTTGATGATGCCCTCGGCCAGGGCCTCGCTCGATTTCAGCACCACGTTACCCACGAAGCCGTCGCAGGCGATGACATCGAAGTTCCCGTTCCAGATATCGCGCCCTTCGGCGTTGCCCTCGAAACGGATCTCCAGCTGGCGGAGCATGGCGGCGGCTTCCTTGGTCACATCCGTGCCCTTGCCATCCTCCTCGCCCACGCTGAGGATGCCCACCCGGGGCCGCTCCAGTCCGAGGACCTCCTCGG
>JANYAS010000034.1 GCA_025361205.1 Holophagaceae bacterium
GAGAGACATGGCACGTTACACAGACGCCGTTTGCCGCCTCTGCCGACGCGAGGGAATGAAGCTCTATTTGAAGGGCGAACGCTGCTTCAAAGAGAAGTGTTCTTTCGAAACACGCAAAGGCAAGCTCCCCGGCCAACATGGCGCGGGGAAGATCAAGAAGCCCACTGGCTACGCCCTCCAGCTTCGCGAGAAGCAGAAGGTCAAGCGCATCTACGGTGTGCTCGAGAAGCAGTTCCGCCACTACTTCGAGAAGGCCGACGCCAAGAAAGGCGTCACCGGCCACAACCTGCTTGGATTCCTAGAGTGCCGTCTGGACAACGTGATCTTTCGCCTGGGCTTTGCGCCCAGCCGGTCTTCCGCGCGCCAGCTGGTCATGCACGGCCACGTGCAAGTCAACGGCCAGCGGGTGGACATCCCCTCCTTCCAGGTGAAACCTGGCCAGGCGGTGGAACTGGGTAATCGCGTCCGGGAGAACGACGGGGTCAAGTCCTCTGTCGAAACCTCCGCTGGTCGCGGCATCCCCAAGTGGTTGTCCCTCGATGCCGCCGCCTTCAAGGGCCAGGTGCTTGCCACCCCGACCCGCGAAGACATCACTCTGGACATCAACGAGCAGCTGATCGTTGAACTGTATTCCAAGTAAGGGGGCAGGATGCTGAACCTCAGTGATTTCCAGAGGCCGCGTTTCGCGGAAGTGACTCCCGGGTCACTCACGGACACCTACGGGGAGTTCGTGGCCTATCCCTTCGAGCGTGGCTTTGCCACGACTGTCGGGCATAGCGTTCGCCGGGTGCTGCTCAGCAGCATCCAGGGCGCCGCCGTTACCAACATCCGCATCAAGGGCGTCATGCATGAGTTCACCACCCTTCCCGGGGTCTGGGAGGACATCACGCACATCCTCCTGAACCTCAAGGAAGTGCCCTTCAAACTGCACAGCAACGAGCCTCAGACGGTGACCATCTCCGCCAAGGGCGAGGGCACGGTCACTTCCGCCGCCATCCGTTGCAACCAGAATGTGGAAGTCGTGGATCCCAACATCCACATCGCCACCCTGGGTGAAGAGGGCGAGATGGAAATCGAGATGGTGGTCCGCATGGGCCGCGGTTTCGTCACTGCCGACCGCAACCACGACGAAACGTTGGGCCTGGGTTTCATCCCCATGGATGCCAACCACAGCCCCATCGTCCGTGTGAACTACATCGTTGAACCCGCCCGCGTGGGTCAGAGCACCGACTACGAGAAGCTCACGCTTCAGGTGTGGACCAATGGTGCCGTCAATCCCAAGGAAGCCGTCTCCGATGCGGCCCTCATCCTGCGCGATCACTTCCTCGTGTTCGCGCGTCAGGACGAGGACTTCACTGAGATGGAAATGGGCACCGCCATCCTCGGTGTCGAAGCGGCCAACACCTGGTTGGGCAAGTCTGTCGAGGAACTCGAACTCTCCGTGCGGGCCAACAACTGCCTCCGCAACGCCAACATCACCACCATCGGCGAGCTGGTCCAGCGCACCGAGGCCGAGCTGATGAAAACCAAGAATTTCGGCAAGAAGTCGCTCCAGGAGATCAAGGACGAGCTCGCTCGCATTGGTCTCTCCCTTGGTATGCGGCTCGAGCAGGAAGTGTAAGGAGCCCCCATGCGTCACAACAATTCCGGCAAGCGCCTGGGCCGTAACACCAACCAGCGCAAGGCCCTCATGAAGAACCTGGCGACCGCCCTCCTCGAGAGCGAGCGCATCGAGACCACCCTGGTGAAGGCCAAGGAGCTTCGTAGCTTCGTGGAACCTTTCATCACCCTCGCGAAGTCCGACACCGTGGCCAACCGCCGTTTGGCGATGGCCCGCCTCGGAAACAAGGATGTCGTCCAGAAGATCTTTGGCGCCGACTTCCGCACGCGTTTCGAGAACCGCCCCGGCGGCTACACGCGCATCCTCAAGACGGGCCATCGCCTCGGCGACGCGGCCGATATGGCCCTCATCGAGCTCGTGGACTCCACCCTCCCCGAGCCCAAGGCCGAGGACGCCGAGTAGGCTGTCGCATCCGCCCCTGAAACGCCCCGGCTTGCTGGGGCGTTTTCATGTCATCCGACAGTCCATGGCGCATCGGATTCCTCACCCGCCTCTGGGCCAAAATCGGCCGTCCGCATGCGGCGTGAACGCGCCACGGTGACCGTGCAGGGAGCCTGGGCTGCTACCTGGCTGGATACGCTGCCAAGGAGTGATCGCCTGAGTGAACTCGCCCGGGCCCCAATCACCAGGTGGTCGACATGGTTGGCGTTCGCGTAATGGAGGATGGCTGAGGCGGGGTCCGTCGATTCGATGACGTGGAAGCTGATGCGACCCTCTTCCAGGTCCAGGGGAATGGCCCAGCTCCGGAGCTCGACCAGGCGCTGGTGGTGAATGTTGCGGCCCTGGGCATCCAGAGTCTCATCCAGGGTGATGCGGCCCTGCTTGAGTATGTTCAGGCAGGCGACGCGGGCCCCAGGAAGGGTCGAGAGCATGCGGGCTACCATGATCCGCAGGGTCTCTGCGATGGGAGCCGCCTCCGGGGAAAGGTCGATGGCCACGAGAAGGATGGGTGCATCCCGGTCATGCCGGGCAGGGGTCTTGGCCTGGGGGATGGAAAACGGGTGATCGCCGAATCGGCGTCGGAGGACCGTGGTGAAGGGGTCCTGTTTCAACTTCTTGGAGCGGGCGGTCAGCTTGACCTGGTCCGGATGCTGAAGCGACACCGCAAGATGGGCGGCAGTCGGGTAGCGCCAGGCGGGGTGGACCTCAAGGCAGCGCAGGATGACTTCCTGCAGCCAGGGCGGACAGTCGGGCCGCAGCCGGCGGGGCGGAACGGGGTCGCGCCAGATGCGCCGTTTGAGGCCGGACAGCCGCTGGGGATCGCCAAAGGGTCGAATCCCCGTCAGGAAAAAGTACATCAGGACACCCAGGGCAAATTGATCGCTGCGGGGATCCCGCCGGTAGCCGAGAATCTGCTCAGGGGCCATATAGGGTGCGGTGCCGTAGGGCAGCCGAAACTCCTCGCCCATCAGGTCCGGAAGCTCGTCGTGGTGAGAGAGGCCGAAGTCGATGAGCACGATGTCCCCCGTGGGACGTGTGAGAAGGTTCGACGGTTTCACATCGAGGTGGACGACATGCTGTCCGTGGAGGTCGTCGAGTGCCGACGCGATCCGGGTGCCGAGCGAGGCCACAGACTGCCAAGGCAGGGGCAACTGATTCAGGAAGGGAAGCATGGAGGGGCCGGGAATCCGCTCCATGACGAGGTAGGGCTGGATGTCGAAGGCACCCTGGGCGACATACCGAGGCACATGGAGCCCGGACAGCCGAGGCAGAATCATCTGCTCCATCTCGAAGCCGACGATGGCGGCGGGGTCCACGCCCTCGGACATCACCGGCACCTTGATCAGGAGGGGGATGTCGATAGCGGGATGGGTGGCGGCCCAGATGGAGGCCATGCCGCCGCGGTGGATCGGTTCACCGATGACAAAGCCATCCAGGGTGGTGCCGGTCTCGATCCGCGCCCGGTTCATGGGTCAATACCCCGTCCGGAGTCGGTCAGCCAGGGCCGGCGGGAGGCCGGCTCGAAGGACGGCCATCGCCGCGGCTTCCGAATCGTAGGGCACGCGAAAGTGGGTGACCTCCGCTCGATCCGTGTCCAGGACGGCGTAGGCGGCGGCGGGATCGCCATCGCGCGACTGTCCGACGGCTCCCACCACGGTCAGCCATCGGCGATGCCGGGGCAGGGGCACCGGGACCGAGGGCACGGGCTGAAAGGACACCAGTTGCCCCGTGGCGGTGATGCCATGCAATGCGGCCACGTGCGTGTGCCCGCAGAACACGATCTGCGCGCGGCTGGCCTCCAGTGCCCGTTTGGCGGCGGGGCCATCATTCACGTAGATCCAGGCAGGGTAGGTTTGCGGACTGGCGTGGACATAAAGGCGGGGGCCGTCCTCGAAGCGCATGGGCAGGCTCGCGAGGAATTCCCGAGCGCCTGGGCCAAGCTGACCGCGGGTCCAGGCCATGGCAGTCTCCGCATCGGAGGTCATGGATTCGCGTATCTCGGCGACAGCCTGATCGTGATTGCCGGCCACGGCCAGCGCGCCCCGGGCGGTTTCCGCCATGATCCGTTCCAGTGTTTCGCTGGGTTCCGGTCCATAGCCCACGTAATCGCCCAGGAACACCAGGCGGTCCACGCCGCGCGCGCGCGCGTGGTCCAGGCAGGCCTCCAGTGCGCGCCGGTTGGCGTGAATATCGGCCATAAGGGCAATGCGCATGGAACGTCCTGGCAGCGGGTGGTCATGACCATGATAGGGGGTCGGAGCGATCGGGTGTCGCGGGTCGGCGAGCTGAACCGGCCGAGAACATCAATCCGGGCGGAGGGCTTGGTCCTCGGAGAAATACCACTGAAGGCGCTTAACCACGTGAAAGAAGCAACCGTGGGCCATCAGGTATAAGCCTGAAAGAAGATTCAAAGGTCTTTTAGCAACAGGTGCTGCGACGCAATCCGTTGTCAGGAAAAGAGAAATTCCGAGATGGATCCCGCTTGACCTTACCCGGGGGAAGGAGTTATCTAGGGGTCAGCTTCCCACACATCTTGTACCGGATGATGACGCCTTCATCACGGTTCTCATAACGCATCAGCGATGTCGTCTCTCGGTTCGGAGGAATTCGAACAGACGGTACCGTTTCACTCAGTGTTCTGCCCATTCAACAGAAATATTTTCCCAAGGAGGCTACAAGAAATGGCCATCGCAACGGCGCAAGTCTCAACCAAGACGCCCCTCACCAAGGAAGAACGAATGGTGATCGTGGCATCGTCCGTGGGGACGGTCTTCGAGTGGTACGACTTCTACCTCTACGCGACACTGGCGCCCTTTTTCGCGACGCTATTCTTCCCCAAGGGGAATGAAACGGCCGCCCTGCTGTCGGCCTTCGCGGCCTATGCGGCCGGCTTCCTGGTCCGCCCCTTCGGCGCCCTGGTGTTTGGTCGCATCGGCGACCTCATCGGCCGGAAGTACACCTTCCTCGTGACCATCGTCGTGATGGGCCTCTCCACCTTCGGTGTGGGCCTCCTGCCGACCTTCTCAGCCATCGGCTGGTGGGCGCCCATCATCATGGTGACCCTGCGCCTGTGCCAGGGCTTGGCCCTGGGCGGGGAATACGGCGGCGCCGCCACCTATGTGGCCGAGCATTCCGCCCACGATCGTCGCGGCTACAACACCAGTTGGATCCAGACCACGGCCACAGTGGGCTTTTTCCTGTGCCTTGGGATCATCTTGTCCTGCCGCGCCGCCATGACCAAGGAAGCCTTCGCCTCCTGGGGCTGGCGCATCCCGTTCTGGATGTCCATCTTCCTGCTCGCCGTGTCCGTGTGGATCCGCTTGAAGCTGCACGAATCCCCCGTCTTCACCAAGATGAAGGCCGAGGGCAAGGCCTCCAAGGCCCCCCTCAGCGACAGCTTCTTGAAGTATCCCAACAACAAGTATGCGTTGCTCGCCCTTTTAGGCGCCACCGCGGGCCAGGGTGTGGTGTGGTACACCGGCCAGTTCTACGCGCTGTTCTTCATGCAGATCACGCTGAAGTTGGACTACCAGAGCACCTACATGCTCATCGGGGCTTCACTGCTGCTGGGCACACCCTTCTTCATCTTCTTCGGCTGGCTGTCGGATAAGATCGGCCGCCTGAAGATCATCCTGGCGGGCTGCCTCATCGCCGCCCTCACCTTCTTCCCCCTGTTCAAGGCGCTGACGCACTATGTGAATCCGGCCCTGGAAACCTTCCAGAACCACACCGTGATCAACGTGGCGGGGAGCCGCGCCGATGAGACCTTCAACCTATTCGTCGGGCCCTGGAGCAAGTTCTCCGAGCTGGACCGGGTGAACGATTTCTTCGGCAAGCAGGGGCTCAATTTCAACAAGATTGCCCCTGAAGCCGGCAAGATGGTCGTCGCCACCATCCAGGGCAGGAATCCCACCACGGGTCTGGTCACCACGACCCGCGTGGAGGGCTGGAGCGCGGCCTCGGAAGCCACCTTCAAGAAGACGCTCACGGAGTTGGGTTATCCCAAGGAAGCCGACAAGTCCAAGGTCAACTACCCCATGACCCTCCTGATCCTGTTCACCTTCCTCATTTACGTGACCATGGTCTATGGGCCCATCGCGGCGTTCCTGGTGGAGCTCTTCCCCACCAACATCCGCTATACCTCGATGTCCCTGCCCTACCACATCGGCAATGGCTGGTTCGGCGGCATGCTGCCGCTCATCGCGACGGCCATGGTGGCGCTGCATGGCAACATCTACTACGGCCTGTGGTATCCCGTCATCGTAGCCCTTGTCACCGTGGTGATCGGTGCTCTCTTCCTGAAGGAAACCAAGGATCGGGACATCACGACCTACCAGCACGAGCAGTGAAGTAAATCTCTGGCGGCACCGTCGTCAGAGTGCGGAAAGGGGCCGGGCGATTGGAGGGATCCATCACCCGGCTTTTTTGGTTGCGGAGAGCTGACCGGGAAATTCGGTATTCCGGGCAGGCCACTGGAGACCTTCCCCGGAGTAACGAGCACTGGACAAGGCTGCCCCTGGGCTGGAGAATGGTCGCCACCACAGCCATCAAATGACTTGCGCGGAAGCTCCGGCCTCCGGCCCCCCCCCATCCCGCCGATTCCACCCATTTCATTCCCAGCAGCATTGGCACGGAGCCACCCATGTCCCAAGACCTCTACCCCGTGAAGTCGCAGATCCGGGAGCGGGCCCACATCAAGACGATGGAGGAGTATCAGCGGCTCTACCGGCTTTCTCTGGACAATCCGGAGTGGTTCTGGGGCGAGCAGGCCAAGGCGCTGACCTGGTTTCATCCCTGGCAGTCGGTGTTCGACGCGGACTACAAGGAAGTGGACTTTTCCTGGTACTCGGGCGGCCGGCTCAACGCCTGCTTCAACTGTGTGGATCGCCATCTGCCGCAGCTCGGTGATAAGACCGCCCTCATCTGGGCCCAGGACGAACCGGGCCAGTACACCCACATCACCTACCGCGACCTCAAGCACAACGTGGCCCGCGTAGCCAACGTACTGTTGCACCATGGCGTGAAGAAGGGCGATCGGGTCGCCATCTACCTCACGATGATCCCGGAACTGGTCTACACCATGTTGGCCTGCGCCCGGATCGGCGCGGTGCACTCCGTGGTCTTCGGCGGGTTCTCGGCCGAGTCGCTGCGCGACCGCATCGTGGACGCCCGCTGCAAGGTGGTGGTGACCGCGAACGAGGGTCTACGCGGCGGGAAAAAGGTGCCGCTCAAGCGCACCGTGGACCGCGCCATCGAGGGCATGTCCCTGGTGGAAACGGTGCTGGTGGTGCGGCGGACCGACAGCGATGTTCCCATGGAACCGGGACGAGACCTCTGGCTCGACGAGGAGACCGCCAAGCAGCGCTCCACCTGCACCAACGAGTGGATGGGCGCGGAGGACCCGCTCTTCATCCTGTACACCTCTGGCAGCACGGGGAAGCCCAAGGGGCTGCTGCACACTACGGGCGGCTACCTAACCTATGCGGCCTTCACCCACAAGATTGTGTTCGATTACCATCCGGATGATATCTACTTCTGCGCGGCAGACATCGGCTGGGTGACTGGGCACAGCTACATCGTCTATGGACCGCTGGCCAACGGTGCCACCACAGTGATCTTCGAGTCCACGCCGCTCTACCCGGATCCAGGGCGCTATTGGCAAATCATCGACGACCTGGGCGTGACCATCTTCTACACCGCGCCCACGGCGCTGCGGGCCTTGGCTCAGGCCGGGGACGCCTGGATCAAGAAGTACAAGCGCACCTCGCTGCGGGTGCTCGGCACCGTGGGTGAGCCCATCAATCCGGAAGTGTGGCGCTGGTATCACGACGTCGTTGGCGATGGCCGCTGCACCGTGGTGGACACCTGGTGGCAGACCGAGACCGGCGGCATCCTCATCACGCCGCTCCCCGGCGTGACGCCCACCAAGCCTGGCTCAGCGACCCTGCCCTTCTTCGGCGTGAAGCCGGTGATCGTGGATGCGGCCACGGGCGTGCCCCTGGAGGGGAACAATGTCGAGGGCGCCCTTTGTCTCGGCGCCCCCTGGCCTGGGCAGGCCCGGACCGTCCATGGCGACCACAAGCGTTTCCGGGAAACCTACTTCACGCAGTACCCGGGCTACTACTTCACCGGCGATGGCGCCCGACGGGACGAGGACGGCTACTACTGGATCACGGGCCGCATCGACGACGTGATCAACGTGAGTGGCCACCGCCTGGGCACGGCCGAGGTGGAGAGTGCCCTCGTGGCCCATGAGGCCGTGGCCGAAGCCGCCGTGGTGGGCTACCCGCACCCCATCAAGGGCCAGGGCATCTACTGCTACGTGTTGCTCAACCACGGTTACACCGAAAATGGCAACCAGCAGCTCATCGGCGCCCTGAAGGAGCAAGTCCGGCAGGTCATTGGCGCCTTCGCGGCCCCGGATGTCATCCACATCGCCTCGGGCCTGCCCAAGACCCGAAGCGGCAAGATCATGCGTCGCATCCTGCGCAAGATCGCCTCCACGGAGTACGACGGCATGGGTGACATCTCCACGCTGGCCGAACCGGAGGTGGTCAACCGGCTCATCGAGGAGCACCAGAAGAACAACGCCTGATATTCTCCGGGGGTTCCCCTCGCAACGCTTGCGTTGCGAGGATCTATGGTCGCGCTGCGCGCACACCCCCGGACCCCCGCGCGTAGGCCCAGCTAAGCTGGGACTACGCTTTACTCTCCAGGAGTTACGCGCTGCGCACCATCAGGCGAAAGCTGCGCTTTGCTTCACTCTCCAAATTCCAGGCCGGGTCGCGGGCGCGTTCTACTGCGGCAAGTCTCGGACGAAGGCGCGCACCAGGGCTTCGAAGCGGTCTGCCGCGGCGGCACCGGCTTCCAGAACCTCTTTGTGGGTGAGGGCCTGCGGCAGGATGCCGGCCGCCATGTTGCATAGGCAGGAGATCCCGGCCACCCGCATGCCCTCGTGGCGGGCCACGATGGCCTCGGGCACAGTGCTCATGCCCACGGCGTCAGCACCCATCATGCGGAAGGCGCGGATCTCGGCCGGGGTCTCGTAGCTGGGGCCGGTCAGGCCCAGGTAGACCCCTTCTCGGAGGGTCTGACCCAGCCTTTGGGCGCAGGAGCAGAGGTGGCCGCGCAAGGCGGAATCGTAGATGGCCGTCATGTCCGGGAAGCGAGGGCCAGGCTCCACGTTCGGCCCGATGAGCGGATTGGTGCCGAAGAGGTTGATGTGATCCGTGAGGGCCATGAGCTCACCCACGCCGAAGGCGGGGTTCAAGGCGCCGGCGGCGTTGGTCAGCAATACGGCCTTCACGCCTAGGCGGCCATAGAGGCGCATGGGGGTGACCACGAGAGGCATTGGATGTCCCTCGTAGAAGTGAAAGCGGCCCGCCTGAAGCACGACCTTGCGACCCTCGAACTCGCAGAAGACGAGTTTCCCACCATGCCCGGCCACGGTGGGAGCGGGGAACCCCGGCAGATCCGTGAAGGGGATGGTTAGCCCAGCCTTCGCCTCGGCACTGTCGGCCAGGGCACCCAGTCCCGATCCCAGGACGATGGCCAGTTCGGGGCGGAAAGGGG
>JANYAS010000050.1 GCA_025361205.1 Holophagaceae bacterium
GCAGCCAGATCACGGACATCCGCAAGATCAAGTCGGCCATGAAGGAGGCCACCCGCATTTACGCCAAGCTCCGCAAGATGGGCGTGCCCATTCAGTACCTCAACGTGGGCGGCGGTCTTGGCGTGGATTACGACGGCAGCAAGACCACCTTCAGCAGCTCCATGAACTACACCATCTCCGAGTACGCCGCCGACGTGGTCTACACCACCAAGGACATCTGCACCCAGGAGCAGGTGCCCATGCCGGACCTGCTCAGCGAGTCGGGACGGGCCATCGTGGCCTATCACGAGGTCCTGGTGGTGGACATCATCGGCCTCATCGACACCACCCACACCAAGTATTCCGTGACGCTCACCGGCAACGAACCCCAGATCCTCAAGGAGCTGGCCTACACCCGCGACAACATCTCCGTGAAGAACTTCGCCGAGATGTACCACGACGCCATCACCCAGAAGGACGAGCTGCTCACCCTGTTCAACCTGGGCTACCTGGGCCTGGTGGATCGCAGCAAGGGCGAGACCCTGTTCTGGGAAGTCTGCCGGAAGCTGTCCCGCATCCTGAAAAGCAAGAGCCTCAAGTACATTCCCGAAGAGTTCCAGGACCTCAACAAGAGCCTGGCGGATAAGCTCATCGCCAACTTCAGCATCTTCCAGTCCATGCCGGACCACTGGGCCATCGAGCAGCTGTTCCCGGTCATGCCCATCCACCGGCTCAAGGAGAAGCCCGCCCTATCTGCCACCCTGTGCGACATCACCTGCGACAGCGACGGGAAGATGGAGAAGTTCATCGACCTGAAGGACGTCCGCGACGAAATCCCCCTCCACGAACCCCGCGGTGGCGAGGCCTACTACGTGGCCTTCTTCCTCACGGGCGCCTACCAGGACATCCTGGGCATGCGGCACAACCTCTTCGGCGCGCCCAACGAGGCCCACATCGTGGTCCACGAGGACGACACCTTCAAGATCCAGCACATCGTCAAGGGCGACACGGTGGATCATGTGCTGCGGAGCGTCCACTACGATCCCGACGTGCTGATCCAGGGACCGCAATCCAAGCACAAGGCCAGTTCCAAGAGCGATGCAGCCGAGGCCCTAAAGGCCCTGCTCACTGAGGAGCGGAAGCTGCACACCTACCTGGAGATATGACCTCAGGAGGGCCGGTACCAATGGACCCGGGAGGAGTCCCCGCAATTAGTCATCATTGGCAAAAAACCTGCCGAAAGGTCTTTCAATCACCCGTCGGTTCCCGGTGATCATCTGGTCCAACTCCCCTATGACCCCTTCCATCATCAGCGCCCCCCCTCAAATTTCCTGGTTCCGGAGAATCCCCCTCTGGTTGCGGCTGCTGTTGCTTCTGGCACCCGTCTACATAGCCTGGATGGCAACCTACCCGAGTCCATCCGTGCGGCAACGGTCGGTTGAACTCGGCTATCTCTTGGTGCTCCAGGCCTTGACTGTTCGGGTTCTCTGGCGTGCGGCCAAGCGGGAAGATACCCCTGCGGGATTCAGTGCCGGACTCCGTTTGATGGCCGCGGGCTTTGCCATGGTTTTCATCGCCACGGCCCTCATCCCAATCGCCGCCTGGCTTCAGAAGGTCCGATCTCCCATCGGCCTGGTGGACATCATCTTCCTCAGCAACTATCCGCTCATCTTCATTGGCCTGGCCAGGCTCCCGCGCACGAAGCGCTCCCTCACCGGCCTCACTCGGATTCTGCTGGATGCAGCAGCGTTCTTGGTGGGCGTCGGAGTCCCTCTCTGGGTGTTTGCCATTCACCCTTCCCTGGCGAAATCCCTGAGCTTTGCCTCCGTCCTCGGCATCGTCTACCCCATGATGGCCTTCCTGGGCGTGATGGCCCTCAACATCGTGCTGCTCCGGTGCAACCCCTTTCCCAACCGTGCGGCCTTCAACCTGCTCCTCACCGGCATCGGAATCTCCTGGCTGGCAGACCTACTGTTCAGCATCCAGGTGAATTTCGGAGCAAGTTTCCCTGGTTTGAGCTATTGGGGGAACATCATCAACGCGGTATCGCTGATTCTGACCCTTGCCGCCGCCTGGCGTCTGGGGCACGATCCGGCCCCAACAGCGCACCTCCAGCCAGCAGCCTTCAGCCCGATCCCCTTATTCACCATCGTGGTTGTATCACTATTCCTCATCAAATTGCTTGGGACCGGGCTGAATGGTCCCACCCTCCAGCGTGTGCTCGTCGGGGTGATCCTCCTCATTTTCGTAATGTTCCTGCGAGAGACGCTGGCCGTACGTGACAGCCTCCGTTGGGCGACCGAGGCGGCGACCGTCGAGCTCCGGGCCCGCTTCGAGGCCCTGGTGCGCTATTCCTCGGACATGATCCTCGTCACGGATCAGCTGGGGCACGTGAGCTTCGCGAGCCCGGCAGCCACGAAGGTCCTGGGCATCAGCGCGGAACGCCTGAACGGCAGACGGCTCACCGAATTTCTTCATCCAGAGGATGTGGCACCCGCCACCGGCTTCCTCCAGGACCTGCTCAGCCACCCCGATACCCTCATTCATCAGTGCAGGATGCGGCGCATTGATGACAGCTGGCGCACGCTCGAACTTTCCGGCAGCAACCTCCTCGACGACCCCGCCGTCCGTGGGCTGGTGCTGAATGCCAGGGACATCACCGAACGACACCGGCTGGAGGATCAACTGAGGGAGGCGCAGAAAATGGAGGCCGTGGGCCGCCTGGCGGGAGGGGTCGCCCATGACTTCAATAACCTGCTCAGCGCGATTCTCGGCAACGCCGAACTTGCCGAGGCCCACCTTCCCGAAGGACACCCTGCCGGGCGGGACCTGAAGCGCATCTATGGGGCCGCCACCCGGGGCGCCGCCCTGACGGGTCGTTTGCTGGCCTTCTGCCGACGCGATTCCCCGGAATCGAAAACCATCAATCCCGCCCAACTGGTCAAGGGGGTGACCCCCCTTTTGGAAGGGCTGCTGGGGGAACGCATCCCGCTGGTTATTGACATCGGTCGGCGCGTCTGGCCCATCACAATCGATCCGAACGAACTGGAGCAGGCGCTTTTGAATATGGCCGCCAACGCGAGGGATGCCATGCCCGACGGGGGGCGTCTGACCGTGGCCGTTCGGAACCTCACCCTTCCGGAAGCCCAGGTCACCCCCTACCTGCCCATCGCCGCTGGCGAGGCTGTGGCCCTGGACGTCACAGACACTGGCACCGGCATGGACGAAGCCACCCTCAAGCACCTGTTCGAGCCCTTCTTCACGACCAAGGTCCGCGGCAAGGGGACAGGCCTTGGGCTGGCCTCCGTCTATGGCCTGGTCAAGGGCGCCCAGGGTGGCATGGACGTTCGTTCCACCCCCGGGCAAGGCACGACCATCCGGTTGGTTTTTCCGCGCGCCAACATGCCGCTCGAGGAACCGGACACCGATCCTGGCGCCCAGCCCCTTCAGGGCAGTGAAACCATTCTGCTGGTGGAGGACGAACTGTCGGTACGGGAGACCACCCATCGCCTCCTCGCCGCAAACGGCTATGCCGTCCTTGCGGCCGGGAATGCTGACGAGGCAAGGTCCCTTCTCCGGAGTCTGCCCGGGGTCATTCATCTCCTGCTCACCGATGTGATCATGCCGGGGGACAGCGGCCCGACTCTGGCTGCCGAACTGGTGGGGTCCCACCCTGGACTAAGGGTCCTTTACATGTCGGGATACACCGCCGATGAACTGGGCCCCCATGGCTTGGCGCGTCCCGATGCGCCCCTCCTCCGCAAACCCTTCACCGTCGGGCAGCTGACGCGGCGCCTGAGGGCCGTGCTTGCTGGCCCACCTGGGCGGATCTAGCGGCCTAGGCCCAGCGCGCCTCGGGCTTCTGCTTCCAGAGCCAGATGATGTAGTCCACGTTTTTCGGCACGGCGCCCAGGGCCTTGAGCCTTGTCATGGTTTGGCCCCGGTGGTGCTGGGTGTGCAGGCAGACCTGCAGCAGCGCATCCGTCACGGAGATCAGGCAGGGCGGGTCTGGGAACCAGGGCACGTGCACGACGCGGGCCAACGAGGCCTCGTCGAGGCCCCGGCCCAGCGCTCTAAACACCTGATGGCTGGCTTCGCACCGGGTTTTTAGAGACAGAAAGCCCAGCAGAGGCCGTTCGGGAAGGGCCACCGCATCTCCCTTGAGCACCTGGAGGAAGGCCTCTTGGACCGATACCAGATGCTCCGTCCGGGTACGCAGTTCCTCGTCCTCCAGAGCAGCGGAGGCCCCCCAAACCCAGAAGAAGGTCGCGTCTGCCCAAGCCATGTGGGCGAGGAGGTCTTTCAATGGACCGATCATGGTCCCTCCGAAGTGTGATGGGCATTCTACCCCTGGGATGGGGCTGCCGCCCCCACCGGAAGGATTTAGTGAGGCGCTCAAACCTACCGGAAGTCATCCCCCCTGGGACGGCGATTTCCCGGAGAATGGGGACCACCTCATCTCCAGCATTCGGACTTCAAGATCATCAGGAGGCACACATGGACATTCAGCGCATCGGCGTCGTCGGCTGCGGACTCATGGGCTCGGGCATCGCGCAGTGCGCGGCGGAAGCCGGCTGTCAGGTTTGGGTCAAGGAGGCCGACGAAACCCTGCTGGCCAAGGGGCTGGCCCGGATCACCGGCGCCTGGGACCGGGCCGTGGCGAAGGGAAAGCTCACCGAAGATCAGCGCAGCACTTGGCTCCCGAACCTCCATGGCACCCTCGCCTTTGCCACCCTGGCGGACTGCGACCTGGTGGTGGAGGCCATACCGGAGCGCCTCGACCTCAAGCTGCAGACCTTCGGGGAGCTCGACCGAGTGCTGGGGCCCACGGCGCTCCTCTGTACCAATACCTCCAGCTTGTCCGTGGCCCAGCTCAGCCCGGCCTTGTCACCGCACCGGCTGTCCCGGCTCGCGGGACTGCACTTCTTCAACCCCGTCCCCGTCATGCCCCTGGTGGAGATCATCCGCACCCTGGCCACCGGCGAGGACACCCTTACCGTTCTGCGCGCCTTCGTCCAAAAACTGGGCAAGACGGCCGTGATGGCCCCCGACGCGCCGGGCTTTGTGGTCAACCGTCTTCTGGTGCCCTACCTCCTGGACGCCATTCGCTGCGCCGAGCAGCGCCTGGCCACAGTCGAGGACCTCGACACCGCCATGAAGCTGGGCTGTGGCCACCCCATGGGCCCGCTCCACCTCAGCGACTTCATCGGGCTCGATACCATGTCGAGCGTGGCCGAAGTGTTCTTCGACGCCTTCGGGGAACCCCGGTACAAGGCCCCCGCCCTGCTCCGCCAGCTCGTCGCCGCAGGCCGCCTGGGCCGCAAGACCGGCTCCGGCTTCTACCGCTGGGAGGGCGAAAAGCGGATGGAGGCAATGCCCCTGTGACGGCCTCCAGGTAGTCTGGCGACATGCTCGACTTCCTCCTGATCCCCGCCGTTCTGCTCGTTTCCTTCGCGCTACGCGCCGTGCACCGGGGGGAGCACCGCCTGCACGGGCACCTCATGGCGGTCGCCTTCACGGTGGTCGCCCTGCGGATGCTCCTGTGGCCCCGGGCCTATTCCACCCGCCTCCTGGAAGGAGGGTTGATCGTGCTCGGCCTGGCGGGCGCCACGATGGTGCTGGGTCGGATGGCTCTCGCCTGGCGGGAAGGACGCAGTCACCGGGCCCACATCCCCAAGGTCCACCGGGCCTTAGGGATCCTGACGCTGGTCACCTTTGGGTTGGCCATGGCCATCTGGCTCATGCGAAACCGGACCTGAATGGGGCTGGCGTTCGTACCGAGAGAGAAATATCTTTCACCAGTGAGGAACGGTGAGGGCCGGTGAGAAACCATTTTCTCTTCACCGCTTCTCACCGTTTCTCACCGTTCCTCCCCGGCAACAGGCTTGTTCCCTGGTTTGAACCTCCTCCACGATAGGGAACCGAACCGATGGCTGTCCCAAATCCCCTTCGTCCTTTGTAGACATGGAATCAGAGCCCCAGCATCCGCCGGACTTCCTCCATGCGGCGGCGGCTGATGGACAAGCGACCCGAGGCCAGCACCAGCTCGTCCTCGGCAGTCACTTCCCGCACGGCATCCAGGCGCACCAGAGCGTTGCGATGGACCCGCATGAAGCCGTGATCGGAAAGTCGCTCCTCCCAGTGGGCGAGCGTCCCGTCCACGGGCAGTCGCCCTTCCGGCGTCCAGGCCATGCAATCCCCCAGGTCCGCCATCAACGCCTCCACCTCCTCGGGCCGCAACAAACGCGTGGCACCCTTCTTCCGCACCGGCAGACGCAGCCATTCTTTCTGTAACGGCTCGTCCTTGGGCCGGATGCGGGACAGCGCCTGAGCCACCCCCACTCGCGAAATGGGCTTCAGCAAGTAGTGCACCGCCCCACCCGCGAAGGCCTCGATGGCATGCTGCGGATAGGCCGTCACGAAGACCAACGAAGGCCTCGGTTCCGGCAGCATGTGCATCAGCTCCGTGCCCTTGATCCCCGGCATCTCGATGTCCAGGAACACCGCGTCCGGCCTGTGTTCCGCAATGGCGGCCAGTCCGACCCGGCCATTTTCCGCCGAGGCGACCACAGCCACACCCGGCAGTTCCGACAGCAATTCCACCAGATGCTCCCGGGCTAGCGGTTCATCCTCGATGACCACGATGCGGATCATGCCTGCCTCCACTGGAACGCCACGCGATGACGGCCTTCCACCATGCCCATGTGCAGATCCTCAGGATTCTCCAGACGTTGTCGGAGGGTCTCAAGGGCCGTCCCCGTGCCCTTCTCAGAACTTGCGCCAGTCCCCGGGTCCTCCACCCAGATCCAGAGTGCGCCATCCTTGCACTCGGCGCCGATGCGCACTTCCCCGCCCTGCTCCAGGGGCACCACTCCGTGCTTCACGGCGTTCTCCACCAGGACCTGCAGGGACAACGGGGGGATCGGCGCGGTTTCCAGGGCTTCCGGAATCTCGATGGAAACCTTGAGACGAGCGCCGAGCCTCGCCTGCTCGATGCCCAGATAGGCCTCCACAAACTCCAGTTCCTGCTTGAGTGGAATGGTGGGACAGTCGGAGACCTCGATGACCTTCCGAAGCAGCTCAGCCAACCGCTCGGTCGTGGCCTGGGCTCCCCGGGGATCGGTCTCGATCTGCGCATGAAGCGTGTTGAGGGTGTTGAAGATGAAGTGGGGTGCTAGCTTGCCGCGAAGGGCGGCCTGGGAAGCCTGGTTCGCCAGTTCACGCTGACGCTCGGCTTCCAGACGATAGGCCGTCATGCGATGGAAAACCACGCCAAGCAGAACGCTCACCAGCAGCAGGATGACGAAATGCTGCCAGGGGTCCGCCGCCGAAAGGACCAGGACAGGACTGGCCTTCCCCGACTGGGACATCAAGCCTGAAAGGAAGCCTGGGTATCCATCAAGGATAAGGCTCCCCAGGAACAGTCCCAGCCCCCAGGCCTTCATCCAGCCAGCCCAACCCGTCATTCGCCCCCGCGGGAAGACCAGGGTGATGATCGCCACCCCGCCCAGAACTCCGAAGATGAAATCGCCATGCCATCTCACGGCGAGGCGCTGCAGCGGCGGAAAGGCCTCCATCAGGAAGCCGAGTCCTAGATAGGGACCCACTTCCCAAAACGGTGTGGCGGCGCAGGCCAGCTTTTCCCAGAAGCGTTTATTGATGGCTTGGAATGTCATGAGATCCCCTCTCACCCAAGCCTATGGAAATCCCCAGGGATCCCCTCCGGAACTTTACGAGCGGCGACGGCGGCCCGCGAACGGTTCACCAGGGATCCCGAACGGTCTTCCCCGCCTGGGCATGCCGCAGGGCCTTGAGGCCGATGTCGCGACGGACCTGCATGCCGGGCCAGCCCACCTCCGGGAGGGCGGCCTCGATGGCGGCGCGGGCGGCGGCCAGGTCCGGCGCGGAGGTGGCGAGGTTCAGCACGCGGCCCCCGTTCGTCAGCCACTGTCCGTTCTGCTCCCGGGTGCCGGCGTGGATGACCGTGATGGCAGGCGTCCCGATCGAAATGGGCACGTCCTTCTTGGCCCCTTCGGGATAGTCCTCGGCGGCCAGCACCACCGCGATGGCGGTGTGGGGCTTCACCTTCAGGTCGCGGGGGATCAGCCGGCCTTCAGCCACCTCCAGCAGCAGGGCCCCCAGATCCTCGTCCAGCAGCTGCATGAGCACCTGGGTTTCCGGGTCGCCGAAGCGCACGTTATATTCGAGGAGTTTTGGTCCCGAGGCCGTCCACATGACGCCCAGGAAGAGCACGCCCCGGGCTTCAAGGCCGTCCTGCTGGAGGCCCCTCACGGTGGGTTCCACCAGCTCAGTGCGCATGAGCTGAATGTCCTCGGCCCGCAGGAAGGGGATGGGACCGAAGGCACCCATGCCCCCGGTATTGGGACCCTGATCGTCCTCGAAGATGCGCTTGTGGTCCTGGCAGGCAGGCAGCAGCGCATAGGCCGCGTGCTCAGCATCTACATCCACCAGCACATGCAGGGAGAGTTCCATGCCCACGAGGGGCTCCTCGAAAACGACCGTCTTGCTGCCCTCCCCAAACTGCCCCGCCATGAAGGCCCGGAAGGTGGCCAGGGCCTCGGTCTCATCCGAGGCCAGCACCACGCCCTTGCCGGCGGCCAGGCCATCAGCCTTCAGCACGATGGGATAGCTATAGGGCCAGGTGCGGACCAGCGCCTCCCCTTCGGCTAGCTCCGTCACTGTGTGGCTGGCCGCGCAGGGGATGCCGTGGCCCTGCATGAACTCCTTGGCGAAGGCCTTGCTGCCCTCCAGCCGGGCGGTGGCCGCGTCGTGGCCGAAGACGGGAATGCCCAGGGCTCGCACCGCATCCGCCACGCCCGCCACCAAGGGCACTTCCGGCCCCACCACCAGGAGGTCAGGGCGGTTCTCGGCGCACCAGGCCGCCACCATCGCCGGGTTCTCCTGATCCAATGCCACCCGGTGGCCCAGTTCGGCCAGGGCATCGCTCCCGGGGGCAGACACCAGCTCCACGGCCGCTGCGGAGGCCTTGAGCTTCAGGGCCAACGCGTGTTCCCGGCCACCGGAACCGAGGAGCAGGATCTTCATGAGGACCTCCATCGTTCAGTATCACCCTGGGCCATCTAGCCGGGCACTTGAAGACCCGGCACGGGGAAGCTCTGACTGGCCCCTGCAAAATCGCCGTTCGCCAACCCCTGGGACGGGTTACCCCTGATCCATGGCCCTGAACCTGGCCTCGTCCCATGTTGACGGTTGTCCTCCCCCCGCGCAGCGATTCACCGCTCCGGGCTCCCTTTCCCCCTGCCACCGAGTGGACTCCGGTGGCCCTTCCCTTTCGGAGGCTCTATGAACCGCATTGCAAGGTCTCTTGGTGTGGCAACTCTCGCCCTCGTCGGCATCGTCCTCTCTGCGGAGGACTTTCAGCCGCTGATGAAGGTCACCCAGGCCACCTGGCCTGAAAAGCAGCACATCGGCGTAATCTGCGACTACCGGGCGAACGAGGCCCAGGTATGGGCCCTCGCCAAGGCGGCTGGCGAAGGTGCGTTCATCACCGTGGCCGACACCCGGGTGGCCGAACAGGCAACTTCCGCTGCCACGATCCTGGCGAATCACCAGGCGGACTATGTGGTGCTGATGCCCCACGACCGCCTGTTCCGCGACGGCTCCTTCGGCGCCACCGTCGCCATCAACCGGCTGGCAAAGCGGGGCGTCCCCGCCATCGGAACCACCCCCGTCGCACTGAAGCAGGGCGCCGTGTTCAGCCTGGGCGAGGGCACCGAGGGCCGGATCCTGGTGACCGACAGGCCCATCGGAACGGTGGATGTCATCCTTCCAAATCGCACCCAGGCCAACCAGAGGGGCGGCCTGTTCATCCAGGAGAAGGGCATGGCAACCATCGCCGTGCATTCTGCAAGATGAGCCGAAGTTCTTCGCAGGAAAGCCCGGCCAGGCCGGGCTTTCCTGCGTTCAGAGCCACTCACCAAACTGATCCCGAAAGGTGCGGCTCAAGGTCAGGCGGGTGCCGTCCCTCATGATCACGAGGTAGTCCCCTCCGGTCCAGGGCTGGAATTCCTTGATGCAGTCCAGGTTCACGATGGCGGAGCGGTGGACGCGCCTGAACTGGGCCGGGTCCAGACGGTTCAGCACACCGGTCATGGTCTGGCGAAGCAGGTGGGAAGTTCCTTCGACGTGCAGGCGCACGTAGTTGTCCTCGGCCTCGATCCACTGAATGGTCGCCGTCTTGACTAGGACATACCGATCCGCCTGCTTCACCAACAGGCGGTCCACCCAAGGACGTTCCTGACGAAGCCCCGCGAGGAGCGCCCCCAGATCGGGTCCCTTGTCGCCGTTTGGCGGCGTGCACCAGCGTCGAGCCCGCTCCAGGGCCTGATGGAACCGCTCGGGCGAAAATGGCTTCAACAGGTAGTCGAGGGCGTGAACCTCGAAGGCGTGGAGCGCGTGCTGATCGTAGGCGGTGATGAAGAGGGTGGGCGGCATGCGGTCCGCCCCGATCGCCTCCACCACACCGAAACCGTCCAACTCAGGCATCTGAATGTCCAGGAACACTAGATCCGGCGAAAGCTCCTCGATGGCCTTCACGGCCTCCAGGCCGTTGGCGCACTCCCCGGCCACGTCAAAATCGGTGGCTCGCCGGAGCAGGTGCCGGATCCGCTGACGAGCCAGTGGTTCGTCATCCACCAGCAGGGCTCGGAGGTTCACGATTCCGCCTCTGCATCCAGGGGCAACCGCAGGATCACGAGCGTACCTCGGCCAGAAGCACCGAGGATATCGAGCCGATGCTTCCCCTTGTAGAGGAGGCCCAGCCGCGACCGCACATTCGCCAGACCCACACCTTCCCGACCGGAAACAAATCCTTCCCCATCGTCCTGAATCTCAATTACCAGATCACCGGACTCCTTCCGCACCCCCAGGCGCACGGTGCCACCCTGGGGCCGGTCGGCGAGCCCATGTTTCAGGGCGTTCTCGACCAGCGGCTGAAGGATGAAGTTGGGCACGCGGACCTCCATCAGCTCAGCCGGAATCTGCAGCTCCACCCGCAGCCGGTCCTGGAAACGGATCTGCTCGATGCCGAGGTAGTCCTGGATGAAGACCAGCTCCCTGCGGAGGGTCACCCACTGATCCTGGGGGGCTTCCAGGGTCGTGCGGAGGAAATCCCCCAGGCGGCTGATCATCGTGTCCGCGCCATCGGGGTTGGAATGGACCAGGGCGGCGATGGAATTGAGCGTGTTGAACAGGAAGTGGGGCTGGAGCTGCATCCGCAGGGCCAGGTTCTGAGCCTCCGCGAACCGGGTCTCCAGGCGCGCAGCCTCGACTTCCCGGGCTTTGTATTTCCAGTAGATGCGCAGGCCATGGAAGGCGGCCACCACCGCCCACATGAACAGGAGGTTCGTGTGGAAGTAGGCGCGGTAGAAGCGGGGCAGTCCCTTGACCGCCATGGCCAGATCCAGCGGCTTCCGCCAGTCCCTGGACTCCACCAGGAGTGAAATGATGTAGGCCAGGAAGAGCCCGAGGGCGGCCACGACCACGCTGGCCAGGAGATGCAGGGTCCACGTCCGCCACTGCGACCAGGCAAAGGATTCGATGGGCCGCCGGTTTGCGAGCCACAGCAGGAACAGCCCCAGCAGGCCCCAGGTTCCGTTCTGAAGGAGGTTCATCACTAGGAGGCGCACGATCGACGCCGAGGGGTACATGGCCAGGTCCCAGGTGGCCATGTAAAGCCCCATGAGAGCCCAGATGCCCCAGTACCAGCCCCACCTCAGCCCCATGCGGTCCATGCCTCAAGCCTAGATGGGTGAGGGGCTTCCCGCCAGTCACATAGGGGCGAAAGGGTGGTTTCCAGGGGTGGCTGAATCCTGGGATAACTTGGTCGAGAATGCGTGCACGGAACTTCCAGTAGGGAGTAGGATGAGCGCGCCGGGAGGTCTGCATGGCCACGATCACCTTAAATGGAAGCCCCACCCGCACCTGCGGTGAACTGCCCCTGCCGGGGTCGGGCACACCCCCCTTCACCCTCACGCGCCATGATCTCAGCGAGTTCACCAGCGTGGATCTGGTGGGCCAGCGCGTGCTGCTGAGCATCTTCCCCAGCCTGGACACGTCCACCTGTGCCGAAAGCGTGCAGAAGTTTAACCACCTGTCGGCCGATCTGGCCGACACGGTCATGCTCTGCGTCTCCATGGACCTGCCGTTCGCCCAGGGCCTGTTCTGCGGGGCCCAGCGCCTGGACCGGGTGGTCCCCGCCTCCGCCTTCCGGCACACCGAGTTCGGCCAGGCCTTCGGCGTCACGATCATTGACGGACCCATGCGGGGCCTGTTCGCCCGGGCCGTCGTGGCCCTGGACGAGAACGGCACCGTCGTCCACACGGAACTGGTGCCGGAACTCACCCACGAACCCGACTACGACCTGGCCCTCCACGCGATCCGAAACCACCACCACCCCTGCCCCGAGGACGCCCTCGAGAGCACGGAGTAGGCCAACCCCGGCCCCGCAGTTCCAGGTATTAATGCCGGTGAGGAACATTGAGTAACGGTGAGAAGACAAGCTGCAGTCTCACCGACCCTCCCTGTTCCTCACCGGACGAATTCTATTCCCCTCACCACGAGTGCCCTGTCTGGCTCTTGCGTCAACGCAACCGAGGTTTGTTCGGGGATTGGTGACTAGCTCCGCGTGGCCATCAGCCTGGCCCGCGTGTAGGGGATGAGCCCGCCCGCGTCCATGATGCCCTTGCGGGCGGCGGGCAGTTTCACCTGGTCGTAGGTCTTGCCGGTGGTCCGGTTGACCACATGGTCTTCCGTGATCTCCAGATCGTCCCCTACCGAGGCCCCGATGTCGGGGCAGATGACGACCTGCAGGCCCAGGTTGATGCTGTTCTGGAGGAAGATGCGCGAAATGCTCTTCGCCACCACGGCCACGTCGTGGCCCTTCAGGGTCGAGCAGGCCTGCTCCCGGCTGGAGCCGCAGCCGAAGTTCTCGCCGCCCACGATGATGGAGCCCGGCGCGAAGGCCTTGGCCCTGAGCTTGGCGTTGAAGTCCGTGCGGTCCGCGAAGGCGAACTGGGGGGTTTCCGAGGGCAGCACCGTGGCCATGTAGCGGCCCGGGTAGATGTCGTCGGTGCTGATGTCGTTCTCGAGCTTGATGATCACTTTGGCCATATCAGGCTCCCTTCCTGGGGTCGGTGATGACGCCGGTGATGGCGGACGCGGCTGCCACCACCGGACTGCAGAGGTAGACCTCCGACTTGGGGTTCCCCATGCGGCCCTTGAAGTTGCGGTTGGTGGTGCTGAGGGCGGTTTCCCCGTCCCCCAGGGCGCCTTCGTGGACGCCCAGGCAGGGACCACAGCCGGAGTTCATCACCACAGCGCCGGCCTTCATGAAGTCCTGGATATAGCCCTTGTCCAGGGCCTGGCCGAAGATCTTGCTGGAGGCAGGAAACACCAGCATGCGGGTGCCCTCCGCGACCTTCTTGCCGCGCAGGATGGCCGCCGCGTCGGCCAGATCATCCAGGCGGCCGTTGGTGCAGCTGCCGATGACAATCTGCTGGATGCGCTTTCCCACGACCGCCCCGATGGGCTTCACGTTATCCACCATGTGCGGGCAGGCGATCTGCGGTTCCAGGGCGGACACGTCGATCTCTACCGTGCGGATGTACGTGGCGTCCGGATCCGGCGTCACACAGTCGATGGCATCGGTGACGCCCGCTTCCTCCCGGAGGTAGCGAACCGTCTCCTCGTCGCCCGGCACGATGCCGGAAGTCGCCCCGGCCTCCACACTCATGTTGCAGATGGCGATGCGACCGCTGGTGCTCATTTTGCGAATGGTCTCCCCATGGAACTCCAGCACCTTGTAGTTGGCGCCCTGGGCCGTCAGCTCGCCGATGAGGCGGAGGATGAGGTCCTTGGGGCCCACGAAAGGCGGGAACACGCCCTTCACCACCACCTTGATGGTGGCGGGCACTTCGATATTCATGGCGATGCCCAGGGCCCAGGCCGAGGCCATTTCCGTGGCGCCGATGCCGAAGCTGAAGGCGCCCAGGGCCCCGTGGCTGGTGGTGTGGGAATCCGTGCCCACCACCACGAAGCCGGGCCGCACGTACCCGAACTCGGGCAGGATCTGGTGGCAGATGCCGCCCACGTCACCGCGGATGTCATGGAATTTGGCGATCCCGGTGGCGGCCACGAATTCCCGGATCTTCTTATGGTTCGTGGCGGTCTTGGGAGACTCGGCCGGCACGCGGTGATCGAAGATGATGGCGATCCGGGCGGGATCCCAGACCTTGGCGGTCAGCCCGGTGCCCTCAAAGACTTCCTGGAACTGATTGATCACTAGCGCCGCATTCTCGTGGGACATGGCGAGATCCACCTGGGGTTCCACCACCTCCCCCGCTACCACGGCGGGAAGGCTCGCAGCACGGGCCAGGATTTTTTCAACAACCGTCATGCCCATGGGGATCTCCTTAGGGGTCGTTCCAAAGTAACCTGTGCAGTTCAGGTTGTTTTGCTACGGCCCCTTATGCCGGACCGCAATAGTAACGACCAAGTTATTGTAACGAAACGGCTCAGATGATGCCTTTGGCTTTCAGGTCGGCCTGCTCAGCCTCTGAAATCCCGAGGGCTCCGAAGACCTGTTGATTGTGCTCGCCCAGCGAGGGAGGTGGGGTCTCCACGGTGCCGGGGGTCTTCTCAAACAACGCCGTAAGGCCGAAGACCTCCACCTCGCCAAATCCTGGCACGGCCACCTTCTGCAGCACCTTCCTGTGTTCCATCTGGGGCTGGCGCAGGGCCGCCTCCAGGGTCAGAATGTCGCCGCTGGGCACATCCTTCGCATTCAGTGCTTCTACCCAGAAGCCCGTTGGCCTCTGGGCCAGCCGAGCCTCCAGCAGGGGCGTGAGTTCCTTGCGATGTCTCTTGCGGGTGTCGCGTTCCGCGAACTGCGGATCCGCCTTCAGCTCCGGCAGCTCCAGCACATCACAGACGGCCTCCCACTGCTCCTGCTTATTGGCCGCGATGTTGATGTGGCCATCCTGGGTGCGGAAGGTGCCACTGGGCGCGGCCGTGAAGTTATCGTTGCCCATGAGGACGGGCTGCTCGCCGCCGATCAGGAGGTTGGCGGCCACCCAGCCCATGAGCGGCATGATGCTATCCAGTAGGGCGATGTCGATGAACTGCCCCTCCCCGGTGCGTTCCCGGTGGAACAGGGCTGCCATCACGGCGAAGGCCGCATTCAGCCCCCCCACCGTATCGCAGACGGGGAAGCCCGTACGCAGTGGGTTCAGCCGCTCGTCGCCGTTCACGGCCATCTCGCCCGAGAGCCCCTGGATGATCTGGTCATAGGCGGGTTTCAGCGCATCGGGGCCGGTCTGGCCGAACCCCGAAATGGCGCAGTAGATGAGCTTGGGATTGAGCTCCACCAGGCTCTTGTAGCCGAGGCCCAGCCGCTCCATGACCCCGGGACGGAAGTTCTCCACCAGGATGTCAGCGGCCTTCACCAGGCGGCGGAACAGCGCCTTCCCTTCGGGCGACTTGGTGTTCAGCGTGATGGACAGCTTGTTGCAGTTCTGGGCCAGGAAACTGGTGCCCATGAGCTTCTTGTTAAGGTCGGGGAGGATACCCAGCTTCCGGGCCAGGTCCCCATCCTTGGGGTTCTCCACCTTGATGACCTCGGCCCCCAGCAGGGCCAAGTGCAGCGTCGCAAACGGCCCGGACAGCACATTCGTGAGATCCAGAACCTTGATGCCTTCGAGAATCTTCGCCATCGACCTACCTCAAAAACGAATGGGCCACGGATAAACACGGATGAACACAGATAAAAAGAAGGCATCCGTGTTCATCCGTGTTTATCCGTGGCAAAAACAGATTTTCCGACAGGGACGAGCGGCCCTGTCTTGTAGACGCAGCCGGGGAGGTCCCGGCCGAAGTGGGCGGCCACATCCCGGGTCACGCCGATGACGACGGCGAGGTCGATGTCCGTGCGCTGGCCCGTGCGCTGGAGGCCGTGCACGAGGTCCTCCGTGGCCACGTTGCCGGCCGCCACCTTGGTAAAGGGGCAGCCGCCGAGACCGCCAAAACTGGTCTCGATGGCTGCGACGCCGGCTTCCATGGCCGCATAGACACTGGCCATGCCCAGGCCATAGGTGTCGTGGATGTGGGCGGTGATTTCGGCCTTGGCATCCAGTGCCAGGACCTTTTGTACGTAGCGCCGGACCTGGCTGGGATGGGCGTGACCGGCGGTATCCGCCAGGCTGATGGCAGTTAGCCCGGCTTCCAGATACGCGGCGACGATGGCCAGCACGCGGGCCTCGTCGATGGCGCCCTCGAAACCGCAGCCGAAGGCGCTCTGCACGCTCACCTGCACCTTACGCCCGGCCTGCTTGCCTTCCAGGGCCGTGGCGATGATGCGGCGGGTGGCGTCCTCGGTGCTCATGCCCGTGTTCTTGCGGCTGTGCGTATCCGAGGCGGACACGCCCATGCAGATGAGCTGCACGCCCCCGTCCAGGGCCCGCTCCAGGCCCTTCTCGTTGAGCACCAGACCCGACAACACGGCGCGGTGGGATTCCTTGGCAAGGATCCGAAATAGTTCATCCGTGTCCGCCATCTGGGGCACCTTGTCGCCCCGCACGAAGGAGCCCACCTGGACGATATCCACCCCCGAATCCGCCATGCGGCGGATCCAGTCGAGCTTGGTTTCAGTCGGCACAACCGCGGACTCGGCCTGAAGACCGTCGCGGGGGCCGACTTCGTGGATGAGAATCGGGTTCATTGAAAAACCTCTGGTCTTTAACCGCAGATGACGCAGATAACAACCTCAAGCCCTATCTGCGAAATCTGCGTCATCTGCGGTTCAATTTTTAAAGTTTTTTTGCAATCGCTTCGCCCATCTCAAGGGTCGTGGCGCTGCCGCCCATGTCGTAGGTGCGGACCTGGCCTTCGGCGATGACGGCGGCGGTGGCGGCCTCCAGGCGGGTGCCCTTCTCGGTCTCCCCCAGCCAGTCCAGCATCATCTTGGCGGCCAGGATGGTGGCGATGGGGTTCACCTTGTACTGCCCTACGTACTTCGGCGCGCTGCCGTGGCTGGGCTCGAAGACCGCCAGCTTTTCGCCGATGTTGCCGGAGCAGCCGAAGCCGAGACCGCCCACCATCTGGGCCGCGAGATCGCTGACGATGTCGCCGAAGAGGTTGGTGGCCACCATCACACCGTAGTTTTTCGGGTTCTTCAGCATCCACATAGTGATGGCGTCCACGTTGGCGTCGTCCATGGCGATGCTGGGGTAGTCCTTGGCGATGCGCTTGCCGGTCTCCAGAAACATGCCCTCGGTGGCGCGCACCACGTTGGCCTTGTGGATGACCGTGACCTTCGGATAGCCGAATTCCTTGGCATACTCGAAGGCCGCGCGAATGATGCGGTCACAGCCCTTCTGGGTGTTGATCTTGCAGGTGATAGCGAACTGGTCGCCAGGAATATCTGCGAAGTGCCCGAAGGGCTTGCTCAGCTTCTTCAGGCAGGCCTTCAACTCGTCAGGTACGGGGCTGAACTCCACGCCCGCGTAAAGATCTTCCGTGTTCTCCCGGAAGATCACCATATCAATGCCTTCCTTATAGTTCAGGGGATTGCCCGGGTAGCCCTTGCAGGGCCGCAGGCAGGTATAGAGATCGAACATCTGCCGCATGCGGACGATGGGGCTGCGGTAGACGAGCCCCTTCCCCTTCAGCTCAGGCACCAGCTCAGCCTCGGCCTCCTTCACCGGCTTGGAGGTGATGGCCCCGAACATGGCGGCCTGACTGTTGTTCAGCAGGTCGATGGTGCGCTGAGGGAAGGACTCACCTTCCTTGCACCAGAACTCCCAGCCGATATCCCCGTGGGTGTAGGCGGCGTCGAATTTCAGCGCGTCCAGGCAGATCCGGGCGGCTTCCATGACCTCGACGCCAACCCCGTCACCAGGCAACCACGCGATGTTGTATTGGCTCATGATCAGGCTCCTCGGGAAGAAAGGTAGGGGTCCAGGCACGCGTGCTGGATTCGACCAATGATGACGTCCCTGTTAAGTTTGGGCCCCGACGGCCATCACAAATCCCGCTGAAATCGTCTGATCGGGGAAAGTCCCCCAACAAAGTGTCAAACCAGGAACCCACTCCTTACCAGGGCGCGGCAGTGCGAAGGGAAAGACTTGAAGCTGAAACTGCAGATGTTGCAGATTTGCGCAGATGAAAAGATGCATTGAAAACTGAGGCACTATCCATCTGCGCCATCTGCGCCATCTGCGGTTAAATTTTTCAGGTTTCTTTTATTACTTGCAGGCCAGCCAGCTGGCGCCCGTTCGCACCTCCGCCGCGAGCCGAACGCCCAGGGCGCCGAGGTCGTCAGCCCCTTCCATGGCGTCCTTCAGTAAGGCCGCGGCGTGCTCCAGCTCCTCCGGCGGGGCCTCCATCAGCAGTTCGTCGTGGACCTGGAGCAGCAGCCGCGCCTGCAGTCCGGCGGCCTGGAGGCTGCGGTGCAGGCGCACCATGGCCCGGCGCATGATGTCTGCCGCGGTGCCCTGCACGATGGTGTTCACCGCCTCGCGCAGTCCCTGGGACTGGAATTGTTTATTGGGGTTCTCTAGCTCGGGGATACGCCGGATGCGGCCCCAGTGGGTGCGAACCAGACCCTCTGCCAGGGCCTTTTCCTTGGCACCCTCGATCCAGGCCGCCACCTTCGGCATGCGTTCGAAGTAGCGCTCGATGAAGGCCTTGGCCTCCTTCTGCGAGATGCCCAGGTTGGCCGCCAGCGCGAAGGCACCCTGGCCGTAGAGCAGGCCGAAATTCACGGCCTTGGCCTTGCTGCGGTCGTCCGCGCTCACCTGTTCCATGGGCACGCCCATCACCTCTGAGGCGGTGCGGCGGTGAATGTCCTCCCCGGCCTCGAAGGCCGCCAGCAAGAGCGGGTCCTTAGCCAGACCCGCGACCACGCGCAGCTCGATCTGACTGTAGTCCGCATCCAGGAGCACCCAGCCGGGCTCGGGCACGAAGGCGCCGCGGATGGCCCGGCCTTCCTCGGTGCGGATGGGGATGTTCTGCAGGTTGGGATCGCTGGACGCCAGCCGTCCCGAGGCCACGGCCGCCTGGTGCAGGCGCGTGTGCACGCGGCCCGTGACGGGATTCACCATCTGGGGCAAGGCTTCAACGTAGGTACCCAGGAGCTTCACCATCTGGCGGTGCCGCAGTAATTCGCTGGCGATCTCGGCACCCTGCTCTTTCGCCAGTTCCTGGAGCACGTCCTCGTCCGTGCTGGGCGCCTTAGTCTTACCCGTGTACTTCACGGGCTTGTAACCCAGTTTGCCGAAGAGGATGCCGCCCAACTGGGCGGGGCTGTTCAGGTTGAAGGGCTCGCCGGCCAACTCGATAACACGCGTTTCCGCGCGTTTCCGCTCGCCATGCATGCGCGCGGCGAGATTGGAAAGGACTTCCAGGTCGAGCCGAACGCCATGGCCTTCCAGGGCTGCCAGAACATCGACCAGCGGCAAGTCCACTTCTTCGTAGAGAAGCCTCAGCCGCTCATCCGTGAGTTTCTCCCGCAGTTTGCCGCAGAGCCGCAGGGCCAGATCGGCGTCCTCGGCCGCATACTGCACCGCGTGCTCAAACTCGGCCTCATCGAAGCGCTTCTGGGCCTTGCCCTTCCCCACCACCTCCTCGAAGGCGATGGGCTTCACATCCAGGAGGCGCACGGATAGGTCGTCCAGGTTGTGGCGGACGCCACTCTCCAACAGGAAGCTGAGCACCATGCTGTCGTCGACCAGGCCCGCCACCGGCAGGCCGTGGCGGGTCAACACCTGGAAGTCGTACTTGAGGTTCTGGCCGCACTTGCCCACGGTGGGATCCGCCAGCAGCGGCGCCAGGACCCGCCGGACCTCAGCAAAGGGCCGGTTACGGGCATCCAAATGGGGCGCCAGTTCCGCGAAGAAGGTTTCAGGCTTGCCCCGCAAATCCAGCAAGGAGGCGGGCAGGCCGCTGTCCGGCAGCAGGCCCGGCAGCGAGCCTTCCGTATCGGTGGTGGCGGGCTTCAGGTGGGCCAGGGGCACATAGAGGCCCTCGTTCGGCGCCCAGGCCAGGCTCAGACCCACGATGTGGCCCCGGGTGGGATCGATGCTGGTGGTTTCCGTATCGAGGCCGAAGCGCCCGGCGGCCCTGCAAGCGGCCACGGCGGCTTCCAGATCCTTGAGGTTAGCTGCGGCCCGGTAGGTCCGCTCGTTGCCGGCCTCTTTGGCGCTTTGCGTGAACTCCTTGGTGAGGGTCTGGAAGCCCAGTTTCTTGAAGGTCTCCCGGGCCTTCGCCTCGTCCACACCGGAATAGACAAGATCCTTCGGATGCAGGGGCAGGGTCAGATCGGTCACCACGGTGACGAGCCGCTGGGTGAGATCCAGCCATTCCGCAGCCGTGTCCAGACCCTCGCGCTGCTTGGGTTTGAGGTTGGCCTTGGCGGCGATGACGCCTGCCAGACTCCCGTACTTTTCCAGCAGCAGGGCCGCGCCCTTCTCGCCGATGCCCGGCACCCCCTTCACGTTGTCCGAGGCGTCCCCCACCAGGCTGAGGAAATCCACCACCTGCTCGGGCCATACGCCCATGCGGGTCTTCACGCCCTCCCGGTCATGCCAGATCTCGCCGTCCTTAGTGTTGAGCACCTGGATGTGCAGGTCGTCGTCCACCAGCTGCAGCAGATCCTTGTCGGGGCTGACGATGACCGAGGGCAGGCCGTGGGCGGCGGATTCTCGGGCCAGGGTGGCCATCACGTCATCCGCCTCATAACCATGGAGTTCGACGATGGGAATGGAGAGGGCTTCCACCAGCTGGCGGATCATGGGGATCTGCGGCCGCAAGTCCTCCGGCATCGCGGCGCGGTTGGCCTTGTACTCGGGATAGATCTCGTGCCGAAAGGTGGGCTCAGGCGTGTCGAACACGCAGGCGATGTGGGTCGGTTTGTGTTTCTCCAGCAGCTGCAGTACCAGCCGAGTGAATGTATACGCCGCGCCGTTCTTCAGTCGCGGATTGGCGAAGTAGGCCCGAAATATGAAGGCGAAGGTGTCGATCAAGTAAAGGCGGTCTTCAGTCATAGCCCCAGTTTGGCAGGCTGCGTCGAGAACTTAGGTGGCAAGTGTGTCAGGCCACCCTATAGACCCGGCGCATCAGCCGCTCCCACCAGGCAGCAGGAATGAGCAACTTGAGCTTGCCCACCCAGAAGGCGTCACGCCCGACTACCAGGCGCCGGGGCGGGTGGGCCGCGTTCAGGGCCCTCAACATCTTCCGGGCGCAGGCACCTGCGTCCAGGGCGTGGCGCTCTGCCTGGTGCTGTCGGAGGGCCAGGTAGCTGGTGATGACCGTCTCATAGCGTGTACCTCGGGCCCGAGCTGGCAGGTCGCCACAGGCCTTCACGAGGGTCTCCCGGAATGCCGTGCGGATGGCTCCGGGTTCCACCAGCACCACCGCCACCTCTCGGCCCACTTCCAATCGCAAGGTCTCCGCCAAGGCCACCACCGCATGCTTGGAGGCGTTGTAGGGCCCGGCCAGGGGAATGGATAGGCGTCCCAGCATGGAGGCCACCTGCAGGATCCGCGCGCCAGGTTCGCGTCGCAGCAACGGCAGGAAGGCGTTCGTGACCGCTTGGAGTCCGATGACGTTGGTCTCGAATTGCGCCCGGAGTTCCTCCGGACGTAGGAGTTCAAGGGGGCCCACCTGACCGTAGCCCGCGTTGTTCACCAGGGCTTTCAGGTGCAGATCGGTGCAGGCTGCCACTGCTCCTGCAATGCTGGCCGAATCCGTCACATCCAGCAGGATGACGCGGAGATCCTCCCCCTGGGGCAGGTCCGCCAGGGACTCCAGACGCCGGGCTGTAACCACCACGCCCCAACCGGCCTCGCGACAGAGGGGCACCAGGGCACGCCCGATACCTGATGAACAGCCTGTGATGATGACCCAGTTCCGCATTGGTCCATCCTTTCACAAACCGCAAAAGGGGCGCCTTCTGCGCCCCTTTTGCGGCATCATTCGTGCGGTATCACTTCTTCTTCGCAGGCTTGGCGGCTTCCTTCTTGGCGACACCCTTCGACTCTATTTTCGTCGCCACCTGCTTGTAGGTGACGGTCACCTTGTCGCCAGCCTTTAGGGCGTCCTTGCCTGACGTGTTGCCATCGGTATAGAAGCGCCATTCCTCCTTGCCCAGGTCCAGGGTGAAGCTGTCGGCGGCGACTTCCTTCACCAGCCCGGTCTTTTGGTAACTGGCGGCGGCGGCAGCCCAGCCGAGGGCAGCGCCGAGCAAGGCCGTGGCGGAAAGGACTGCGAGGGATTTCATTCGCATAAGGCTCTCCTGGAGAAAAAGGTGGCCACAGGCTAACAGAAATTCCTGCTAGACCAGTGCCAGCAGGCCCACCAGGTAAAAACTGAGGTCCACGCTGAGCTCGAAGCGGTTCTTGCCGGTGGTGAACCGCTCGTGGAAGAGCCACAGGTAGAGCACCGGGTAGGCCGCGCAGACCACCAGCACCAGGGCTACGATCATGGGGTGGCCCTGGCTTCGGTTCTCGAAGGTGAGCCAGAGGGTGCCGGCCAGCAGGGTGCCCAACAATACGAGCAGCACGGTCTTGGTGACGGCCTTCCCCAGGAAGATCGTCAGGGTCTCCTTGCCGACAATCTGGTCGTTCTGCATATCCCGGATTTCGTAGACCACCGTGCGCACGAAGGCCAGGACGCCCACCAGGTAGATGGCCGCGAAGGCCCGCAGATCCCAGACCCGCCCTTCCTGCCACACGGGGATGATGACCGCCACCGTGGCCAGGGCCAGTGCCACCACCACGTCCTTGGAGCCAGGTATGCTCCGCAGACTGAATTCCCTGCCCCCGAACCGGAAGCGTCGCTTGTAGGTGACGCCCACCAGGGCGGCCCCCGTCACAACAATGAGAACCTTGGTCCCCAGGCTGGCTGCCAACCCCAGGGTCAATGCCAACGCCACCAAGGCCGAGACCATCAGGATCCGCCGGTTACGCTCCAGGAAGCGGGCCCGGGCGGGACCCTTGGCCCCGAGCCCGAGGGGATCCAGGAAGGGACTGAAGAGGTACATGGCAAGCACGTAGGCGGCCGTGAGCACGGGATAGCGCCAGCCCAGGGGCAGCCCCAGCCAGCGATGCACACCGAGGGTCATCAGCCCCGCGCCCACCGCCATCAGGGACGAGCTGCCGAAGGCCGCCTGCAGGAAGCTACGCCAGCGGCTGGGGCCATCGCCCAGCTGCTCCAGGACGTCCACCACTTCGTCCACCAGCCAGGTGGGCGTGGAAGCCCCAGCCAGAACTCCCACGGTCTCCTTGCCGGAAAAGGGGCTCAGGTCCAGTTCGGCGGCAGTTTCCACGTACTGCACGGGCTTGCCGTAGTGGTGCGCGAGTTCGGCCAGATGTTTGGTGTTACTGGAGGCCTTGCCACCCACCACGATCACGGTATCCACCGTTCGGGCCAGCACCTTGGCCTCGTCCTGGCGCATCCAGGTGTCTTCGCAGATGGTGTTCTCGAAAACCCCGTCGCCAGCGCGGGTGCGGAGGTAGTCGGTGATCGCGTGGTAATCCTTCACCGTGAAGGTGGTCTGTGCCACCACCAGCACCTTCTTCAACTGCTCGTCCGGGATGGCTTCCGCTTCGGCCATGGTCGCCACGATGACGCTGCCGCTTTCGGCAAAGCTGCGGTGGGCCACGCTCTCCGCATGCCCGTGGCTGCCGAGGATCACCGTGAAGTAGCCCTTAGGGCTCCATTTCTTGATCTTGTGGTGGACCTTCGCCACCTCGGGGCAGGTGGCGTTGACGATCTTCAGTTCACCCTTGGCCTGGCGCTCCTTGAGGCCACGCAAATCCTGGATGGGAATGCCGTGGGCCCGGATCACCACCGTGCCGTTCTGCACCTGATCGGGCGTCTCGGCCACCGCCACACCCCGCTTGCCGATCAGCTCCAGGGCCTGCGGGTTGTGGATGAGGGGCCCGAGGGTCTGCACCGTCCGCCCATCGCTCCGCACCGAAGCCTCCAGCACCGCGTCCATGGCGCGTTTTACGCCCCAGCAGAACCCGGCGGTCTTGGCGACGATGACTTTCATGGAGGCCCCATAATCCTGACCGGATTGGTCGGGTTACCAATCATAACGCCCAGACTGAAGTGATGCACGCTCTGAGGAAAGAAGGAGGCACCACCGCCCCCCAGAATCCCCTGGCCGGCACAGACCGTAAGGAGTCGGAACGGAATAACCATTGCTTTTGTTGGCCCCCATCCGCGATGCAACCGCAAGGAAAGACCCGCACGCCTATGTGGTTCACAGGTCAAGGGTCCTGACTCGGGCCTACGGCCCTCGCCCCTTCGGGGCCGCCATCGCCTGCGTCGATGCGGTCCTATTCGCCTTACGGCGAATAGTGACACCGCGGGGCGCGCGGATGGGCGCTCCCTGCCAACGCATGCATTGGCGGGGATCTAAGGTCAACCCGAAGGGCGGGGGCGGCGGGGAGGCTCCGGCTCCGCGAACGCACGCGAGCGGGAGGGCCCTGCGGGGCAGGGCCCGTCAGACGGAGGGCCATGCTATGTCAGGCTCGTCGGCCGATGTCCCGCATCGGTTCTCCTCACCTTCCTTGCCTGACTCGCCCGCCGCCCCCGCAAAAACAATGGTTATTTCGTTCCGACTCCTTAGGCCCACTGATCGGGGCCCGGGGGCTGCTCGCTATGGGAAGGGGACGCAAGCGATTCGACGGAATTCACGTGGCGCCGGGGGTGCAGCAGGGCTCTATCCACGAACACCACCGCTGCCAGGAGGACCAACGCCCCCAGACCGAGGTACGACACCGGCTGGGCCCAGGCCCTGGGCAGATCCCGGGCCATGGGTAAGGCGGCCAGCGACAACAGCAGGGGTGACACCACCCAGGCCCGTCCGCCCAGGTGGTCCATGAGCCAGTGGTGCAGGTGACTCCGATCCGCGTGGCCCAGAGGCTGACCGGTGGTCCACCGGATGGCCACGACTGTGGTCACATCCAGGATGGGGTAGGCCATGAGAAAAAACGCCAGACCGCGATGCCAGGGCAGCGACCGGTTCAACACCAGGATGGCGAAGAGGGTGCCCAGGGCCAAGGCCCCGGCATCCCCCATGAAGTGGCGGGCCTTGGGATAGTTTAGGAGCAGCAGCACCACCAGCACCCCCCAGAGTGGTGCTGCCCCGGCCCCCAGCAGGGACCCGGGGCCCACGCTGAGCGCCGCCAGCAACAAGAGGGAGAAGCCCAGGGACAGACCATTGAGCCCGTCGATGAGGTTGAAGGCGTGGGGAATCGCCCAGTACCACATGGTCAGCAGGGGGAAGTACACCTGGGCGTGATTGGGGATGTTGAAGCCGAACAGCGTCACGTTCTGGCTGAGGTGAAGCATCTCCCAGGTGTGCACTGCGGCCAGGGGTAGGGCCAGCAGCAGCCCGACCAAGGCCTTCCACCGGGCCCGCAGGTCATAGCGGTCATCCAGAATGCCCAAGGCGCCCATGACCACCACCGTGCCCCATTCCAGAGAGGTCATGCCCAGGGAGAGCCAGCCCATCAGCTTGGCCCCCACTATCACGATCAGCAGCACCAGCCCCCCGATCAGGGGGATGGCCCGGTCGTGCTGTTTCCGCCCCGAGGGCTCGTCCATCCAGCCCAGGGGCCCCACCCACTTGGCCAACGCCAACACCAGGACCAAGGTGGCCAGGGCGAAGGCTAGCGCGATGCGGATGGCTGACGGCATGAACGACCAGGGAAGACGGGTTTGAAATGCAGTTTCAATTGGATGAGACCACCCTATCTGCATAGGGGTTCCTTTTCTAATGATACTGTGGCGACGGAAGCCCCATGCTCAGCACTGAAGGCGACTAAAGTCATGAAGTTGATGCTGCCTTCGGTGGACGCGGACTCCTGCCCAGGGAAGGCCATACACTGAATCGTTGGCAGACAGAAAAACGCGAGATCCCGAACTTGTCTGTGACGTTCTCCCAACCCTCGCTTCCCAAACGAATTCCCCCCATGCATCTGGCCATCGCGTCGTGCTACGCCGGGCTGGTGGGCGACCCGGAGTTGAGGGTCCAAATTTTCAGCCGAATCCACGTGGAATGCGAGGCCTCCATCGACGGCCTCAAAGCCATCACCGGGCAGCCAGAGCTCCTGCTGAAGACCAACCCCACCCTGCAGCGCTCCATCCTGCACCGCTTCTCCTGCCTGGATCCCATGAACCACCTGCCGGTGGAGCTGCTGCGCCGCTACCGGGCGGGCGACCGCGACCCCCTCACCGGGCGAGGCATCCTGCTCTCCATCAATGGCATCGCTGCGGGCCTCCGGAACAGCGGCTGACCGATTATTCCGCCGTTGCACCGAGGGGTTCCAACGGCGGCGCGGCCGTGATCCAGCGGCGACGCAGGGCCCGTTCACAGCGGCTGGAGATGGTCCTCGCCACCAGCCAGCCCAGCAGCCAGGAGAGGGCCACCGCCGGGACGTACCAGAGGACGCCCCACCAAAGGCCCCCACTGCACGCCCGAAAGACTCGGACCACCAGGAACACCACGAACATGTGGGTGAGGTAGATCTCGTAGCTCAGGCGTCCAAAGGAGCGCAGCCAACCCGTGCCCGGGAATGGGTGGGCGGGGGTGCTGGTTTCCTGCCAGTGGAAGGAGAGGACCAGACCCACTGCCGACCCAGTCAGCACGAGAAGAACGCCGTTTCCCAGGACGGGCCAAAGTTTTCCTTCAAAACAGAACACGGCCACCAGGCCCCCCGTACCACAAGCTCGCAGCAACATCACAGCCCAGCGTCGCTGCGGACGGAAGCGGGCCGCGATGAGGGCCCCGAGGACCCCAGCGGCAATGCCGGCCATGCCCGGCAGGTAGGCCTTCTCCTGCCAGATTTCGTTCCCCGCCAAAGCGGCCCTGGCAGCCGGTAGCGAAAGCGCGAGGAGGACCAAGACGGGCACCAGGAACCTGTCCCGGCGAAGCCCCAGGCACAGCAGGGGAAAGCCCAGGTAGAAGACCTCTTCGATGGAGAGGGACCACAAAACATCCCAGCCGCCCGGAAGGTAACCCGTGTGCCCCTCGTACCAGTTCAGGTGCAGGCCCAGCGCCGAAAAGATGGCCCGAGGGAGGGACTGATTGGCGTGACTGATGACATAGTCCCGGGCCCCTACCAGGTGCAGCACGCTGAGAACAGCCACCAGGATCGCCAGGCAGGGGAGGATCCGCGCGGCGCGGCGGACGTAGAAGGTGCGGACGTCGATGGCGCCCAGGCTGCCCCAGCGGATCAATGTGTTCGTCGTGATGAGAAACCCCGAGATCACGAAGAACACGAACACGGCCTCGTACCCGTTGTAGATCAGCGCACTGAGCAGCCATTTTGGCAGGAAAGTAGCCAGCACCCCTTGCTTGAGGGGAATGCGCAACCCCACGTGATGCATCACCACCAGCACGATGGACAGGCCGCGCAGGAGGTCGATGCCAGGGCTGCGGGCCGGGAGGGCCACTACGGGCCGATCGGAGCCGGTCACGAGCGACTCGACAAGACAGGGATCAAGCCATTCATTTGCATGCTTCAGTCTATCTGAGCAGAGCCCAGTGACCGGCTTCCGGGAAACCCAAAAGGAAAAGGCCCCCACCTTTCAGCGGGGGCCTTTTCTCCTTACGAAAAGACTCAGTCCTCAGCCACCGCAAAGGCCGGGGCCGCATCCGCAACTTCACGGTTAGGCACGGTTTTCTCGGCAGTCCGCCAGCCCCAGGCACCCATGACGGCCTTGAAGGTGAAGAGGATCACGGCGAGGGCGCCGAAGCCGAAGATCACGTCGCCCGGCACGCGCAGCCAGGTGAAGGTGCGCATGAGGGGGCTCTGCACCACTGCGGCGCTACGGGCATACCAGGTGCCGTGTTCGAGGCTCTGGACGAACTGGTAGAGGCCGCTGGGGATCAGCGAGCACACCAGCATGAGGATCAGGCCCAGGTTCAGGCCCCAAAAGCCGAAGCCCAGCCACTTCTCGTCCCAGGCCTTGTCGGGGGTCATGCCGCGCAGGGAGAACAGCATGAGCGAGATCGCCAGGAAGCCGTAGACCCCGAAGAGCGCGGCGTGGCTGTGGATGGGCGTGGTGTTGAGGCCCTGGCTGAAGTAGAGGATCGAGGGCGGGTTGATCATCATACCGAAGACGCCGGCGCCGATCAGGTTCCAGAAACACACGGCCGCGAAGAACTTGAAAGGCCACTCGTAGCCGCTGCCGATGGCGCGGCCGGCCTTGAGGCTCTGGGCGATCTCGAAGCCCACGATGGTGAGGGGCACGATCTCCAGGGCGCTGAACACGGAGCCCAGGGCCGAAATGGAGGCCGGGGACCCCGAGAAGTAGAGGTGGTGGAAAGTGCCGATGATGCCGCTGCCCAGGAACAGGCCCACGGAGAGGCTCACGGCGCGCAGGGCGGTGCTTTCGCGCAGCAGGCCCATGCGGGTGGTGAGCAGGGCGATGGCCACCGTGGCGAAGACTTCGAAGAAGCCCTCCACCCAGAGGTGAACCACCCACCAGCGCCAGTATTCGGCCATGGCGATGTGGGTTTCCCGGGTGTACATGAAGCCCGCGGAGTAGAACAGCGGGATGGCGATGGCGGACAGCACGAAGAGTTTGAGCAGGCCCACCCGCCCCTTTTCGCCGCGTAGGGCAGGCAGCAGGGCCCGCACCACCATCACCAGCCAAAAGACCATGCCGACGGTGAGGAGGATCTGCCAGAGGCGGCCCAGTTCCACGTATTCGTAGCCCTGGTGGCCTAGCATGAAAGAACCCGACAACTTGCCGATGATGGCCTGGTGGGCGCCGGTCAACGCGCCGACGACCACCACCACGAGCGCCACCAGCAGGCCGGCGACGCCGAGCCACTGGCCCTTGGGTTCCTTGGCACTGAGCTTGGGGCCCAGGTAGAGGCCCGTGGCCAGCCAGCAGGTGGCGATCCAGAAGACGGCCAGTTGTAGGTGCCAGGTGCGGGAGGCGGCGTAGGGCAGGATGCGGGAGAGATCAAGACCGTAGAGTCCGTTACCTTCCACGGCGTCGTGGGCCGTGAGGATCCCCATGCCGATCTGCACCAGGAACAGGGCCATGGCCACGGCGAAGTAGATGGCGGCCCAGCGCTGGCTGGGGGTGGCGGGCGCCGCGGGAATGGCCATGGGCTCGGGGAAGGCCTCCGCGGGCTGGCTGGCGTGATGCCAGATCATGAGGCCTACCCCCAGGATCAGCAGCACGATGGACAGGATGCTCCAGAGGTGGCTGATGGGGGTGATCGTGTTGCCGACCAGGGGCTCCTGGGGCCAGTTCTGGGTGTAGCTATGGGCCGTATCGGGGCGGCGGGTCGAGGCGCTCCAGGCCGTCCAGAGCCAGAAGTCGGCCACGCGCTCGGCCTCCTGCTGCGTCGGGATCCAGCGCGCGGGGATAGCAGCTTCTTTGTCGCCCCCGAAGGCGACCTTCGCCAACTCGGCGCGGGTCTGGAGGTAGGCCTGAGCTTGCGAGGCACCCAGCTTCAGGGTGCCGGTGGTTGTTTCATAAGTGTTTGTCTGAAATTGGGAGATGGTGCGAGCCTTGGCTTCCGCCAGGGATACGCCCTGGGATGAGACGCCATCCAGGGTATGGGCCGCCCACTGGTGCAGCGCCTTGGCCGTCCAGTCCGGGGCCAAATAGGAACCGTGGCCCAGGATGGAACCGATGTGCTGGCCCCCATGGCCCAGGTAGCTGACCTGGCCGGCGAGGATCTGGCCGGGCCCCACCAGCAGGGTGCCATCCTCGGCCACCACCCGCTGAGGTATCGGCGGCGCGTTTTGGGCGATCTGCCTCCCACCCAACCCCAGCACGCCAAAGCCCGCCAGGAGCACCAGCAACACCAGCCACCACCTTGCCTTCATGGGAACCTCCATCTTTGGCGCATCTGAACGCCGAAGAGCAGTGTTCCATGGATTTTGTATATTTAGGATCTTCTATTCTTAATTGTGATCCTGGACACGCCACCCACCTTTTCCTTGGTGCCCCCACTGCTGGGAAAACCTCTGGCCGGCCTGGGCCTATTCCAAGTACCTTGGGCTTGGTTATTAGAGCTTTGAAAGGGAATCGTCGTCCATGGCCCATCCCGCGCTATTGCCCGTCGTTCTGACCTGCAACACGGATCTGCGTTTCATCGACCTGATCCAGGTGGTGGGCGCGGAGTTCCTCAAGCACCTGAGCTTCAACCAGGATGACGGTGAGCGCCTGTGGCTGGCCATCCAGGAGGGCATTGCCAACGCCATGCGCCACGGTAACAAGCTGGACAAGGACCTGCCCCTGAAGGTGACCTTCACCCCGCGCGCAGACCGGTTCGAGATCCGCATCGAAGACAAGGGCCCGGGCGTGGACCTGGACGCCCTGCCGAACCCCAACTTACCCGAGAACCTGCTGAAGCCCGGCGGCCGCGGCGTGTTCTTCATGCGGCAGGTGATGGACGAGGTCTCCATGGAACGCACTCCCTCGGGCTCCACCCTGGTATTGGTGAAGGCCCGCAAGGTGCGTGAACCCCACACGTGACCACTCCAAACTGGCGGCGGCGGGCCCTCTGGTTGTCTGGCCTGACGATCAGTTACAACCTGGTGGAAGGTCTTGTGTCCATGGTCTTCGGCTGGGCCGACGATTCGGTGGCCCTCTTCGGCTTTGGCGCTGACAGCTTCATCGAAGTGGCCTCGGCCTGCCTGGTGCTCTGGAAGCTTATGGACCACGGGAATCTTGAGCGGGAACGCAAAGCCACGCGCGGCATCGGCTGGCTCTTCGCCTTCCTAGCCGCCGGAATCGCCGGGGGCGCCATTCTTCAACTCACGGCCCGGACGCATCCCCCCACCACCTTGCCCGGCCTCGTCATTTCCCTCCTGTCTCTTTCCTTCATGGCCTTCCTTTGGCAAGCGAAACGCCAGGCGGCCCGGGCAATGGACAGCGCTACGCTGATGGCTGACGCCGCCTGCAGCCTGGCCTGCATCCAGCTTTCGGGGGTGCTCTTCCTCGGCAGCCTGCTGTTCCTGCTGGCGCCCGCCCTCTGGTGGGTGGATGCCGCTTCGGCGCTGGGGCTGGCGCTGCTCATCGGCAAAGAAGGCATCAGCATGATCCGCGCCGCCCGTAGCGAACACTTTACCGGCGGGTGTGGGTGCGGGCACGACTGACTACAACTTGGCCAGGCCCGGTTCGTTGATGAAGCCGCACTCGGCGGGCATGCGCACGTAGAACATGGACAGGCCTTCGCTCTCCACGAAGGCCAGCAGCCGCTCGGCTTCCTCCTCGCTGGCCATGAAGGTCACCTCCACGGGCAGGTCGCCCGCCAGCTCGATGAAGTGATCCGCATGAATAAGGCCATGGCGACCGAACCCGGCGATGGCCTTGAAGGCAGTGCCTCCTTTGAGCCCCAGCCGACGCGCCTCTTTCAGCAGCCACTCGTAGACCAGGGTCCCGTGCTTGGTCCGGTCTTCCTGCACGTAGAAAATCAGGTAGGTGCCCTTCATTTCAGCCCCTTACAAAGGCCTTGACGGTCCACAACCCCAGCATGGTCATCGTCAACGAACCCGCCAGGTGAAATCCCATATGGGCGGCCGCCCAGGTGTACTCCCCCCGGGTCAGCAGGTGCACTGCCTCCGCCGAAAACGTGGAGAACGTGGTCAGGCCCCCCAGAAAACCCGTGATGATGAGCAGCCTCGCCTCGGGCGCCAGCCCCGGATGCTGGGCGAAGACGGCCACGGCCACGCCCACCAGGTAACCTCCCACCAGGTTCGCCGCCAGGGTGCCCAGTGGCAGCGTGGGCAGCAGCGGATTCATGAGGGCACCCAGCCCCCAGCGCAGCCAGGCACCCAGCGCCGCGCCGATTCCCACCGCCAGAACGGAAAGCACACCCATGGGACTAGGCTCCTCGCATCCAGGTCGGTCTGGGTCGGATCATTTCGCCAGCTCCCCGGCCCGGACGAAGCGCACCTGCCCTTTCGTGCGCGGCACCAGTTTCTCCAGGGCCTCAACAGTCTCGGGGTAGATGTGGCCAATGATGAGCACGAAGCCATCCTTCTCCGCCAGCTTGAGGGCCCGTTCCCACTGTTTCTCCATGGCGGGGAAGGCCTTGTCGTCGTCCAGGAATACCCGTCGTTCCACGGCGGGTACACCCAGGTGTTCAGCCACGTCGTAGGCCACGCTGTCCTTCTCTGTGCGGCTGTCCACGAAGAAGTACTTCCGCGCCTTGATCTCCTGCAGCACCCAGCCCATGCGCGTGCGATCCGGCGTGATGCGGCTGCCCATGTGGTTGTTCACGCCCACCCGGTAGGGGATGGCATCGAGGGCCAGCCGCACCCGGCGGCGCACCTCGGGCTCCGACAGGTTGAAGAGGATGGCGTTGGGGCCCGGATCGTGCCCGGGACCGGGGTAGCCGATGGGCTCCATGGGCAGGTGCAGCATCACCTCCTTGCCCATGCGGTGGGCGATGTCGGCGCTGTCTTGGGTGTATTCCTGATAGGGCAGCACGGCCACGCTGAAGGGCACCGGCAGACTGCACAGCCGCGTCACCAGCTCCGGCTGGATGTAGCCGAGATCGTCGATGATGAAGGCGAGGCGGGGGAGGGTGGCTGCGGGTTCCGGGCTCTGAGGTTTGGCAGCCTCAGAGGGTGGCTTCGCCTTCGGCTCAGCCATTTTCTTCTCGGGTTTTTTGGATTCCGGCTTGGGTGCCTCGTGCTTCGCGGGCTTGTCACGTCGGTCGCATCCCTGCTGTCCCAGCACCAGGCCGGCACTTAGGCCCAAGGCCAGCATGAGGATGGCCCATCCCACCAGGGCCAGGGTGGGGGTGCGCTTGCCCTTGCCTCGAGCCATCAGTGAAGGGGCTTCTTCAGCACCGCCGGTGGCACCCCCGGGACCTTCGACTCCGAATCATCCTTGGTGGCCACCGTGGGCTTTGCAGCGGGGGGAGGCGCCGCCAGGGCCGTCAGCACGCGGGCCAGGGGATCATCCGTGTCAGTCAGTTTAAGCACCTGATCCGGCACCACGCCCTGGCGGTCCAGTTTCTCCCCGCCGAGGCCGATCCAGCGCTTGAAGACCAGTTCCACCGCCCCGCCCTGCTTCAGGGGGAACCGGCCGCGCTCGACGCCGAGGCCCGGGGTCCGCTCGCCAAACGTCTTCGCCCCGCCCTTCTTGAGACAAGTGGCCAGGACTTCCGGGGCGCCGAGGGTCGAACGACCCAGCAGCAGCGCCAGACGGGTGAAGGGGATGCCGGTGCCCGAAACGGCCAGCTCGCGATCCGACTTGCCAGCCTCCTGCAGGGTGGCAAAAGAACCCTTCGCCCCCAGCACTCCTGCCAGGGCGGCCGCTTCTTCCATGGAGCCTTGGTCACATTGGCGGAGGTCCAATACAAGGGTTTGGCTGCGATCCGCATTGGCAAGGGCCTTGTTCATTTCTTCGGCTCGGCCCCGCGTCAGGTCCGGCAGGGAGACCAGCAGGGCGCCCTGCCCCTGCTTGACAGACACGACCTGCCGGGCCTGCCGCTGGCGCGGGACGGTGGTCTTGGTGAGATCCCCGGTCGCGTTATAGCGGTAGATATCCAGCGAAGAGCCCTCAGGCCCGTGCAGCTTGCGCTCCATGGCCCAGGCACTCAGCAGGCCCACCGAATCGCCATCCAGCTTTCGGATCACGTCCCCGGCCTGGATGCCGGCCTTGGCGGCAGGCCCGCCAGGGATCACGGCCACCACCGTGGCGTAGATGGCGCGCTTGACGACCACCAACCCCACCTCGGCGGGACCAGGATCGGGCAGGCGCAGGTCCTCCGCCGACAAGTAGGCATTGAGCGGGTGGGAGCGCTCCAGCACCGCCTGGACCCCGCCGGCGACGACCTTCTCCATGTCGGGGGGATCCACGTAGTTCTGTTGCACCAGGGAGAGCACGTCCTGGATGTCGGACAGCCCCGCCAGCGGATCCTGGGGCATGGCCTTGGCGCCCACCTTCGGCTGGGCCTTGGGCGGTGTGCCCTGCTGGAGCACCGGCAAGGTGAAGGCGGCCACCAGGGGCAGCGACAGGACAGAGAGCCAGGTTCGGGCGTGCATCGGCCTAGTGTACGTGGAAACGGGCCGACCGCCCTCAGCTATCAGCGGCCGATCAGGCCTTGAGGTCGAGGGTGGCCTTGAACAGCTCGTCGCCGGTCTTGAGGACCTTGAGGTTGGCCTTGTACATGATCTCGAAGCCCATGCCCTGCACGGTCTCAGTGGCCAAGTCCACATTCGCGGCACCAGGGCCGGCGGGTGTGGGATCTTCTGCAAGACCCCACACCCGCACCCCCCCCGAGGCTTCAGCCACCAGGTCGAGGCGCTTGGCCTTGAATCCGCCCGACTGCTGGTTGGCCACGTTGTTGGCCTGCACAGCCAGCCCTGCGCTTGAGGCGCGAAGACCGGAGAGTGCGATGCCAACTACGTCCATGGGGATCTATCGGCCTCCCCGGGGTGGACTTTAAATTTTTTTGAACCAGTTGCTGCCTGACTGGAACCCCTTTTGCTTCGCGGCGGTCTGGGTGTGGCGGGCCAGGGCCAGATCGATGAGCCGGGTCAGCAGCTCGGCATAGGGCACCCCGTTGGCCGCCATCATCTTGGGATACATGGAGATGCTGGTGAAGCCGGGGATGAAGTTTAATTCGTTGAGGAAGATGCGGCCGGTCAGCCGCTCCAGGAAGAAGTCCACCCGGGCCATGCCATAACCATCCGAGACGCCGAAAGCCTTGGCCGCCAGCTTCCGCACCAAGTCGGCCAGCTCGTCGGGAATCTTGGCGGGAATCTCCGTGCGGCTCCGGCCGAGGAGGTACTTGTCCTCGAAGGTGTAGAACTCGTCGGCCACGATCACTTCTCCGGGCGCCGAGACCAGGGGCTCGTCGCCGCCCAGCACGGCCACCTCGATTTCCCGGATGTCGAGCCCCTGCTCCACCAGCACCCGACGGTCAAAGGTGAAGGCCCGGTCCAGTGCTGCCACCAGATCCCCGGCGGCCTTCACCTTCTCCACCCCAATGCTGCTACCCAGGTTGGCGGGCTTCACGAAGAGAGGCAGGCCCAGCTTCGCGCATTCCGCGAGACAGCCTGGGCGCTCGCGCTGCCAGCGCTCCTCGGTCAGGCCCACATAAGGCACCACGGGCAGCCCCTCGGATTCCCACAGGCGCTTGGTGATCCACTTGTCCATGCCAGCGGCCATGGCAAGCAGCCCTGCCCCGGTGTAGGGCCGGTGCAACAGCTCCAGGTAGCCCTGGATCTGGCCGTCCTCGCCCCCGGCGCCGTGGAGGGCGTTAAAGAAGAGATCCGGCAGCGGCGTCGCTTCCGCGCCCTGCTCCAGGGGAAGGAAGGGGTGGGCGCTGCGTTCCGGCTGCTCCCCCGCCGCCAGTCGCGCGAAGGGATCGCCGGTCACGACCCAGACGCCGTTCCGGGCGATGCCCATGGGCCGCACCTCAAAACGAACGGGATCCAGGTGCTCCGCAATGGCCCGTGCCGTGACGATGGAGACTTCGTGCTCGGGGGATTCCCCGCCGAAGAGAAGACCGACACTCCGTTTGCTGTACATGGCTCCATGGTATCGCCAACGAGTCGCCATGGGATCGGGTACGCTGGTGCAAAGCTCTGGAGTCTTCGTGCGGTCAGCCATCTACCCCGGCTCATTCGATCCTGTGACCACCGGCCACTGGGATCTCATCCAGCGGGCGGCCAAGCTGGTGGACCGGCTCGTGGTGGCCGTGCTGCACAATCCCGCCAAGGCCCCCGCCTTCAGCGTGGACGAGCGCTTGCTAATGTTGAAGGAGCTCACGGCCTCCCTGCCCCATGTGGAGGTTACGACCTTCCATGGCCTGCTGGTGGACTTCGCCAAGTCCCAGGATGCCCAGTTCATCGTCCGCGGCGTACGGGCCTTCAGCGACTTCGAATACGAATTCCAGATGGCCCTCATGAACCGCAAGCTGGCGCCAGAGCTGGAGACTGTCTTCCTCATGCCCAAGGAGAAATACAGCGCCGTGAGCAGCCGCTTCGTCCGCGAGATCGGCAGCATGGGCGGCAACCTGTCGGACCTGGTGCCCGAGATGTTGAAGGCACGCATCGCGGGGCGGCTGGCCGGCAGGCCCTAGGACCGGGATAAGAGGGCAAGGGATATCACCAGTGAGGAACGGTGAGGGCCGGTGAGAAGGCAAAAGGTCTGCCCCCAGGCCAGTGGTATCGTTGGGGGATGGCGTATTGCCGTGACTCTGGCCACGGGAGCGCCCCACTCCAAGGCTCTCCATGCGCGTCACCCTTGTCCACCCCGCCGGCTTCAACTTCGTCCCCGGACAGCCGGATTTCACCGTACTGGCCAACCGGCTCGCCCCCCTGGGCATCCTGTCCCTGGCGGCCTGGCTAGAAGGGCATGGCCACCCAACGGCCGTCCATGATTGCCTCGGGCCCCAGGCGCCAGCCACGCTGGAAGAGCATGTGGCCCTGATCCTCGCCACCCAGCCCGACCTGGTGGGTTTCTCGGCCACCACCTCCGGGTTCATGGATGCGGCGGATATGGCGGCCCTGCTTAAGGCGGCACGCCCGGAGCTGCGCGTGGTGGTGGGCAATGCGCATGCCTCGAGCCTGGGAGCGCCGCTGTTGGAAAGCTTCCCTGAACTGGATGCGCTCTGCCTGGGCGAGGGCGAAGGCCCCATGCTGGATCTGGCCGATGGGAAGGCCCCGGCCGACATCCCGAACCTGGTGTGGCGCGACGGGGATCGCATCATCACCAATCCACGGCGGGCACGCCTCCACCATCTCGACGACCTGCCCTTCCCGGCCTACGAAAAGCTGGCCGATTTCCCCAAGGGCTACCACCTGCCCCTCTTCAGCCACGTGAAGCGCCTCGGGGCCACCATGATCACCTCACGAGGCTGCCCCTACACCTGCTCCTTCTGCGACCGCACGGTCTTCGAGCATGTATACCGGTTCAACAGCCCGGCCTACATCTACGCCCACATGAAGCACCTGCGGGACCGCTTCGGCGTGCGTCACATCAACTTCTACGATGACCTCTTCACGGCGCAGCAGGGCCGCATCACTGAGCTGTGCCAGCGCCTCATCGACGAGCCCCTGGGCATGGATTTCAACTGCATCATCCGCACGGGCCACACCTCGGACGAGCTGCTGGCCCTTCTGAAACGGGCGGGCTGCCTCATGGTGAGCTTTGGTGTGGAGAGCGCCGACCCCGGCCTGATGGCGCGCCACAAGGCGGGCGTGACCTTGGAGGCCGTGCGCGAAACCGTGGCAAAGGTCCACGCCGCGGGACTGCGGGCCAAGGGACTGTTCATCTTCGGGCTGCCTGGGGAAACGCCGGAGACCTTCCAGTGCACCAGCGACTTCATCCTGTCGCTGGATCTGGACGACATGAACCTCACGAAGTTCAGCCCCCTCCATGGGGCGCCCCTATGGGCCGAATGCGTGGCGGGCACCGAGGGCGAATTCAACGAGGACTGGCGCCTGCTTAACTGCCTCAACCCGGTCTTCCTGCCCAAGGGGTTCGACTCCCGGGAACAGATGACGGCGATCTACAACGCCCACATCAAGCGGTTCTACACCAGCAAGGCCTACCAGCACCGCTTTGGCGAGCGCCTCTGGCAGCACCGGCGGAGCCTGCTGCACCTGCTCCGCCACCTGCCCCAGACCCTCGCGGCCAAGCGCTACTTTGGCTCGAAGGGTGACGGCGACACCGGATCCTACGCTCGCCACCCCCGTCAGCCCGTGGGCTTGCAGCCCAGGCCCCTCGGCCAATGATTTGGCCGGGGTCCTGGGGCCTTTTCTAGCCGAGAATCCGCTCGACGTCCGTCACGCGCATCACGACTGCGGCACGACACCATGGGTACTTCGCCCTCAGCCGCTCGTGGAGCGCATGGCCGGACTGCAGCTCCGCCGTCCCCGTGAGGCGGAAGCCCAGCGCAAAACCAGAGGAGCCACCCTTGCTCCCGATGACCATCTGGATCCACGGGTTTTGTTCGAGATTGGCCTGCGTCACCCGGTAGCCCCCGGCGGGAAACACAAGGGTCGCATCGTCGATGGCTTCGAGGTAGCTCTGCCACGTCGCCACGAGGTGAGGGCCATCTGGCCCATTCGTCACGAAGGTCGCAGGGCCTTCGGCTTCAAGCACGGCGCAAACGGTGGCATCAAGCATCAGGTGACCCCTCTGGATTCACCGTAGCATTGTGACCGTCGAAACACGGGGTACCGGCAGCGTGCAGGGTCGAGATGGATGCAATGAACGAATGGAGCCGGTGATGGACCTTAAATTCGTACCGCTGGCCTGGTTCAGCTCACGTCCGCCAGCTTCAGTCTCACCTGTTCCCGCCTCAGCCACTCGGTCTGGGCCTCACTGAGGCCCAGGACCAGGGCCCGGTCGGCGGCTTCCCGGCAGCGCAGGAGCAGGGCCCGGTCGCGCACGAGGTCGGCCACCTGAAACTCGGGCAGGCCGGCCTGTTTCACGCCGAAGAACTCGCCGGGGCCGCGCAGCTCCAGGTCGCGCTGGGCGATGCGAAAGCCGTCCTGGGTCTCCACCAGGGTCTGCAGCCGCTCGGTTTCGGAGCCGCTGATCATGAGGAAGTGGCTGCGGTGCGCCCCGCGCCCCACGCGGCCCCGCAGTTGGTGGAGCTGGCTGAGGCCGAAGCGCTCGGCGTGGTCCACCACCATCACGGTGGCATTGGGCACGTCCACGCCCACCTCGATCACCGTGGTGGCCAGGAGAATATTTGCTTCACCTCTGACGAAGCGCCCCATGCGGGCCGCCATGTCATCGGCCTTAAGCCGACCGTGGACCACCTCAATGGCCACCTCAGGAAAGATGGCCCGCAGCAGCGCCTCCATGGCCTGGATGTCGCGCAGCTGGACCTTGCCCTCGTCGGAGGGATCGATGCTTGGACTCACCACGAAGGCCTGGCGGCCCTCGGCCAGTTCCCGCCGGATCTGCTCCCAGGCCCGTTCGGCGAATTCGGGTTTGTGCAACTTCGTGGTGATGGGCTGGCGACCCGGCGGCAGTTCGTCGAGCACGCTTTGGTCCAGATCCCCGAAGACTGCCAGGGCCAGCGATCGCGGAATGGGCGTGGCGCTCATCACCAGCCAGTGGGGATCCCCGCCCTTCTCCTTCAGCGCCTCGCGCTGCTTCACCCCGAAGCGGTGCTGCTCGTCCACCACCACCAGTTGCAGCTGGTGAAAGCCCACGGCCTCCTGGAACAGGGCGTGGGTGCCCACCACGTAGCGGGCTTCGCCACTGGCGATGCGGGCCAGGGCCGCCCGCTTCTCGGCGACCTTCATGCCACCCAGTAGCAGCTGCATGGATCTAGCCTGGTCGCCGAGGTAGCGCTGGAAGCTGGCGGCGGGGGGGGGGGGGGGGGGGCCC
>JANYAS010000063.1 GCA_025361205.1 Holophagaceae bacterium
GGCAGCTATCGTTGTACACCTGCGGCCCCACCGTCTACAACTACGCACATATAGGAAATTTACGAACATTTCTATTCCAGGACCTGCTCAAGCGCACCTTCCAGGCCGCCCGCCATGACGTCCGGCACTGCATGAACATCACGGACGTGGAGGACAAGATCATCCGCGATTCCCAGGCAGCCCTGCCCGCGGACGCGTCCAACGAGACCCGCCATGCGGCCATGCAGGCCCTGACCGAGCGGTTCACGGCCGTCTTCCTGGAGGATCTCGAAACCCTCCAGGTCCAGCGGGCGGACTACCTGCCCAAGGCCACCGCCTACATTCCCCACATGATCCGACTGGTGCAGGCCCTCGAGGCCAAGGGACTGGCCTACGTCCGCGAGGGCAGCGTCTACTACCGCATTGCCGGGCTGCCCCAGTACGGCTGCCTGGCCCACCTGGACCGCGAGGGTATGCAGGCCGGGACCTCCGTGGACGCCGACGAGTACGAGCGGGACTCTGCCACTGACTTCGTGCTGTGGAAGGCCGCCAAGCCCGGCGAACCCTGGTGGGACAGTCCCTGGGGCCCGGGGCGACCCGGCTGGCACATCGAGTGCTCGGCCATGGGCATGGAGCTGCTGGGCGACCGGGTGGACATCCACAGCGGCGGGGTGGATCTGATCTTCCCCCACCACGAAAACGAGATTGCCCAGAGCGAGGGCTGCCTGGGACACCAGTGGGTGAACCACTGGGTGCATGGCGAATTCCTCATGGTCGAAGGCCAGAAGATGTCCAAGAGCCTGGGAAACTTCTACACCCTGCGCGACCTGATCCAGAAGGGCGCGGATCCCGTGGCCTTCCGCTACGCCATCCAAAGCAACCACTACCGCAAGGTGCTGAACTTCAGCTTCGAGGGCCTGCGGGCCGCGGAGAATTCCCTCAAGCGCATCCGCGCCTTCCGCCAGCGCATGGAGGGCGAAGGCCAGGCCGGCGGCGGCCCCTGGAAGGAGGCCCAAGCCCCCCTGGCCCGCCTGGAGCTGGCCCGCGAGGCGTTCTGGGCCGCCATGGCCGACGACCTGAACACCCCCGAGGCCCTGGCGGCAATCTTCACGCTCATCAGCGACCTCAACGCCCAGGATGATCATGTCGCCCTCACCCGCGAAGAACGGGACGCCGTGCTGGCCTTCCTGGACGAGGCCGACAGCATCTTCGCCGCCTGGCCCCACGAAGACGCCAGCCTCGATCTCGAGGTGGAAGCGCTCATCGAGGCCCGCAGCCAAGCCAAGTCCGCGAAGAACTGGGCCGAGGCGGATCGCGTGCGCGATCAGCTGAAGGCCATGGGCATCGTGCTCGAAGACCGCAAGGACGGCACCGTGGGCTGGCGGAAGGGCTGAGCCCTGCTGGAGACGGCCGCCCTTACTGGATGTGGCAATTCAGGCAGAGCGCACTGCCATTGTTGGATTTTCGTAGGAAGGGGCTGATCGCAGGGTCATGCACGCTGTGGCAGGAGCTACATTCGACCCGACCATTGAAGAGCTTGACATCGGACCAGCCCTTCTTCGCGTCCAGCGGGGCGAGGAATTCGGATTCCATCGTTGTGGGGTAGAGCATGGAGATCGGGTGCATTTTGCGCAGATCTCTGCCCATCATGATGCCAGAGGCGTAATAGTTGCCCGCGGAATGCCCCGGATGGCACTTCTGGCACTTCGCGCTGGCGCCCCCCGCGGGCTTGTTGATGAGGCTGTGCTTCTCATCGCCGGTGATACCATAGACCGTGGCCCTGGCGAGGGTCCCATCGTGACAGCCAAGGCAGACGGCCGAGGGGCCTTGGGACGGGTTCTCCGGCGTAGAAATCATGGTGGCGCTGGAGTAGACGGTGAACACAACGGTCGTATCTACATAGCGGTTCCATAATGGAGCGAAGGCTGGTCCCAAGGTGTTGTTCGCCCAATGGGGCGTGTGGCAGAAGAGACAAACCTGACTTGAGCCCCCCGAACTGGTACTGCTCAGGTCATGCTTCGAGCCTTTGATGCCAGCTCCGAAGAGGTTGGCCGAAGAGGCCATCATGCTCACCCAAACCCATACGCAGGCACACGGAAAGCCAAGGTTGGTTTTCGTCATAGGATCATCCAATAAATACAAGAGAAGCTGATTTGTTAACGACCTAATGGTAGTTATTTTTTTGATTCCTGTGATCGTTTTTTTCAAACCACCCCAACATCTCGAAACAATTGAATCGCCGGTTGGCTAGGAAGCAGCGGGGCGGCATTCGTCACACTTCTGACCTCGTGGGGGGGCCATTCCTGGATATTTATCCCCTCTAGATCCACAATGCAGGAAGGCTTCCAGAAGCCTGTCCAGACATGGCCTTCCGCGCCCATCCTGCCGCGGTTCCGAACCCCTCCTCCCCCCGTGCCCATGCGTCTTCCCCTCCGGGTGCTCCTGCTCGCGGCCTTCCTGGCCGGGGCCCTGCCCGTCCGGGGCGCCGAAGGGCCCAAGAAGGCTTGCGCCAGCTGCCACGCCAACTCCGCCGCCCAACCCGCCTCCCCCACCGCCCACAAGCCCCTCCAGCAGGGCCGCTGCAAGTGGTGCCACCAGGATCATGGCGGTGCGAACGCAAATATCCTGCACGGGAACGGTGGTCGGGGGCTGTGCCAGATTTGCCACAAGGCACTTAAGCCCGCCGCAGGCGAGCTGGCGGCCCACCAGTTCGAGAATCAGAAGGCATGCCTGACCTGCCATGCGGCCCACGACAGTGGACGCAAGAACCTCCTCCTCAAACCCACACAGGACCTTTGTCTTTCCTGCCATGAGCCGATCAAGGCGCGGCTTGGCCTCGCCCATCCCCACTCCGCCGCCAAGGACGATTGTCTCGCCTGTCACCAGCCCCATCCTTCCAGCACAGGACGCCTGCTGAAATCGAAGCCCGCAGAACTGTGCGAAGCCTGCCACGACCTCGGCTCCCTCAAGTCGGCCCATGCCGGAATGACACTCAAGCCGTCCAGCTGTCTGCCTTGCCACGACCCCCATGGCTCAGCGGCAAAGGGCATGCTTCGTGATCAGCAGCATGCACCCTTTTCCACCCGTGATTGCTCGAACTGCCACACGGCGACCAAGGCAGGCGTAGCCCCTCTCGTCGATCAGCCTCCGGCCCTCTGCCTCACCTGTCATGAGGCCCTTCCAGCGGGTGGCCATCCCCATGCCCCGGTCAAGGCCGGGAAATGCCTCGACTGCCATGCGGCTCACGCGTCCAACACCAAGGGGCTGCTTCGGAAACCTATCCTCAGCCTCTGCTCGGACTGCCATGTGAGCCCTGTGAAGGAGGGTGACTCCGTCCACCCACCCTTCGAGGCGGGCAGCTGCGGGGACTGTCACAAGCCCCACCACTCAACCCAGGCGAAGCTGCTGAGGGTGCCTGCCGAAAAACTCTGTCTGACCTGCCATGCCGGGCTCCTGAAGGGCAGCACCATCCACCCCCCTGCGGCGGGAGGGGACTGTCTGGCCTGCCACGGCGCCCACTCGGAACCCAACGCCCATGTGCTGAAGAGACCTCCGGAAAAACTTTGCCAGGCCTGTCACGGCGACAAGTCGGAGGTGAAGTTACCCCACTTCCCCGTGAAGGAAGGCCAGTGCTCCGCCTGCCACTCCCCCCATGCCGCCGACCGCCCCGCCCTGCTCCGGAAAGGCCAGTCCGAACTGTGCGGCGGTTGTCACAGCGCCATCCTCGAACGGAAGCAGCTGCACGCTCCCGTCAAGAATGGGCAATGCAGCGCCTGCCACCTGTCGCATGGCGGCCCCGAACCCAAGTTCCTGAAGAGTGGCATTGAGAAGATGTGCACCTCCTGCCACGGCAACCTCACCGGGAAGGGACATGATCACGTGGCCCTCAAGGACAAGGACTCCTGCCTTGCCTGCCACGACCCCCACGGGGCCGACGCCCCCAAACTCTTGAAGTTCCCGCAACCGGATATGTGCTACCGCTGCCATGAACGCAAGGACACCTTCCAGTTCGGCCACTCGCCCGTGGAGGAAGGCACCTGCACCACCTGTCACGGCCCCCACTCGGAGGCGGGCCCCTCCCTGCTGCGCACCCCCAACGTGCACGAAACTTGTCTGAATTGCCACGATATCGCCGACAAGGGGCTTCAAACCAAGCACAAGGGCGCCACCCTTAAGGGCGTGGAGTGCACGAACTGCCACGATCCTCACAACTCCACCCGAAAGGGGCTCTTCCTGGCGAACAGCCATCCCCCCTTTGTGGAAGGTTGCGACGGCTGCCACACCACGCCCAATCAAAAGGGCGGGCTCGATCTCACTGAAAAGGTCCCGGACCTTTGCATGATGTGCCACGACGGTATCAAGCCCAAGGAAGGGCAGGCCCAGCATCAACCCTTCAAGGATGGGAAATGCACGGCCTGTCACCGCCCCCACGCCTCCCGGCAGGAAGCCCTCCTGACTAAACCGCAAAGCGGCGTCTGTGCCGATTGCCATGTCAAACCCGACCCCTCAAAGGCAGCATGGGTCCACAAACCCTATGACGAGAACGCCTGTCGGCAGTGCCATGCACCCCACGCCTCCGCCGAGAAACGCCTACTGCGTTCAAAGCCAGAGGTGCTCTGCCTTGGCTGCCATACGGCCATCCAAGAAAAAATCCAATCCAAACACCCCCACTCACCCGCAGCCTCGGGGGACTGCCTGAGCTGCCATCTGCCACACACAGGGCCTTTCGCCAAGGGCCTGGTCAGCCCCGTCGAAGAACTGTGCGTCACCTGCCACGACGCGAAGGAACTCCAGCCCAAGCACAAGGGCTACGCCGTTGAAGCCCGTCAATGCGTGACCTGCCATGACCCCCATGGCTCCAACAGCGGCGGCATGCTGAAGGGCACGGCCCACCCACCCGTGGCCGAGGGCGCCTGCGATACCTGCCATGACAAGCCCACGCCAGGGAAACCTTTTGGCTTGAATACGCCGCAGCCCGACCTCTGCTTCATGTGCCACGACAAGGTCGCCGCCGCAGCGAAAATGGCCTATCCCCATCCACCGGTCGTCGCAGGCAAGTGCATGACCTGCCATGTTCCCCATGCCTCGGCTCGCCCCTCCTTGTTGGCAGGAAACCCCAAGGATCTATGCCTCAAGTGCCACGAAGGCCTACGCGTCCTCGCGGAAAAAGCCACCTCCCGGCACAAGCCCGTCATGGAGGGCCTGTGTTCCACTTGCCACACATCCCACGGAGGCGAATCCAAGGGCTTTCCCAGGGGCGAGATTCAGAAGGCCTGCCTCGGCTGCCACAAGCAGAAGGCCGTCGATCACCCCTATGTAAACCATCCCACCAGCGGCAAGAAGGACCCCCGAAACGGCAAACCCATGAGCTGTCTCTCCTGCCACGGACCCCATTTCTCCAACCAACCCAAGCTCCAGAACAACAATGGATGTACTGATTGTCATTAATGATCCTTCGACCGCCGGCCTTTCCCGGCCGGCACTCCGTCCCCCTTACCACTTACCCTACTTGCCAGTGAGGAACCCATGAAACTCAACCCCATCACCCTGCTCTGTGCTGCGGCCCTGACTGCCCTAACCTTCGGATGCAAAAAATCCGAAGCGGCCAAGCCGGAAGCCCTCGCAACGCCGGTCTCCCAACCCGCGCCGGCCGAAGCCATGCTCACCGGCACCGTCCTCGAGACCATCGACGCCTCCAACTACACTTACGTGCGTGTCAAGACCGCCAAGGAAGAGATCTGGGCCGCCGCTTCCCAGTTCAAGGTGCAGGTGGGTGACAAGGTCATGATCCCCGCGGACATGCCCATGAAGGATTTCAATAGTCCCTCCCTGAAGCGCACCTTCCCCACCATTTACTTCACCAGTCGCATCTACAAGGAGGGTGAAAAACCCTCGGCTGCCCCCGCCAATCACCCCTGATCTCTTAGACGAAGCAACAAAGAGGGCGCCGAACGGCGCCCTCTTTGCGCAGGACAAAGCTTCTATTGGATGTGGCAGCTCAAGCAGAGCACGGAAGCATTGTTGGATTTGCGGAGGAAGGGGGATATGGCGGGGTTATGCACCGAATGGCAGCTGCTGCACTCCACTCGGCCGTTGAAGAGCAAGATGTCCGGCCATCCATTCTTTGCATCAGGAGGGATTCGATAATCCGAACTCTGGGTCGAAGTCGGGTAGGAAATGGCAATGGGATGCATGCTGTTCAGATTGGTCCCGAATTTGACCCCCCCCTAACGGTATTCGTCCCGCCATACCGGGAGGTGTGGCATCTCAGGCAGTTCTCTCCAAAATCCGCCTCAGCATCGCCTGTGGGCGTGTTCAGCAGCTCGTGTTTATCAGAGACGGTGTTTCCAAGCACCGTGGCCGTGGCTAGGGTTCCGTCGTGGCAACCAAGACAAACCGCAGATCTGGTCGAGCCAGGCCTTCCGGGCGTATTGATGAGACTGCTGCTGGTGTAGACCGTGTAGACCTTGGCGGTATCCACATAGCGGTTCCATAGGGGCACTTTGGCTGATCCGAGATTGATGTTGGCATTGTGGGGGGTATGGCAGAACAGGCACACCTGCGTGGATCCCGGCGTGCTGTTGCTGCTTAGGTCGTGCTTAGACCCCTTGATGGGCGTGGCGGGAAGGCTCACCACACCCGCCATCACCACGATCATGATTCGGGCGGATCTGCGTATTGCGATGTGTGTTTCACAATCGAACAATGGCGCCCCCTATAATCCAGGACCGAAAAAATTAGTGACCTGACGGTAAGGATACTTAGAGGGTCGCAAATCTCCGCAAAGAAAATCAAATTTTTCCATATGGTTTGATGGTGGCTCCTGCCCCATTCTGTTCACCGGGCAGCTGTTGTAGGCCAACTCACCCCACCTCGAGGTCGTTTCGCATTTCCTCTTCATGTACGTGGAGCTTGACCTTCGTCCATGACAACCATGCGGGATCACTCCCGGGTTGTTTCACGCCAACGAGCGTTCAGGACGAAAGAAAAGGCAACTTCACCACCAAAGCACCAAGGGCACCAAGAACCCCATGAATATTGGTGCCTGGTTACCAATCAGACTCAGCCTGAAAACCTTGAACCGCGAAAGGACGCGAATCGCCCTGCGGGCGCGCGAAAGGCGATCGGACAGGCTTTTGTCCAGATCGTCCCGGTAGGCAATGGAAATGGGATGCACCGAGGAAAGCTTCCGACCGATCCGGCCGGTGCCCTCCATCAGCCCCGTCGTGGTATTCACGCCACCGGTACTCATCGATGCGATGGCAAAGGCATCAGGGATGCACACCAGGGGACTGGGGTGCCACGGAGAATCTAGACCGAGCCCCTTGACTTTGCCTTTTTTGTAAATACAATTAAGCCATGGAAGTTTCGTTCGACCCTACCAAGAACACCCAGAACATCGAGCTTCGTGGGCTGTCCTTTGAGCGGGCAGCGGAGTTTGAATTTGCAACGGCCTAGATCGTCGTCGACGACCGGATTGACTACGGAGAGACCCGCTACCGAGCCATCGGGTTCATGGGAGAACGGCTTCACGCCTTGGTTTTCACTGAGACCCAGGCTGGTATCCGAGTGATCAGTTTCCGGAAAGTGAACCAGAGAGAGGAGAGACGATATGAGCAAGCGAAAGCCAACCCCTGACCTGACCGACGCCGAGAATCCCGAATGGACAGCGGCAGACTTCAAAAAGGCCCTTCCTGCCCGCGAAGCGCTGCCTTCATCTCTGTTGCACAAGCTCGGCGTGCGCGGTCCCCAAAAGACCCCGACGAAGGAGTTGGTCTCCATCCGTCTTTCTCGAGATGTGGTGGAATCCTTCCGCGCCTCTGGTGATGGCTGGCAAACCCGCATCGACCGAGCCCTAAAGGAATGGCTCAGGACCCATCAACCAGCCTGAACCCTAGCGTGGAGGCCGAGTTTGGGGTGACTTGGTCACAGCTGGCCCCCCCTTGCACGAATGTTGGAGTACCCCCTACATCAGGTGGCAACTCAGGCAGAGTGTGGACCCCTCTTTGGTGACGCGCAGGAAGGGGGCCGTGCTGCCCTTGATGCCGAAGTTGTGGGGATCGTGACAGGAACCGCACTGCACCTTGGCACCCCGGACGTTGGAGGGATAGAGGTGCACACCCTGGAGCTCCGAGGGCGGCCGCAGGCTTTTGTCCAGATCGTCCCGGTAGGCAATGGAAATGGGATGCACCGAGGAAAGATTCCGACCGATCCGGCCGGTGCCCTCCATCAGCCCCGTCGTGGTATTCACGCCACCGGTAGCCTGCGAGTAGTCGTCCTGACCGCCACCGATGGGAAGCTCGTGGATGGCGCCCATGGCCAAGGTTCCGTCATGGCAGGAGAGGCAGGCGAGGCTGGGCCCCACGGGTTGCGCGTCGATGATGCCCTTGAGATCAGGGCTGGAGTAGACGAGGAATTGCTGAGAGGTCGTCGCATGGTTCCAGATGGGGACGGACCCCTTGATGCCTTCGGGGCTGTCATGGGGGGTGTGGCAGAAGATGCAGACTTCCTTCGAGGCGGTCACATGGTTCAAACCCGTGGCACTGAGATCGTGGGCCGTGCCCGACAGGCCCCGGGACGGGGCGATCTTGGCGGCCAGGGGCGTCGGATAGAGGAGGAGATCACCCACGATCAACAACCGCACCAGGGCGGTCACGAGGATGAAGCAGAGGCTCGACCAGAGCACCTTGCGCTCGTTAGGGTCGTACCAGCGACGTCCCCGCCAGCGAAGGGAGAATTTTCTTTTAAAGCGAGGGCGGGCCTGTTGCATGGTTTGCAGACCTTTACGGCCAGGGGTTGCGATTGCCTATCCCAGGTGTATCGGTAGCAAAGCCGCCGGAATTGAGATTAGGGTTTCAAGTTTTCCGGGTAGACCTTGATCTTCAGATCCTTCCGCCCCTCACCATCCAGGTAGGTCTGCAGCAGGGTCTCCTGCGAGGCCCCCAGGTACGCCATTCGCACCTCCTCGCGGCATTGCTCCAGGGGCATGATTTCGCCCACCTTGCGGTCCAGTATCTTGAAGAGCATGGGGCCTTCTGGCCCATCCACTGGGCCAATCACGGTTTCTATCGGGGCCAGGGAAAGGGCCTTCACCGCATCGGGGGACAGCACCTTCTTCAGGTCCGCTACCGCCAGGAACCCCGGATCCCATTTGCCGGTGGACTCCTGATTGGCGTAGCGCGCCACCAGGGTCTTCCAGGCCGCGCCTTTCCTTGCCTCATCAGCCGCCTTGCCTGCGGCCGCGGGGTTGGAGGCCACCAGCAGGTACACCTTCACCGCTCCAATACCTTTGAACTGGTCGCCGTGGGCCTGATGATAGGCGAGCAGGTCCACATCGGTGGGCTTCAGCTTGAGGAGGTAATCCCGGCCGAAGCCGTTCTTCACCGCCCGGCGCTGGGTCAGCCAGAGGCTCGCCTGCACGTCGGGCCGCTTGGGAAGCCCCGCCTGCTTGGCGGCGGCCTCCAGCCGGTATTCGTCCGCCAGCAGCTCCAGGAACCGCCTGCGGGTGGCGGCATTCTGCCCATGATCCATGCCGCCGGGGCCCATGGACTCTTTGATAAACGCCAGTAGATCGCGCAGGCTGATGGGCTCGCCATCCACCTTGCCCACCACCTTGTTGCCATCCGCCTCGGCGGAAGCGGCCGAAGGCTGGAGGGAGAGCACACCCTCATCCACCTTCACCGGGTACTTGCCCCGCAACGGTTTCACCGCGTCCTCACGCACGGGCTTCAGGGCCATCTCTCGGGCCTGAGCCATGAGGCTGCCCTTGTTCTTTTCGAACGCCTCGAGCCCCGCAGCACGGTGCTCCTTTACCAGGGCCACGTGCCAGCCGAATTCCGTGCTGAAGGGCCCGCAGAGGCTGCCCACCTTGGCGGCAAAGACCTCCTTGGCGAACTCAGGCACCACCGAGTTGCGCGTGATCCAGCCCAGGTCCCCCTTGTTCTGCGCGGCACTGGGATCCACGGACAACTCGACGGTCACCTTCTCGAAGGCCTCGCCCTGCTCCAGCCGCTTCCGCGCGGCCACGGCGGTCTGCTCGTTGCGTACCAGCAGGTGGAACACATGGCGTTCCTCGTTGTGGGATAGGAAGGCGCCCCGCACCACGTCCTCGGAGGGCGCGGCTATTCCGGGCAGGGACTGCAGGTAGGCCTTGGTGATCACCTGGCGCCGAATCTTCGCACCAGCCTCCTGCCAGTCTGCGCCCTTGAGCAGGCCCGTGCGCTCCGCCTGGGCCCAGGCGATCTCCAGGCGGACCAGGTCGTCGAGGGCCGCCGTGGGGTCGGTTCCCTGCGGCCGTTGGGACAGGTAGAGCTTATAGGCCTCCTGGGTGATGGCCTGACCCTCCACCACGGCCACGGGTTTCGCAGCCTTGCGACAGGCCAGGGAGGAGAAGAGGGCCGCAACCACCAAGAGCGGGGTCAGGGATCGTCGAATCAGCAGAGACATGGCAAGCATCCTTCGTGAAGGTGAGGGTTAAAAAACGTCAGTAGCGCGTCTGCACATGATCGTAGCCGTGGCAGCTGAGGGTGCAGGAGCCGTGGCCCAGGCCCGTGCGCTGATAGTCGATGACGCCCACTGACGCGCGGGACACCACGGCCGTGTCGAAGGCCATGAGGGCCGGGTACCGGGTGGAGCCGTGGCCATCATGGCAGGTGGCGCAGGCGGTGGGCTTGCCCAGGCCCCCACTGGGCGCGAGACCGGCCCAGGGCTGCAACCGACCCACAGCTCGCGCGAAATTTGGGCCGGGGCTGGGGACGGACCGCAGGGCACCGGCGGCGGGCTGCCGCGTGGCCGCCGTGAAACCCCCGATGTGCTGGGCGTGCCAGGGGAAGGATTGATTGCCCAGGATGGAGGTGCGGTCGTGGCAGGAGAGGCACAGGTCATCCCCTCGGCTGCCGAAGGTGGCCACGTCGGCCTCCCGCCCGAAGGGGGCCTTCAGCAGGTGCGGATAGGTCGAACCATGGGGCCCCCGCGGGCCCGCAGAATTGGGGTTGTCGTGGCAGGACGTGCAGTCGAGGGTGCCCTTGAACAGGCCCGCCCGCAGGCTGGGGAGATCCTGCCGCCTCTGGGCCTGGGCCCCGGGACGATGGGCGGAGACGGCCTCGGGCCGGAACAGGGCCCCCACGTCACCCACCGTGCGGAGGCTGCGGGCGGCTTGGAAGCCCCCGTGGCAGGCGAAACAGATCTGGGCCACGGTGGTGGGCCGCTCCTTCAGGGGCTTGCCGAAGGCGTCGAAGGCCCGGGACACCAGGTAGGCCGGGCGATCCTTGGCGTGGGGATCGTGGCAGCCTGTGCATTGGGATTTAAGCAGGGCCTTCCGGTTGGGCCCGAGATCCACCACCCGGGCGTAGCTCTTGGCCCGGTCCAGGAAGGGGCCATCGATGTGGCTGGAGCCTGTGCCCGTCCACATGGGCAGCTTGCTGGCGCCCTGATCCACCATGGGGACCGCTGGCCCCTGGTGGCAAAGCAGACAGTTGGAATCCATCTTCGAAAACGGGAGTGGTTTCAAGGCCTTACCCGGGCCAGACCTGGCCAGGCTCAGGGTCTCGTGGGAACCATGGCACATGCGGCAATCCTGGTGGGCCGCCCGGGCCTGGGCGCTGGGCGCCAACCGGGCCTTGGACTGAGCCTGCACCGCCGGGGCCCCAAGCCCCAGGCAGAGGCTTAGCACCAGGACCAACCCCGGCCCCCGCTTGGGCCTCGTGGAGGTGCCTGGAAGCCGCTGCGCCCAGCTGCTGAACCCGCGCTCGTGACGCTTCAATTGTCCTGCCCCCCCCACAAGGCAATGGTATCAAAGGCCCTGGCCAGGTTGAGGCTGATCTGGTCCCCGCGCGAGCCGTTGCTGCGCCAGCCGTGCTGATAGGTGATCCGGAACTGCACCCTGCCGTACACCGCACTGGTAAAGGCGGAGAGGTTGTTGGTGACCAGCCCCGTGGCGTCGATGCTTCGGATGAGATAGGTAGTCAGGGGCACATTGGCAAGGAAGGTACTGTAGCCCACGGCGTAGGTGGTGGACGTGCTGGAGGGTGGCCCGTTAGACCCCCCCTGGGCTGTTTGGCTGCTCTGGGAATAGCCATAGTTGAAGGACAGGGAATCCCGGCCCAGCCGCTGGACGCCGTACAGGGTGAGGTTCTGTTCTTTCCTTTGAGTGCTTGCATCGCTGAAGCTTTCATCCTTCCGCAGGTCGCCCTGGGTCTGAACCATGAGGCCGGTGCCCAGGTTCAGGCCCCCGCGCACTCGGTACCAGGTCTGATGCCCCAGGTCGTTGTCCGACCGGTAGATGTCTGTGGCGAAGGTCATCTTGCCGCTCTGTTCCCGGCGGCGCCGCAGCATGATTTGGGTCACCTCGGGGGACAGGTAGCCCGGCGGGTAGTCTTCCTCCAGGCGGCGCTGGAAGCGCAGGTTGGTCCAGTAGAACAGGGCCTGCTGCAGCTGGTCCACGAGCTCCCCGCCCCAGTTGAGGCCCGCGTGGAGGGTGCGGGGCTGGCCCGCGGGGCTGGTGGTGGGGCCGGTGGCGGGCCCGAGTGCCTCCCGCGATCCGGTCCAGCCGCCGCTCACATCACCCAGTACCGACCAGTCCTGGGTGAGCTTGTAGACGGCTCCCAGGGACAGATGGGCCGCGGGGGGGGCGGCGGGTGCCTCGCCCGAGGCGGAGGCGGTGGCAAACCCCAGCGTCGTGAACCCGGAGAGGCGCCCCCAGGTGTGGGCCAGGGATTGGCCTAACCCCAGGGTGCGGCTGCTCTGGTTGGAGGCCTCGTCGTAGCCCGAATTCAGGGAGGTCAGGGCGGTCCAGCCCCCGGCGCGGCCGATCAGGTTGGAGGTGAACTGGGTCTGACTGCTGCCCTGGCTGGTCTGGGAATGCAGGTTGTTCAGGAAGTACCAGTCCTTGGAAAGGTTGGTGGACGCACTGGCCGCCAGGGTGGTGTTGCGCCAGAGGAGGCCGCCGTTGTTGGCCTCCAGCCAGTCCCCCTGGAAGCGGAGGTCGGTGTTGCCGCGGTGCTGGTCGTCCGCCAGGCCAAAGGAGGAGAAGCCGCCCCGGGTGGTGCCGGAGGAGGTGCCCTGCCGGTAGGCCATTCGCAGGCTTTGGACGATGGGGCCATGGTAGGCCAGGCCCAGACCCCAGGTGTCGGAGCTGGCCTTCCCGCTGCTGAACAGATCGGGATTGGTGATGTGCGCGTAGTCGAAGCTGACGTGGTAGGGCTGGTAGGGAAAGAGGCTCCCACCGAGGCCGATGGTGCTCAGGGTCAGGGCCGAGTCGCTGTGGCCATCGTTGGTTTGCCGCACCCAGCCCAGATCGCCCCCCAGGTTCAGGGCACCGAGACGGTAGGCGACGATGGGCAGGCCCAGGTCGAAGCGGTAGTCCGTCTGCACGGTGGAGCTGCGGGAAATCGAATCGTCCGCCCGGGCCTGGCTGGCGTTCAGGCCCATGGACAGGCTTTGGTTCAGGGTCACCATCTCCTGGGCACCCAGAGCCATGGGCACCAGCAACAGGAGGCAACCGGGGAGGAATCTCATGGTCAGCAAACCACAAACGATAACAAGAGATTCAGTGGTCATTAATCACAAGAGGTCATAACAAAGCGGGGAAGGGGCGAACCCCTTCCCCGCTCCGATTCGGGCGTTCAAGACAAAACTACTTCTTGTGGCACATCAGGCAGAGGGCCGAACCGTCAATGGAGGCGCGGAGGAGGGCGGGGTAGACGTTGTCAGCATCGCCGTGCACCGTGTGGCAGGAGGAGCACTGGACATACTTATCGGTGGGGTTAGTGGTGCCGTTGAAGAGGCGGGGCTTGCCAGTAGTGGCCGTCCAGAGCACGGGGTCATTCAGGTAACCAGCGATCTGATAGGGGGTGTAGTTAATGTTCACGGGATGGGTGGCTTCCTTGTTGTCCTTCTTCATGATCATGATGCCGTCGGCAAGGAAGGCATCGGTGACATTCATGGCACCCAGATGGGCGATGTCTCCGCCCTCGGCCGTGACGACGTTGCTGTTGTTGTTGATGGCCACCGTGCCGTCATGGCAGGAGAGGCAGGCGAAGGTGGAGGCGCCGCCATTGTCAGTGCTCGGTGTGCCGAAGACCGTCGACACGGTGCTGTTGTGGCCCCAGAGTTGGACGAGCTTCAGGGCACTGCCGGTGCCGCTAAGGGTGGCCGCGCCGTGCGGGGTGTGGCAGAACTTGCAGATCTGCGTTTCCGCGCTGGGGGAGGTGGTGTACGCACCCGAGTTGATGCTCAGGTTGTGCTTGGTGACCTGGATGTGGCCCGCGGCGCTGAGCACGAAGGTGCTGGCGGCGAGAAGGAACAGAACACGCTTCATGGCGTTCTCCTTGAGGGGGGGTGAAAGGAAGGGGGGGTGAGGGTTCAGCTCGGGGTCGGTTGCCAGGGGTGCTGGTTTGAAGACCTCGATAGGAACAATGTGGAGAGTGAACCTTAAAACCACCTTAAAAACGACCAAGAAATCGTGTGATAAGCGTCACGGCTTTGTAGGGGGATTGTCCTGGGCCC